>JAYVUV010000287.1:0-5977 GCA_043787615.1 Janthinobacterium sp. | reverse complement strand
GCTATTGGCCGAGAAAGCGGCGAAATATGGACCGTCCCAGCGCATTTTACAGCCGACGATCCCAAGTCCGACAGGCTGCTAGGGCCGCGCGGCCGGCTTTCAAGGCGCGCGCGGCTTGCTCGCCAGATCGGCTGATTCATGGCGCGTGTCGCGCAACGCGAACGCGTCGATGTCGGCCTGCCGCGCGTTCAAGACGGGCGGCGCAGAGCCGGACGCGAACCAAATTTTCATGCCTGGATAGCGGGCCGCCGCGCTCGCGCCGCAGTCGCGCCACGATCACGCCAGCGCGTGGCGCCGGCAATGCTCCAGATAGCCGCCCTCGTGCGCGGCCAGCATGTGCACCACGCTGCGCCACAACCAATCGGGACTGTCGAGCGTCTTGCTTCTATCCTTGCGCAGCTCGCGTTGCCAAGCCGCGCGCGTGGCGCCGTCCATCTGGCGCGCGTGCGCCCGCCCCACCACCAGGGCCAGATAATGGGCGGTGCGGCGCGCCTGCTCGATATCGAAGTGTTCGACCTCCAGCTTCAAATCCTGCGGCAACAATTCGCGGATGAACACGCCGCGCCCGAGCAGGCGTTGCGCCAGCATGCGCTCGCCGAGCGCGGGCGAGAGCCGGCGCGCGCCCTCGGCCACCCGCTTGGCGTTATCACGCGGCATGACGGCGCCGGGATCGCGCGGCGCGGTCGCCAGCACCGCCTCCTTGACATCGACCAGACAATATTGATCCCCGTCGATGGCCAGCAAGACCGCGTAGCGCAGCAGCCCCAGCGAGCTGCATCCCTTGACCCAGTACGCGGCGTCGCGCACTTCGACCCGGGCGCCGCGCGCGCGCGACTTGAGCTGGGTCACCAGGGTGTGCAATTCTGGGCTGGCGAACAATTTGTCGATGGCGTGGCGCTCCGAGCGCGCCAAGGGCCAGAAGTTGGCGCCGAGCGGGATCGCGGAACCGAGGCCGTCGATGCGCTCGCGCGCCAGCTCGGTCCAGGAACGCGACAGCGCGCCGCGCACCACGCTTTTCACGGCGTCCGGCTTGGGCAGGCGGACGATGTCGGCGTCGAAACCGAGGCCGCGCTCATAGCCGCCCATCATGTGCTCGAGCATGTGCGCGCTGACGATGCCGGGCAGGCTGGAGCCGCGCGCGGCGGTCGCCAGCGACAAGCCGAGGCGGATCAGATCGTGCACCGGGTTGCCGATCACGGTTTGGTCGAAATCGCGGATCTGCACCTTGACCCGGCCGTTGACGGCGGCCACCGGCCCCAGATTACCCATGTGGCAGTCGCCGCAGATCCAGATCGGCGGCCCGTCCGGCACCCCGCCCACGGGCAGGGCCGACAACCATTCGTAGTAACGCGCCGTGTTGCCGCGCACGTAAGCATGCGGCGAGCGCGCCATTTTGCGGTTGCGGCGCGCGCTCAGCACGGCATTGCGGGCAGCGGGACGGGGTAGATTCAAGTGATTCTCCGGCGGTGAATGGCATGCGTGCATTCTACCGCCACGGCCCGGTTTTCCATGTTCGCCAAACAACAAGACCGGACGCGCGCGGTTTTCGATAAGATAGCGTCACCGCCCCTTCTTTTTAAAGGACACCACGCATGGCTACGCAATCGAACTGGGTTGTCTTCGCGCTGGCCTCGGCGCTGTTCGCCGCGCTGACCGCCGTGTTCGGCAAACTCGGGGTGGCGGGCCTCAATTCCGACCTCGCCACCTTCATCCGCACCGTCGTGATTTTGCTGGTGATCGCCGCCATCGTGTCGCTGCGCGGCGAATGGCGCAATCCGGCCGCGATCGGCGCGCGCAGCTGGCTGTTCCTGATCTTGTCGGCGCTCGCCACCGGGCTGTCGTGGCTCTGTTATTACCGCGCGCTGCAACTGGGGCCGGTCAGCAAAGTCGCCCCGCTCGACAAGTTGAGCGTCGCGCTGGCCATCGTGCTGGGCCTGGTGTTCCTGGGCGAATCGCTCACCTGGCAGGCGGCGCTGGGCGCCGCCTTGATCGTGGCCGGCTCGCTGATCATGGTGGTGTTTTAAGGCGCCGGCGGCGCCCGGCATGCCCGCTGTGTCGACATGAAACGGGCCAGGCGCGGCCATTCCCGGCGCCTGACCCCTGCCCCGCTTAGAAACGCGCTTTGACGCGCAAGCCCACCGTGCGCGGACGGATCATGTACAGATTGTCGCCCGGCTGGATCGCGATGGTGTTGGTGGCCACGTCGCTGACCTTGGCGCCATTGGTCAGGTTGGTGCCGAACAGGCCGAATTCATACGGCCCGGTCTTGTAAATGACGGTCGCGTTGAGCGTGTTCGAGGACGGAATACGCGAGTAGCCGCCTTGCGACTCGGCGAAGTTGGTGTAGGCCTCGCCGCGGTGCGCATAGTTGGCGGACAGGCCGATTTCCTCCTTGCCGCCCAAGGCAATGGTGTAATTGGCGGTGGCGGTGGCGGCGAATTTGGGCGCGTACGGCACGCGCGCGTCGGCCGGAATATTTTGCGCCGGGATGCCGGTGACCACGGTCTCGCTGGCGTAAGCGTGGTTGAAGGTGGCGCTCACCCCGATCGACGCCTGGCGCGACAGCTTGAACAAACTCTCCAGTTCCACCCCTTCGCTGCGGATCTTGCCGGCGTTCTGGGTGAAGTAGTAGGTGCAGGGCAGCTTGTCGAACACCTGCACATCCTTCCACTTGATCAGGTAGGCGCTGGCGTTGAAGATCACGCGCCGGTCGAACAGCGCGTTCTTGGAGCCGGCCTCGAAGTTCCACAGGCTGTCCGGCGAGAAAGTGGCCGGGGCGTGCACGCCGCAGAAGGCGAACGGCACCGGTTGATTGTTGCCGCCGTAACGGAAACCCTTGCCGGCCGAGGCGTACAGCGTGTGGTCGGGATCGACCCGGTAGGCCGCCGCGAAGCGCGGATTAGCGCCTTTCGAGGTTTCGCTGCTGGTGCTCACCTCCGGCTGGCTGCCGCGCGGCGTGGCCGGGGTGGCGTTGACCAGGTTGCCGAACAAGCCGCTGAAGGCGAGGTCGAAATCCTGGGTGCCGCGAAACAGGCGCAGGCCGGCCGTCAAGTCCAGCTTGTCGAACATGGTGTAGGTGGCTTCGGCGAACAAGGCCGCTTCGCGCGACTTGATGTTTTGCGTGCCGGAAAAGTAATCGTCCGCGGTGAAAGCGTTGTCGTTGCTCTGGGAATTGTAACCGGGGAAGGTATGCGCCACCGCGAAACGGGCGTCGAAACCGGGCGTGGGCTGGTCTTGGCGCAGGTCGCGCTTGCCCTGGGTGTAGAAGGCGCCGGCGGTCCATTTCAGCGGGCCGCCCGGTTTCGATTGCAGGCGCAATTCCTGGGCGAAGCCGGTCAGCGCGTTGCCGATCACGTAGGACGATCCGATCAGCGGCGCCTGGCCGCCGAAGATGAAGGCGGTGGCCTTGTACTGGCCCGAGTTCACATACAGGGTGTCGCGGTGCAGATAGGACGACGACGACACCAGTTGCGCGGCGCCGGCGTCGTAATTGAGCGTCAAGTTGTACAGCTGGAGATTGTCGTTGCTGTTTTGCGGCGTCAACGAGGTGGTGGTGTACGGCGCCAAGCCCGAATAAGCGTCGTTGATGCCGCCCTTGATGTTGGAGGCGGTGACGCTGGCGTCGATCAGCAGCTTGGGCGTGGCGCGCAGGCGGGCCGCGACGCGGGCCTGGTTGGTGGACACGTCGTTGGTGGTGGCGCCGGTTTGCTCATTGCGGATGTAACCGGAATCGTTGCCGGTGTAGCCGGTCAGGCGCAGCGCCAGCACGTCGTCCTTGATCGGCACATTGACGGTGCCGCGCAGATTGTGGTTGCTGCCGCCGAATTTGGAAGTGCGCGAACCGACCGCCTCCACCGAGCCGAAGAAATCGTTGAATTCCGGCTTTTGGGTGATCTGACGCACCGTGCCGGCCATCGCGCCGGCGCCGAACAGCGTGCCTTGCGGGCCTTGCAGCACTTCGACCCGCTCCAGGTCCAGCACCTTCAAGTCGGGATTGGACGATTTCAACGTGACCGGCATTTCATCGATGTACACCGCCACCAGCGAGGCGTCTTGCACCTCGGACGGCACGATGCCGCGCACCACCAGGCCGCGCATGGTGATGTTGTTGACCCCGGGTCCCTGCTCTTGCACCGACATGGCCGGCACCAGGTTGGCGATGTCGCCCAGGTTGCCCTGGCCGTATTTGCTCAGGCTTTCGGGCTTGATCACCGTGATCGCGGCCGGCACCCGCTGCACGTCGACCGCGCCGGTGCGGGTGGCGGTGACTTCGACCGTCTCGATTTTATCGGACGCGCCGTCCTGCGCGTGCGCGGCAGCGAAAGCCCCGGCCGACAACACCGCCAAGGCGCGGTAGCCCATCACATATTTTTTCATCCCAGTCCTTAAACGAGCGTGTAATCGAGTTGTAGCGTCAGCCAAAAAGTATACATAAGCAAAAAATTACTGAACACGAAGATAAACAACCTTGCTAATAAGAAATTTGATGGGAGCGTGGGGTCGGCTAAACGGTTTCGCGCAGGATTTTACGCGCCAATGACCGATGACGCGCGCACACGCGGCAAGCTTGGCCCCGCGCTTGTTTCACCCTGATACCGCTGCGGGCAAGACGATGCCGCAGCCGCTATTACATTTGCTTACTTTCGAAACATCTTCCATACACCTTCTTGGCGGCCTCGAACGTTATCGGTTCATCTGGGCGACCTTCGCTCCTTAACCAAGCTGAAAGATAGGGACAATGTCTAAAAAAATACTGTACATGGCCGCCATCGCAGTCGCCTTGAGCGCTTGCACAACCGTGGTCAAAGAACGCGTGGTGGTGCACGACCGGCCGGCGGTGATACGCCAGGCACCCGCACCACTGCAAGAGGTGATGCCGGCCGCGCCCGCGTCGGGCTATGCGTGGATCCAAGGCCACTGGGTCTGGCGCGACCACCAATGGCAATGGCAAGCGGGGCATTGGTATCAGGGCGCTCCGCGTCCGATGCCGACTGTCATAGTCGAGCAAGTCACCGTCGCGCCTAGCCCCGCCCATTATTGGGTGCCCGGCCACTGGAGTTGGCACCATAACGAATGGGAATGGGCGCGCGGCCACTGGGAACGATAAAAATCCCGGCATCACGGCGCCCCGAGCCTAGCGTTTGGAGCGCCGTTTGAAAAACCGCCGCGCCGCTGGCCGGCTTATTTTCAAAAATGCAGATTTGATAAAGTGGCCAAAATATAAATATCAATATATAATTCCGCGATAAACCGCTTCACCGCATGCGACCAGCGGGGGCAGTGAATGCGCCGGTGTACACCTCGGCTGGAACGAGATCTTCGGCGATCCGTGAAGCGTGGCCGCAAGGTCCACTTACCGACTATTCTAACCACACTATTCCCGTGTCCCTCTCCGATTCGTTTTCCAAGCCGGACCTGTCGGCCGGCCTCCCCCCGGCCACCGTTTTCGCCGACCGCGCCAGGCCCGAGGCCAAAGTCCTTATCCTGGGCATGGGCGACCTGGGCCGCCGCATAGCGCTCGGCCTGACACACCGCTTCGGCCCGCGCGAGATCGTCATCGCCGGACGCCAAGCCGGGCCGGGCCAAGCTTTCGCGCGCCTGCTTTCCGGTTGCGCCGGCGCGCCGGCGCGCTTCGCCCAGGCGGACGGGCTTGATGTCCTCCAATTGCGCGATTTGATCGAGCGCGAGCGGCCCGACTTGATCGTGCAATGCGCCAGCCTGATGTCGCCCTGGGAACTGTTTGAACGCGGCGATCGTTTGGCCCACGCGCTGCGCCGCGCCGGCTTCGCCCTGCAACTGTGCGCGCAACTGCCCGTCATCGGTAACCTGATGCAAGCGATGGCAATCAGCGGCCACGCTTGTCCCGTGGTCAATTGCTCCTATCCGGACGTCACCCATCCCGTTCTGGCCGCCCAAGGCTTGGCGCCCACCATCGGCATCGGCAACGCCGGCATGGTGCTGGGCTTGGCGCGCGCCG
>JAYVUV010000286.1:0-32489 GCA_043787615.1 Janthinobacterium sp. | reverse complement strand
CCGCCCGCCAGCAGCGGCTCGATATCGAGGTTGGCGGCCAGGGTGGTGCTGGCTTGGCGGGTGTTGCTGGCGTCGTCGGCCAGTTGCATCAAGTCGAAGGGCGACAGGGTGCCGCCCAGCAAACCGGCGAGCACCTTGTCGACCCTGCCGTAATCGTCGGCGGCGATGCTGAAGCTGGCCACGTTTTCGGTGCGCTCGGTGGCGCCCAGGCGGATCTTGGTGTTCATGCCGGCATAACCGAACAGGGTGACGGGCGCGCTGCCCGGCTTGCCGGCCACGCCGACGCCCTGCTGTATCTTGGCCGCCACCGGCAGCGCCGTCACATTGGTGCTTTTGTTGACCGCGATGGTGATGCCGCCGTCGGCGTTTTTTCCGATGCTGAGACCGTAACTGCGGCTGGCCGCGATCTGGTTGACCGGTTCGATGGCGAAGGCTTGCGCCGTGACCAAGCCGGTGATCAGCGGAATTGCCTTGAATTTCATGAACTGGCTCATGCCTTCCGCGTCCAGCCCGCCGCCGGTGGAGGAATTCAAATTGATCGATTCGCCCGGCTTCATGCTGCGCACCATGTTTTGGTAGGCGCCCACCAGCGGCTCGCGCAATTCGCCCTGGCCCGTCAGCGCGCGCCCCAGCTTGTGGCCCGGATCGGTCAAGCCGCCGTTGAGGAAATCGTAGGCTTCCAGGAAGCGGTCAACCCGGTCCAGATTGACAAAGCCGGACTGGTACAAGCGGGTGATTTGGTTGAGCCGGGGGCCGCCGGCCACCGCGTCGCCGGCCGCCGCGTTGGCGGCCACCGCGTCGGCGGCCGCCGCGTCTCGCTCAGGGTCCGGGGCGGGACCGTCCAGTTCGGCGGCACCGGCCGCGATCCGGCCCGCCGTCGGCGCGTCCTGGCGCGCCAGATCGGCCAGGATCGCGTGGTCGTGCAGCATCTTGCCGGTGTAGACGGCGAATTTGTTTTTGAGCAGGCGCGGCAAATCCATGCCGGCTTCCTCGTCGGCCAAGTCGATTTCAAATCGCATCGGTTTATTGCGGGCCGCTTCGCGCAGGCGCAGCAGCAGGGGATCGGTCTTGCCGTATTGGGCGCCGCGGGCGGCCAGCAGGCTGGCCAGCGGATGATCGGGATGGTCCGGGTCGGCTTGCTCGGACGCGTCCGGCAAGGCTTCCCAGCGCGCCAGCACGGCGCCGGTATTGTCGTCCACCCGCCGGCCGATCTCGGCGCTCAAGGCGGCCGCCGCCGGATCGCCCGGCTTGGCCCTGGCCGCCGCTGCGGCCAGGGCGCGCATGCCGTGGTCGCGCCACAGTTTTTCGACGTCGCCCGCGTCCACCCCGGCCGCCGCCGTGGCTGGCCGCTCGATGGCGCTCGGCATCGTCACTTTGCCGGCCGGCATGGTCAAATGGCGGTCGCTGTCGAAGCCGAGGAAGACATTTTTTTCCAGCAGCCGCTTGAGCTGGCGCGCCTGGGCGTCGTCCGGGCCGAACAACTGGCTGCGGGTGGTATACAACTGGTGCAAAACGTTGACCGGCGAGTTGACCTGGGCCGGCGAGCCGCGCACCTGCTTGTAGACCGCGCCGTGCTGGAAACCGGCGATCTCGCGGCCTTGCTCGTCCCATATGCCGAGGCGGGCGCGCAAGGCTTGCAGGATCGCGTCGGTGTTGCGCTCCACGGCCGGCAGCAGATGCGGGTCGGCGCGCAAGGCGTGGTCGGCCGCCAGCGGGGTCAGCGCGGCCGGGTCGCCCAAGGTGGCGCGGTCGGCCGCGATGGTGTCGTGCAAGCCGGCCTTGACCTGGCCCCAGGCGCCCTTGGTCAGCTGAAACGGCTGGTGCGCGCCGAACCAGTTGGCGTGGCGGCTGCGCAAGCGCTCGTCGGGATGGCTGCGGTGAAACATGCCGGGCTTCCACCAGGGGCGGTCCTTGCGCCAGTTTTGCTCGCCGAAAGCGAGCGGCGCGGCCAGGCCGCCCACGTTCCAGCGGCCGCGCGCGGCGCTTTGGAAGTTGCCGTAAAACTGGTGCGCGGCGCCGACGGCGGGCGGGGCCGGGCGCCAGACGTCGTCCTTGCCGCGCGCCAGCGGGTGGTGGTCTTGATCGAGCGCGCCCACCGAACCGTCCGGTAACACCTGCAGCCGGGTCAGCCAACCGTGGCCCGGACCGGCTTCGGTCCGCTGCGCCCGGGGCGCGCTCCAGCGCACTTCCTGGGTCGTCACGGGACCGGCCTGGTCGGCTTGCGGCGGCGCGCGCCGTCCCTCGCTCAGCTGTCCATTTTTATCGAGCAGTAACAGGGTGCCATCGTGTTGAAAGGCCATGGAAGCGACCCCGGCCGCGCTCTGGCCGGGCGCGCCTTGCCCCCACACCACTTGTTGGCCGCCGTCGCGGCGTTGTCCAGCGTCGAGAAAGCCGATCAGGTTCGGCTTGTCGGCGCTGATGAAGGCCACCGAGCCGGTGGGCGAGATGGCGAAGTCGAGCACATCGGCCGGCAATTTCAGCGCCGCGAACGTGCCCGACGGTTTGCCGCTGGCGTCCAGGGCCAGCAGCACGCCATCGGCGGTGAGCACATTCATTTGGCGGTTGGCGCCGAAGTGGAGCGACTTGACGGGGCCGATGTTTTTCGCCAAGCTCCAGCTTTGCTCGGCGGCCGTCCAGTGCAGCAATTTGCCGTTGACCAGGCAGCAAGCCTGGTCTTGACCGGTGGCGACAAATTGAAATTGGCGGCGCAGCGCGGCGTCTTCGCCGGCGTCGATCGGGCGTTGATGCGCCAGGTGCTGGACGTAACGCTCGTGCAAGGCTTGTTCGGCATACCAGGGCGTGCGCTTGCTGGCGCGCTGCAAGCGCTCGGACGCGGTCAGCGGCGGGGGCGGCTTGCGTAGTTTATTCGGACCGGTTTTCGCTTCGGCCGGCGTGTCCGGGACGGCGGCGGAACGGGGCTGCGGTTGTGCCTTGCGTAATTTATTGGGGCCGGTTTGGGCGTCGACTTCGGCCGGCGCGCGCGGGTTGGCGGGGCTAGGCCGGGGCTGTGCCTTGCGCAATTTATTCGGGCCGCTTCCGGCCTCGGCTTGCGCCGGCGCGTAGGGGGCGCCGGGCCTGGTGTGTGTATTGAACCAATTGCTCATCATATGGCGGGTCTCGCTTTTTCCAGTTTCGCTATCCGAAGCGCGCTTCGGATTGGCACACGGTCGATCCGACCATGGAACCCGGGCGCCGGGGGACGCGCGGTCCGGGGCGAAAAAGGATTCGGTACGGGGTCAGCCGATTAAATTAACTTGATAGCAAGTTTAATTTCTTGTTATCACGGTTGTGTATATCGGGTATCACTGGGGTGAGTGTTGGCGGCGGGGGGAGCGTTCCATCGCCGCTGAAATTGTCCGCGAGGGTGGGGCGGGGCGGACTGGAGGAGGGAGGCGGCGCCGCGACGGCGTCGCGCCGCCGCGGGAAAATCGGCTATCGGCCGAGGGTGGTTTCCATGGCGAACAGCTCGGCCGGCGTTTCGCGCCGGCGCACCAGATGGCATTGCCCGCCGTCGACGATCACTTCGGCCGGGCGGCCGCGCGTATTGTAGTTCGAGGCCATGGTCATGCCGTAGGCGCCGGCCGCCATCATGGCCAGCAGTTCGCCGGGCCGCACGTCCAGCTCGCGCTCGCGGGCCAGCCAGTCGCCCGATTCGCAGATCGGGCCGACCACGTCGTAGGTGAGGCCGGCTTCCTTTTGCTCCAGCACGGTCAACATGGGCATCCAGGCCTGGTACAGGGCCGGGCGCATCATGTCGTTCATGGCCGCGTCGACCACGCAAAAGTTTTTCTCGGCGCCGGGCTTGATGTATTCGACCCTGGTCAGCAGCACGCCGCTGTCGCCGACGATGGAGCGGCCCGGCTCGAAAATCACTTTCAGCGGCGCGCCCCGGTGGCGCGCGGCGCGCCAGGCGTCGATGCGCCGGAACAGGCGGCCCAGATAATCGGCCACCGGCACCGGCGCCGGCTCGCCTTGCTCGCCGTAGTCGATGCCGATGCCGCCGCCGATGTCCAGGTGGTGCAGTTCGATGCCCTCGGCGCTCAAGGTGTCGATCAGCTCGATCAACTTGTCGAGCGCTTCGAGCAGCGGCGCGTCGTCCAGCAGCTGCGAGCCGATGTGGCAATCGATGCCCGTCACGCGCAGGTGCGGCAGGCGGGCGGCGGCGCGGTAGGTGTCGAGCGCGTCGTCATACGCGATGCCGAATTTGTTGGCTTTCAAGCCGGTGGCGATATACGGGTGGGTCTTGGCGTCGACGTTGGGATTGACCCGCAGCGACACGGGCGCGACCTTGCCCATCTCGCCGGCCACTTGATTGAGGCGCTGCAATTCGGGAATCGATTCGACGTTGAAACACAGGATCTCGTGCGACAGCGCCAGGGCGATTTCCTCGACGCTCTTGCCGACCCCGGAAAAAATCACCTTGCGCGGGTCGGCGCCGGCCGCGATCACGCGCAGCAGCTCGCCGCCGGAAACGATGTCGAAACCGGCGCCCTGGCGCGCCAGCAAGTCCAGGATGGCCAGGTTGGAATTGGCTTTCATGGCGTAGCAGACCAGGGCGTCGCGGCCTTGGCAGGCGTCGGCATAGGCGGCGAAGTTGCCCAGCAGGGCGGCCTTGGAGTAAACGTAGGTGGGGGTGCCGAATTGGGCGGCGATCGCGCTCAAGGCGCTGCCTTCGGCGTGCAGCACGCCGTCGTGGTAAGCAAAATGCGACATAGATTATTGTTGTGGTGCGTATTGTGGCGATGCCGATTGTTGGGATGCGGGCGGCGTGGAGGGCACGGGCGCGGTGGCCGGAGCCACGCCGGGACGGGTGTCCGGCGCCGGCTTGGTGGCCGGCTTGGGCAGGTACAGCGGGCCGGTTTGACCGCAGCCGGCCAACACGGCGGCCAGCATCACGGCGATATACAACGCTAGGGATGACTTCACGATTAGAATCACGGTTCGATAAGAGAATCCTGGAGTGTAGCATGAGCGAATCTGAATTCCTGGCCCTGGCCGAGGCCACCCTGGGCGCCATCGAGGCGGCGCTGGACCGTTTGAACGACGAGGACGCGCTCGACGTCGAGTGTAGCCGCAGCGGCAATGTGCTGGAGATCGAGTTCATCGACAACGGCTCGAAAATCATCGTCAACAGCCAAGCCCCGATGCGGGAACTGTGGGTGGCGGCCAAGTCGGGCGGCTTCCATTACAAGCACGTCGATGGTCAGTGGCGCAACACGCGCGACCAGTCCGAACTGTTCGCGGCCTTGTCGCTCATGGCCAGCGCCCAGGCCGGCGCACCGGTGGTGCTGGACCCGCCGGGCCGATAAGCCGGCGCATCGAGGCGGCCCCGCGCGGCCTCGGCGACCCGTCCTGCGCGGCCTCGGCGCCCCGCCTCGGCCGCGCCACCGGCCACCGTCGCGCGCCGGCTAGAACAGCTCGTTCTTGACGGCGTCCTTGGCGTTTTCCTCCATCGGCGTGCCGCGCGCCGCGCCTTCCAGGCTGGTCACGCCGGTGCCGGGCGGATTTTCCGCGTAATAGTATTCATCGCCCACTTGCACCATGCCCTCGGGTACCGCGCGCTCGAGCACCGGCACCCCTTTCAAGGCTTTTTGCATATAGCTGATCCAGATCGGCAAGGCCAGCCCGCCGCCGGTTTCCTTGTTGCCCAAATTCTTGGGCTGGTCGTAGCCGATCCAGGCGATGCCGACCAGGTTGGCCGCGTAGCCGGCGAACCAGGCGTCGATCGAATCGTTGGTGGTACCGGTCTTGCCGGACAAATCGGTGCGCTTCAACACCAAGGCCTTGGTGGCCGTACCGTAGCGCACCACGTCCTTGAGCATGCTATCCATCAGATACGCGTTGCGCGCGTCGATCACGCGGTTGGCCTCGACGCCCGACTTGGCTGGATTCGCTTGCGAGAGCACCTTGCCGTCGCTGTCGGTGACCTTGGCGATCAGGTAGGGGCTGACCTTGTAGCCGCCGTTGGCGAACACGGCGTAGGCGCCCGCCATTTGCAGCGGGGTCACGGCACCGGCGCCCAGGGCCAGGGTCAGGTAGGGCGGATTTTTATCGGCGTCGAAGCCGAAGCGGGTGGTGTATTCCTGGCCGTACTTGGCGCCGATCTTGTGCAGAATGCGGATCGAGATCATGTTCTTGGACTTGGTCAGCCCTTTGCGCATGGTCATGGGGCCTTCGTATTTGCCGTCGTAATTTTTCGGTTCCCAAGCCTGGCCGCCGGTCTGGCCGGCGTCGAACGAAATCGGCGCGTCATTGATGATGGTCGACGGCGACAAGCCGCGTTCCAGCGAGGCCGAATAGATGAAGGGTTTGAACGAGGAGCCCGGCTGGCGCCAAGCCTGGGTCACATGGTTGAACTTGTTGCGGTTGTAATCGAAGCCGCCCACCATGGCGTGGATCGCGCCGTCCTCGGTGCTGGCGGCAACGAAGGCCGATTCGATTTCCGGCATCTGGGTCACGCTCCAGGCCGTGCCTTCCTGGGTCACCCGGATCACCGCGCCGCGCCGGATGCGCCGGTTGGGCGGCGCCTTGTCCGACAACCAGGCCGCGCCGAAGCTCAAGCCGGTGCCGGTGATGGTGATTTCCTCGCTCGAGGCGGTGACGGCGACGATTTTTTGCGGCGACGCCTGTAACACCATGGCGGCCACGATGTCGTCGCTGTCGGCGTGGTCGGCCAGTTCGGTCTCGATCGCCTCGTCCGCTTCTTCCTTGCCGCGCGGGATGTCGATATAGGTTTCCGGGCCGCGGTAGGCGTGGCGTTTTTCATAGTCCATCACGCCGCGCCGCAGGGCCAGGTAGGCGGCGTCCTGGTCGGCCTTGGTCACCGTGGTGAACACGTTCAAGCCGCGCGTGTAGGTGTCGTCCTTGAATTGCTCGTACACCAGCTGGCGCGCCATTTCCGCCACGTACTCGGCGTGCACCCCGAATTCGCTGCTGTCGGTCTTGACGCGCAGTTGCTCGTTACGCGCCGTCTCGTATTGCTCGGGCGTGATGTAATTGAGCTGGGCCATGCGTTGCAAGATGTATTGCTGGCGCGTGCGCGCGCGTTTCGGGTTGACCACCGGGTTGTAGGCCGAGGGCGCTTTCGGCAAGCCGGCCAGCATGGCCGCCTCGGCCACGGTGATGTCTTTCAAGTTCTTGCCGAAATAAATTTGCGCGGCCGAGGAAAAGCCGTAGGCGCGTTGACCGAGGTAAATCTGGTTCATATACACTTCCAGAATCTGGTCCTTGCTCAGATTTTTCTCGATCTTCCAGGCCAGCAAGACTTCATACGCCTTGCGCTTGAAGGTCTGTTCGCTCGACAGGAAGAAATTGCGCGCCACTTGCTGGGTGATGGTGGAGGCGCCCTGCTTGGCGCCGCCGGTCAGGTTGTGCACGGCGGCCCGCGCGATGCCGGTGTAGTCGATGCCGCTGTGGGTGTAAAAGCGGTCGTCCTCGATGGCCAGCACGGCTTTTTTCATCACCTCAGGAATTTCCTTGATGCGCACCATGGTGCGGCGCTCTTCGCCAAATTCGCCGATCAGCACATTGTCGGCCGAAAAAATTCGCAGCGGCATCTTGGGGCGGTAATCGGTCAAGGCGTCCAGGGCCGGTAGATTGGGGTAGGCCATGGCCAGGCCGAACACCACCAGCAACACCGCGCACAAGGCCAGGCCGACCAGGGACACCAGCGTCAACAGGAAGAAGCGGGTGGTTTTGCCGCCGGCGGAGGCGGGCCGCTTGGCGGAGCCGCCGGCTTGAGGGGAAGAGGTCATGCGCGTCGAGTCTTTCGCTAGGTTTTGTGCAAAACATTATATGACAGCGGCGGCGGCGCCAGCGGCGCGAATCGGCAAGCGTAGCCAACACTTGGAGCCTGGCGGCAATTAGGTTAGGATGCGTGCGGCCGGATCGATGCCAAATTAGCCATGCTGGCCAGGTCGCGCTCGACATTGCTCGTTGGCAAGTCGTCGAGCGCAAGGCCATTCCGTAGGGTCAGGAGCAACAACGTTATCGCCAGTGCCACTATTGCAACAGGGGAGTGTGGCGGATAAGCCTACGGTTCGAATCATGCATTGCAGAAATATCTTTACATAAGCTAATCCTTATTGCTACGATTTAATGTACTGTCTCAATTTTGCTATCTAAACGCTGGTTTCCAAACGAGTTCCCCTTATGCAGAGAGTACTGATGTGTAACCAGCAACACCAAACTAGAGGCCCAGGCAATCCTGCCCGGCTTCGCAGAGGGGTATCGTGATGATCGATCTCAAATCCCTGTTCGGGCAAACCAGCCCGCCGATGCTCGGACTCGACATCAGCACCTCCGGTGTGCGATTGGTCGAGTTGTCGCAGGTCGGCAAACAGGAATTTCGGCTTGAGCGCTATGCGTCCGAGCCTTTTCCGCGCGGCGCCGTGGTTGACGGCAATATCGAAAACATCGAACAAGTGTCCGAGGCGGTGCGCCGGGTCTGGAAAAAAAGCGGCACCCGCGCCAAGCTGGTGGCGCTGGGCATGCCGCCCGCCTCGGTGATCACCAGAAAGATCATCTTGCCGGCCGGCCTGTCCGAAGACCAGTTGGAAATGCAGGTCGAATCCGAGGCCAGCCAATACATTCCGTTCGCGCTCGATGAAGTGAGCCTCGATTTCGACGTCATCGGTCCGGCCGCCAATTCGGGCGACGACGTCGAAGTCATGCTGGCCGCCTCGCGCAAGGAAAAAGTCGAGGACCGGGTCGCCATCGCCGAAGCGGCCGGCTTGAAAGCCATCGTGATGGATATCGAGTCGTACGCCGCGCGCGCCGCGCTCGACCGTGTGATCGCCCAGTTGCCGAAGAGCGGATTGGGCCAGATCGTGGCCCTGTTCCAGATCGGCGCCCAGGTGACCCATATCTCGGTGTTGCTGGACGGGGTCACCATTTACGAACGCGAGCAACCTTTCGGCGGCAATCAATTGACGCAGGACGTGGTGCGCTCCTTCGGCCTGTCCTTCGACGAGGCGGAAACGCGCAAGAAGTCGGGTGATTTGCCGGAAAATTATCAGACCGATATTTTGACCCCCTTCCTGGAAAACGCCGCCCTCGAAGTCACGCGCGCGATCCAGTTCTTTTTCACCTCGACCCCCTACACCCGGGTCGATCAATTGTTTCTGGCCGGCGGTTGCGCCCAGATTCCGGGCCTGCTCGAGATCGTCGCGAGCCGGACCAAGATTTCAAGCGCGGTGTTGTCGCCGTTTAAAGGCATGCAACTGGCGCCCACCGTGCGCGAGTCGCAGTTGCGCACCGAGGCGTCGGCCTATCTGGTCGCTTGCGGTCTGGCCATGCGGAGGTTTGCCTGATGATTAGAATTAATCTATTGCCGCACCGCGAAGAGAAGCGCAAGCAAAAGAAAGCCGCTTTTCTCGCCCTGCTGGTCTTGAGCGCCATTATCGGCGGCGCCGTGGTGTTGGCGGTGGGCGGCTACAACGCGCGCCGCATCGCCATCCAGGACGAGCGCAACCGTACCTTCAAGACGGAGATCGTCGAGCTGGATAAGAAAATTCTGCAGATCGCGTCTCTGAAGCAAGATATCGACGCCCTCAAGGCGCGCCAGCAGGCGGTCGAGGACTTGCAGGCCGACCGCAATCAACCGGTGTATCTGATGGACGAGCTGGTCAAGCAGACCCCGGACGGCGTCTACATGAAGTCGTTCAAGCAGGAAGCGCAGCGGGTCGCCATCAACGGCTACGCCCAGTCGCAGGAACGGGTCTCTGAATTCTTGCGCAATCTGTCCTCGCATTCGCCGTGGTTGGAGCGTCCGGAATTGATCGAGGTGCGCGCCGCCACCCTGGGCAAGGAAAAGAACGCCAAGAAAGTGGTGGAGTTTAACTTGAACGTCGGCATCAAGCGCCCGCGCGACAAGGACAAGGAAGTGCTCGGCCCGGACGGCAAGCCGGTCAAACCGGTGGAAGGCGCCGCCGGCGTGGTCCCGGCCGCCGCCCCGGTCGCCGAACTCAAGAGCGGCGTGAGCACGCTACCGGCCGCGCCAGGCGCGACCAAGCCCGGCGCGCCCAGCCAGAATCCCGACAAGGTGACGGCGGCCGCGGCCAAGTCCGGCGTGGTGAACCAGAACCCGGCCATGGCCGGCTCGGGCAAGCCCGCGGCGCCCGCGCCCGCCCACCCCACCAAGCCCTGAGAGCGGAATATATATGGCTAATCTGAATAACATCGGGGCATCGCTGGCCGGCCAGTTTCGCGGCTTGAGCGGTCGCCATCCAGGACAGTGGCCGATCGCGCCGCGCGTGCTGTGCGGCGTCGCCGTGGTCGCGGCGGTGGCGACCTTGGGCTATTTCACGTATTGGAGCACCCAGTTCGAAGAGCAGGATGCGGGCGTCGCCAAGGAAGTGGCGTTGCGCGAGGAATACAAATCGAAGATGGCGCAAGCGATCAATCTGGATGCCCTGATCGCGCAAAAAGTGCAGGTCGACCAATACGTCGAACGCCTGCAGAAACAATTGCCGAGCAAGGCCGAGATGGCGGCGCTGCTGTCGGACATCAACCAGGCCGGACTCGGTCGCGGCTTGCAGTTCGACTTGTTCAAGCCCGGCCAGGTGGTGATCAAAGATTACTACGCCGAGTTGCCGATTGAAATCAAAGTAAGCGGCAATTACCACGACGTCGGTTCGTTCGCGGCCGACATGGCCAATCTGCCGCGCATCGTCACGCTCAATAGCATGGCGCTGGCGATCAGCAAGGATGGCGGCCTGGTGCTCGAAGCGGTGGCCAAGACCTTCCGTTATCTGGATCCGGAAGAAGTGGCGGCACAGCGCAAGGCGGCCTTAGACAAGAAGAAACAGGCGGTGACAAAATGATGACATCATTCTTGCGCCGGCCGCTGTGGCTGGCGCCCCTGTGCGCTTTGCTGCTGGCCGGTTGCGGCGACAGCGACGTGCAGGAGGTCAAGCAATGGATGGCCGACGTCAAGCGCGACACCAAGGTCGCCGTGCCGCCCTTGACCGAACCGAAGACCTTCGTGCCGTTCGCCTATTCGGCGCGCGACGCGATCGATCCCTTCAGTCCGAACAAGTTGTTGGCCGAGCTGGCCAGGGCGGCCAAGGCCGACGGCAAGTTCCGGCCCGATATGGAAAGACGAAAGGAATTGCTTGAAGGTTTCCCTCTTGATGCCATTAAAATGGTGGGAACCCTTCAAAAAGCAGGGGCGACTTTCGCCCTGCTGCAAATCGACCGCTCGGTGTATCAAGTCAAGACCGGGCAGCATCTGGGTCAGAATTTCGGCCTCATCACCAGCGTGAACGAGGATGCGGTGAGTGTGAAGGAAATCGTTCAGGATGCGACCGGCGACTGGGTCGAGCGCATGGCCAAGTTGGAATTGCAAGACAGCAAGGAGACCAAGAAATGATCGCAATGAAACTATCCGGCCTGAGCGCCATGTTCATCAAGTCCGTGGCGCGAGCGCCAAGGCTTGCTGCCCTGACGGTGTTGACCCTGTTGGCCGGCTCCGCGCTGGCGCAACAAAACGCCATCGAATCGATCACGGCCAATCAGCAGGGCGCCAACGTGATTTTGAAAGTGACCATGAAAGCGCCGCCGGCCAAGTTGCCGCTCGGTTTCACGATCACCAATCCTTCGCGCATCGCGCTCGACTTCGGCGCCACCACCAATGCCACCGGCAAGGCCGCGCATGATCTATCGGTCGGCGACTTGCGCAGTGTGAACGTGGTGCAAGCCGGCGAGCGTTCGCGCCTGGTGTTGAACTTGAAACGCGCCTTGAACTATGCCACCGCGATCGACGGCAATGCCGTCATCGTCACCATCGACGGTTCCGGCGGCGTGGCCACCGCCGTCAACGCGGTCGGCGTGCCGGTGCCGCCGCCAGCCGGCGCGGCCCCCGTGGCCGCCGGCCGTCAGTTGCTGCGCGACTTGGATTTCCGCCGCGGCAGCAATGGCGAAGGCCGTATCGTGGTCGACCTGCCCAATAGCCAGGTGGCCGTCGATGTGCGTCAGCAAGGCTCCAGCGTGATCGTCGATTTCTTCAAGACGGGCTTGCCGGAAACCCTGCGCCGCCGTCTGGACGTGACCGACTTCGGCACCCCTGTGTCGCAAATCGTGACCGCGCCCCAGGGCGACAATGTGCGCATGACCATCGAAGCGAAGGGTCTGTGGGAGCAAAGCGTCTACCAGAGCGAAACGCAACTGGTGATCGACGTCAAGCCGATCAAGGAAGATCCGAACAAGCTGACCCAGGGTAGCCAGGGTTATCGCGGCGAGAAGCTGTCGTTCAACTTCCAGAACGTGGAAGTGCGCGCGGCCTTGCAGGCGATCGCCGATATCTCGGGCTTGAATATCATCACCAGCGACAGCGTCACCGGCAACCTGACCCTGCGCCTGAAAGAAGTGCCGTGGGATCAAGCGCTGGACGTGGTCTTGCAAGCGAAGGGCCTGGACATGCGCAAGAACGGCACCGTGCTGTGGATCGCGCCCAAGGAAGAAATGCTGACCAAGGAAAAACTGGAGCTGGAACAACGCGCCCAGATCGCCGAACTGGAACCCTTGCGTTCGGAAATTTTCCAACTCAATTATCAAAAAGCCGAAGCTTTCCGTAACGTGTTCGGTATCGATGAAAAAGGCAATCCTTCGGCCGACGGTAAAAACCGCGTCTTGTCGAAACGCGGCAGCGCCATCATCGATCCCCGCACCAATCAGTTGTTCGTCACCGATATCGCGTCCAAGGTGGAAGACATCCGTCGCCTGATTCAAAAGACCGACATCGCCACCAAGCAAGTGTTGATCGAGGCGCGCATCGTCGAAGCCACCGATTCGTTCAGCCGCAATCTGGGCGCCAAGCTTGGTATCTCCGATATGCGCACCCTGCGCGGCGGCAGTAGCGGCTACGGCATCGGCGGCACAGGCAACCGGATCGCCCTGGGCGGCAATTTCACCGGCATCGGCCAAACCACCGGCCAAGTTGAAAACACGGCCGACTCGTATAACAATACGCAATTGATCAACCTGCCGGCCGCCAACATCAACGGCTCCGATCCTGGCAGCCTGGCGATCAGCCTGTTCTCGGCCACCGCCAACCGCTTCTTGAATCTGGAACTGTCGGCCCTGGAAGCGGACGGCAAAGGCAAGGTCATTTCCAGCCCGCGCGTGGTCACCGCCGACAAGGTGATGGCCCTGATCGAACAAGGTGTGGAATTGCCTTACGAAGTGGCCACCAGCAGCGGCGCCACCTCGATCACCTTCAAGAAAGCCAATCTGCGCCTGGAAGTGACACCGCAAATCACCCCGGACGGCAATGTCGTGCTGGAAGTCGATGTCAACAAAGACACCCGTGGCATTGAAACCCGGGCCGGCTTCGCCATCGACACCAAACACGTGAAAACCGGCGTGATGGTGGAAAACGGCGGCACCGTGGTGCTGGGCGGTATCTACACCCAGACCGAGGGCGAAACCGTCACCAAGGTGCCTTTGTTGGGCGACATTCCGGTACTGGGATACCTGTTCCGCAGCACCAATCGTGTCAACGACAAAACCGAATTGCTGGTGTTTATTACACCCAAAATCGTGGTCGACAAGCTGACCCGCTAAGCCTCGCGGCGGCGCGTAAAAAAAACCAACCGGTTTCGGTTGGTTTTTTTTCGCCCGCCGCGCGCGCGCCTGCGCATTCGCCGAACACGTCCGGGCCGCTTGGCGCTATCATGCGGTATCGGCCGAGGCAGGACTTGGCCGCCCGAACGGCAGTGCAGGGCCACCGGATTGGCCGGCTGGCCCGCGCGGTGGCGGTGTAAAGTGAAAACAACGTGTCCGACAACTTCAAGAACAATATCTTCATCGTCGGCCTGATGGGCGCCGGCAAGACCACCATCGGCCGCATCCTGGCGCGCAAGCTGGGCCGGCGTTTCATCGATTCCGATCATGAAATCGAGGCCCGCACCGGCGCCTCGATCCCGTGGATTTTCGAGATCGAGGGCGAGCCCAGCTTCCGGCGCCGCGAGGCCGAGGTGATCCGCGACCTCAGCGCCCAGCAAGGCATCGTGCTGGCCACCGGCGGCGGCGCCATCCTGGACCCGGCCAGCCGGGCCTACCTGAAGGCGCGCGGCACCGTGATCTATCTGCGCGCCAACGTCAACAGCATCATGACGCGCACCAGCCACGACAAAAGCCGGCCCCTGTTGCAGACCGCCGACCCGCGCCGCCGCATCGAGGAATTGGCCGCCCAGCGCGAGCCCTTGTACCAGGAGGTGGCCGACCTGGTGATCGATACCGGTCGTCCTAACGTACAATCGATGGTGCACACCATCTTGACGCAGTTGGCCGCCCTGGCATGCCAGCGGGTGCCCGACTGCGCCACCCACCCAGAGTCATCGATGAGCCTAAATAAAATAGTATTGAATGTGGACTTGGAAGAGCGCAGCTACCCGATCGCCATCGGCCCCGGCCTGCTGGACGACGGCGAGCTGCTGGCGCGCCACAGCGGCGGCGCCAAGGTGGCCATCGTCACCAACACCACCGTCGCGCCGCTGTATCTTGAGCGCCTGCGGCTGGCGCTGACGGCGGCCGGCAAGGATGTGTTTTCCATCGTCCTGCCGGACGGCGAACAACACAAGACCTGGCCCAGCCTGATGCTGATCTTCGACGCCTTGCTCGAACATAAATGCGACCGCAAGATCACCCTGGTGGCGCTGGGCGGCGGCGTGATCGGCGACTTGACCGGTTACGCGGCGGCCAGCTATATGCGCGGGGTCGATTTCATCCAGGTGCCGACCACCTTGCTGGCCCAGGTCGATTCCTCGGTGGGCGGCAAGACCGGCATCAACCATCCTTTGGGCAAAAACATGATCGGCGCGTTTTACCAGCCGCGCGTGGTCGTCGCCGACACCACGACCCTGGCCACCTTGCCGGCGCGCGAACTGTCGGCCGGGCTGGCCGAGGTGATCAAATATGGCGCCATCATCGATCTGGCCTTTTTCGATTGGCTCGAAGCGAACATGGGGCGCCTGATGGCGCGCGAGCCGGCCGCGCTGGCGCACGCGATCGCGCGCTCGTGCGAGCTCAAGGCCGACGTGGTGCGTCAGGACGAGCGCGAGGGCGGCTTGCGCGCCATTCTCAATTTCGGCCACACCTTCGGCCACGCCATCGAGGCCGGGCTGGGTTACGGCAAGTGGTTACACGGCGAGGCAGTCGGTTGCGGCATGGTGATGGCGGCCGAGTTGTCGCAGCGGCTCGGCCTGGTGGACGGCGGCGCCGTGGCGCGCGTGCGCGCGCTGGTGGCGGCGGCCGGCTTGCCGGTGAAGGCGCCCGACCTGGGCCAGGAACGCTGGCTCGAACTGATGGAAGTCGATAAGAAAAACGAGGGTGGCCAGATCAAGTTCATCTTGATCAAGCCCTTGGGTAGCCCCAGCATCGGCGGCGCGCCGCGCGAGGCCTTGCTGGCCACCCTGGCCGCTTGCGTGGCTTGACGATGGTCGACGACCAATACCTGGCTCCCTACGCGGCCCATTCGGCCAAGGGGCCGGGCCGGCTGTATCCCGAGACGGCGCACGCCTCGCGCAGCCAGTTCCAGCGCGACCGCGACCGTATCATCCATTCCTCGGCCTTCCGCCGGCTCGAATACAAGACCCAGGTCTTCCTCAATCACGAGGGCGACATGTTCCGCACCCGCCTCACGCACAGCCTGGAGGTGGCCCAGATCGGCCGTTCGCTGGCGCGCTGCCTGCGCCTGAACGAGGATTTGGTGGAGGCGATCGCGCTGGCGCACGACCTGGGGCACACTCCCTTCGGCCATGTGGGCCAGGATGTGCTCAACGATTGCATGCGCCAGCACGGCGGCTTCGAGCACAATCTGCAGAGCTTGCGCGTGGTGGACAAGCTGGAACAGCATTACGCGGCCCACGACGGCTTGAACCTGATGTACGAGACGCGCGAGGGCATCCTCAAGCATTGTCCGCCGGCCAAGGCGGCGGCGCTCGGCGCGCTGGGCCGGCGCTTCATCGAACACCGCCAACCCTCGCTCGAAGCGCAGTTGACCAATCTGGCCGATGAAATCGCCTACAATAGCCACGACATCGACGACGGCTTGCGCTCCGGCTTGATCAGCATCGCCCAGCTCGAACAAGTCGATTTTTTCGCCCGCCACTGGCGCGCGGTGCAGCAGGCCCATCCCGGCTTGGCGGGGCGGCGCGCCATTTACGAAACCAAGCGCCGCCTGATCACGGCCCTGGCCGACGACTTGATCGCCACCTCCAGCGCCCGCATCGCCGAGGCGGCCCCGCGCGATATCGAGGAAGTGCGCGCCGGCGCGCCCCTGATCCGCTTTTCCGACGCGCGCCGGGCCGAGGCCAGCGAGCTAAAACGCTTCTTGTACGCCAATTTGTACCGTCATTATCAAGTGAACCAGATGCGCTCGAAGGCTTCGCGCGTGCTACGCGAGCTGTATGAGGCTTTCGTGGCCGAGCCGGGACTGCTGCCGCCCGATTACCGGGCCGAGACGGGCCAACCGGGGCGCCAGGCGCGCCGCGTGGCCGACTATATCGCCGGCATGACCGACCGTTACGCGATCCGCGAGCACAAGCGCCTGTTTTCGGTGGACCAGTGGTAGGCCGGCACCCGCTGCGCGCCCGGCTTGTCACGGCCTCGTCACATCGCTTTTAAAACGCCATGCGGATCTGGCCGGCGGTTCGGTCGCCCACCAAATCGAGCAGCAATTTCTTGACGGGGGCGGGCAGGGCCGCTTCGGCCAGCCCATCCTGATCGACCCAGCGATGGCGCCCCTCGCCGTCCAGCTCGTGGCGGCTGGCCAGGGTGATGCGATAAGGCGCGATGTGCAGCTTGTAGTGGGTGAACACATGGGTCAGCGGCAGCAAGCGCTGATGCGATTCCAATTCGCCGAAGGGTCGCACCGCGCGGCTCAGCGCCTCGTCCGCGGCCGCCGGGACCGGCAAGCCGCCGGCCGGCGTGTGGCCGTCGAGTTCCGGCAGCGACAGCAAGCCGCCCCAGATGCCGCTGTCCGGGCGCTGCTCCAGCAGCACCTGGCCGCGGTCGATCAACACCAGCATGGTGGCGTGCTTTTCCGGGCTGGTTTTTTTCGGTTTGCGCACCGGCAGCTCCTTGACGCGATCGGTGGCCAGCGCCACGCAGCCCGTCTTCAAGGGGCAGCGCGGGCAGTCCGGGCCGCTCCGGGTGCACAGGGTGGCGCCCAAATCCATCAAGCCCTGGGTATAAGCTTCGATGCCGGTCTCGGGCAGCAAGGCTTCGGCGCGTTGCCACAGCGCTTGCTCGACCCGTTTCTCGCCCGGATAGGCGTCGATCCCGAACACGCGCGCGAACACGCGTTTCACATTACCGTCCAAAATGGCGGCCCGGGTGCCGTTGGCGAACGCGGTGATCGCCGCCGCCGTCGAGCGGCCGATGCCGGGCAGCTCGGCCAGCAGCGCCGGATCGGCGGGAAACACGCCGTCATACCGATCGACCACGGTCTGGGCGCATTTGTGCAGATTGCGGGCGCGGGTGTAGTAGCCCAGGCCGCTCCACTGCGCCATCACCTCTTCCACCGGGGCGGCGGCCAGGTCGCGCAGGGTGGGAAAGCGTTGCAGGAAGCGCGCGTAGTAGCCCAGCACGGCCGTCACCTGGGTTTGCTGCAACATGATTTCCGACAGCCAGATCAGGTAAGCGTCGCGTGTGTTTTGCCAGGGCAGCACATGGCGGCCATGCTGTTTTTGCCAGGCGATGACGGTGGCGGAAAAATCGGGATCGGCCAGGTCGGTGGGAGCGGCGCCCATGGCGGGCGGGCGTATCGAGCGTTGCATAAAATTCCTTGGGGAACCCGTCATGATGGGGAGCATGATTGTGACAGGCTTGGCGCCGCCGCGCAGCGCGCGCGTGCGGGCGGCGCCAAAGCGACACGGCCGCCGCGCGTCGGCGGGACGCGCGGCGGCCGTGTTCGATCCGGGAGCACGCGCTTAAGCGGCGTCCTGGCGGCGCGCCACCACGCCTTCGCCGTCGATGGCGCTGGAAATGGCTTGCGCCAGTTCGCCCAGGCGGGCGCGCTGTTGTTCGAGCTCGGCCAGACTGGACTCGAACGATTCGATCTTTTGTTCCAGGCTGTCGGTGGCGTCGTGGATGCGCTGGATCGAGGCCAGGCGATGCTTGAGCTGGTCCTTGTGCTGGCGGATTTGCGCTTCCAGCGGCGACATGATGACCTTGAGCCAGGCTTCGGCGTCGCCATTGGCGGCCTTGAACACTTTTTTCACGCGCGAGGCGATCGAATCGAAGAATTTTTCCATCAGTGCCACGCGGCTGCTGGTGAACAGGCTGGTGGTGCCGAATTGCTGCTGGAATACCGCCTCGACCTGGACGATGTCGCGCCGGTATTTTTCCAGCGAGAAGGGCATCGGCATGGTCAGGGTCAGGCCGTGCTCGCTGGAAAACTTGCGGTACATAGCCATCATCATGTCGCTGATTTCCTCGGTTTTGCGGGCCGACACGTCCAGATTTTGATCGACGCTGCGGAAGTAATCGCGCACCGCGTCGCGCAAGCCGGTCGAGAAGCGGCTGTTGGCCATGGTCTCGCGCACCTTGTCGATATCGCGCCGCACCACGTCCATGCCCAGGCTGGTGTACAACTCGGTCGACAGACGGGTGAACACGGCGCGCGTGCCTTGCAGCTTGAACAAGCTGCTATCGAATTCCTTCTTCTCCACATCGATGCGGCGCATCATGTGCGCCACCACGCTCTGGTTCTTGCCGCGCAAGCCCTTCAATTCATGCAGTTGCTCCAGCACGCCGCGCGCGCGGCCGGACACGATCGCCAACTGGGCGCTGGCGATGGTTTGCACTTCGCCCGACAATTGCTTGCGGATGATGTCCTTCTTGGCTGGAATCAGTTCGTTGAACAGGGCCGATTCCAGAATCTTCATGCGGCTCTTTTCCAACAGGGCCGGGTCGCCATTGATCTTGGCCACCAGCGCCTTTTGCGCCGACACGGGAAACACTTGGTTGCTGTTGAGCGCTAACATATGCGCCACGCTGGCTTGCTGGCGGTCGATCTCCAGGTTGACTTCGGCGTCGCTCTTGAGCTCGTCCCACATGCTGTCGATCTTGTTGAGCACCACCATGCGGCCGGCGCCGGCGCCGATATGGCTGCGCCACACCTCGATGTCGCTCTTGGTCACGCCGGTGTCGGCGGCCAGGATGAACAACACCGCGTGGGCGTTCGGAATCAGGTTCAGGGTTAATTCCGGCTCGGTGCCGATGGCATTCAAGCCCGGCGTGTCGAGGATCACCAAACCTTGCTTGAGCAGGGGATGGGGGAAGTTGATGATGGCGTGGCGCCACAGTGAAATCTCGATCAAGCCGTTCTGGTCGCGCGTGACGGCGGCGTCCGGATCGTTGGGATCGTACAAACCGTAGCGCTGGGCTTCCTCGACCGGCACGTTCTTGGTCATGCTCACTTGCTTGAACGTTTCGTGCATGTCGTCGCCGGCGTCCAGGTTCAGCGGCAGCACGGTCCAGGCCGACGGATCGTCGCGGTAATCGCTGGTCGACAGATTGAAGGCGCGCGTCTCGATCGGCAGCAGGCGGATCGAGGGCGGGTAGGCCGGGTCGTACAGCAGCTCGGTCGGGCACATGGTGGTGCGCCCCGCCGCCGAGGGCAGGATGCGCTGGCCGTAATCGGCGAAAAAGATCGCGTTGATTAATTCCGATTTGCCGCGCGAGAATTCCGCCACGAAGGCCACCGACAGCTTGTCGTCGGTCAGGCGCGACAGGGTGCGATTGATGCGCTGTTCGCTGGCCGCATCCGATAGCTCGGTGCCGCTGGTCCATTCCTGATATTGTTGCAAAGCAGCAACAACGCCTTGACGCCACGCGCTGTATTGTTCGAAATCCCTGACCATTTTGCCCACGTTACCCCCACCCGCTATGAATTCGGTATTGATAAAAAGTTAATTTTTGCGTTCACGCTTACCAAAAATTACCGTTGGCAATACACACAGTAGAATGTAGAACGCTGCCCTTGCTTGATTTGCCGTATGGGCACACCACATACGCGACAAGCAACACCAGTACGATCATAGACGAAATATGCCTGCTGGAAATAGCCAGATTGACCATTTACCGCAATAAAATCGCGCAAAGTGCTGCCGCCTTGCGTAATCGCCTCGTTTAAGACGTCGCGGATGACCCCGGCCAGCTTGATATACCGTTCCAGGCCGATCCGTTTGGCGGGGGTTTTGGGATTGATGCCGGCGCGAAACAAACTTTCCGAACAGTAAATATTTCCGACTCCCACCACGATATCCCCTGCCAGCAACACTTGTTTGATGGCGGAAGCGCGCCCGCGCGTCAAACGGTGCAGCAATTGCCCGGAAAAACCGTCTTCCAGCGGTTCCACCCCCAGCCCGCGCAAGAGCGGGTGCGCCTCGACGGGGCCGTCCTGGGCCGGGTGCCACAGCACGGCGCCGAAGCGGCGCGGGTCGGTCATGCGCAGCAGATGGCGGCCGCTCGCGCCTTCCAATTCCAGATCGATATGGTCGTGTTTTTGCGCCTGCGTGCCCAGTGGCAGCACGCGCAAGTGGCCGGACATGCCCAGATGGATGATCAGGGTGCCGTGCTCGAAATAGACCAGCAGATATTTGCCGCGCCGCCCGGTGCGCGCGGCCGTGCGCCCGTCCAGCAACTGGGCCAGATCGGCGGGAAACGGCCAGCGCAATCCGGCACGCCGCAGCACCACCGCCCGCACCGCGTGGCCTTCCAAGTGGGGCGCGACTCCGCGCCGGGTGACTTCGACTTCTGGCAATTCTGGCATGGCTGACTCGGCACGGATGCACGGCGGCGCGCCTTGGAACAACGACAATATTGCTGGGGCTATATATTTCGTTACACTAGGCGCGCACGCCGCTGTTGGGTTGGGCGTAGAATCGTCTTTTGTCCGATCATTCCCGCATAGCCAGGAACGCCATTGAAAAACGCTTTCGCCATTGTAACGCTGTCCGCCTTGATGTCGGCCTGTGCCGTGACGGCGCCGCCGTCCGAGTCCGCTGCGCCGGGCCGGGCGCGCGACCTCGCCCCCGCGCCCGCGCCACCCCGGCCGGCCGGCGAAGAGGCGCCGGCCGCCACGCCCGAATCCGAACCGCTGCCCGAGCCCGAGGCCGATCCGCTGCCCAATGTGGCGCTGAGCGCCGATTTGCTCTATAAGCTGACCAAGGCCGAACTGGAGTTTAAGAACGGCAATTGGCAAGGCCCGTATGTGACCATGCTGGCGGCGGCCCAGCAAACGCGCGACCCGCGCCTGGCGCGGCGCGCCATGGAAATGGCGCTGGCCGCCAAGCAGGGCGGCGAATCGATGGCGGCGGTGCGCCTGTGGCGCGCCTTGGCGCCCAAGTCCGACGAAGCGACCCAGTATTTTCTCGGTTTCGTGGTGCTCGGCGAGCAAATGGAGGAAGCCGAACCGATTTTCGCCCAACGCCTGCGCGACGCGGCGCCGGCGGCGCGACCGCTGGCCATGTTCCAGATGTATCAATTCGTGGCCCGCGCCAAGGACAAGCCGCGCGCCCTGGCCATGCTGGAGCGCGTGCTGGCGCCCTACGGCGCGGCGCCGGAAAGCCATTTGGTGCTGGCCCAGGCGCTGGACGCCATGGGCGAGGGCGCGCGCGCGGTGGCGCAGGCGCGCCAGGCGCTGGCGCTGAAACCCGATTCCGAACTGGCCGTGTTGACGCTGGCCCAGGTCAGCCGCGAGGAGGCGGACGGCGGCGCCGTGTTGACCCAGTTCCTGGAACGCAATCCCGGCGCGCGCGAGGTGCGGGCCGCCTACGCGCGCCTGCTGATCGAGCAAAAACAATATGTTCCGGCCCGCGTCCAGTACCAGTTGCTGCTCAAGAGCCAGCCCGATAATTTGAACACGCTGTACGCGTTGGGCATCTTGTCGATGCAACTCAACGAAGTGACGGTGGCGGAAACCTGGTTCAAGCAATTTTTGACGGTGGCCGCGGCCAAGCCGGGCGAGGAGGGCGATAACGGCAAGGTGCTGTTGATCCTGTCGCAGATCGCCGAGGAGCGCGGCGACATCGACGCCGCCCTGGCCTGGATCGACCGCATCGACGGCCCCGATCCGCGCGCCACCTTCACCGCCCGCCTCAAGCGCGCGCAATTGATGGCGCGCCACGGCCAGCTCGACGCGGCCCGCAAGACCCTGGCCGAATTGCAGGGCGGCGACGCCGGCGAACAAGCCCAGCTTTTACAGGTGGATGCCCAGATCTTGCGCGACGGCGGCTACGACCAAAACGCCTACACGGTGCTGGAAAACGGTTTGAAGCGCTTTCCCAAGCAGCCCGAATTGCTGTACGACTTCGCCCTGGCGGCGGAAAAACTAGGCAAGCTCGATGTGATGGAGGCGAGCTTGCGCCAAGTGATCGCGCAAGCGCCCGACAACCACCAAGCCTACAACGCGCTCGGTTACGCCTTCGCCGAGCGCAATGTGCGTTTGCCGGAAGCCTACACCTTGATCGAGACCGCGCTCAAGCTGGCGCCCGGCGACCCCTTCATCATGGACAGCATGGGTTGGGTACAATTCCGCCTGGGCCGGCTGCCGGAGGCGGAAGCCTTGCTGCGTCAAGCCTATAGTCTGCGCAGCGATCCCGAGATCGCCGTGCATCTGGGCGAAGTCTTGTGGCAGCAGGGCGAGCAGGATAAAGCCCGCAGCCTGTGGCGCGAGGCGCGCGCCAAGGATCCCAAGAACGACGCCCTGAAAAGCACCCTGGCGCGTCTGAATCTGAGTCTGTGACGGCGGCCGGCGCCGGCCGCCGGCCCGCCGGTCCGATCTCCCCCTATTTACGATGGCATCTCATGGCACCAAACAAACTCCCGATATCGGCCGCCCTGTGCGCCATGCTGAGCGCTTGCGCCACCACCGCGCCGCCCTCGGCGCAGCCGGTGGCACCCTACAGCGACAGCGTGGAATTGAGCGGCCGGCTATCGGTCAATTATCAAAAGGATGGCAAGAGCGAAGCCTTGTCCGGTAAATTCAATTGGCGCCAAAGCGCCGAGCGCACCGATGTCAGCCTGGCTTCGCCGCTGGGCCAAACCATCGCCACCATCAGCGTCACGCCGCGCGAAGCGAGCCTGACCCAGAGCGGCAAGCCGCCCCGCGTGGCGGCCGATATCGACACCCTGAGCGCGCAAACGCTGGGCTGGTCGTTACCCGTGTCCGGTTTGCGCGACTGGCTGCAAGGCTATGCCCGCCAAGCCGACGGCGGCCGCTTCGTCGCCACGCCCCAGCATGACAGCGTGATCACCAGCGACGGCTGGCGCCTGCGCTTCGTATCGTGGCAAGACGACACCCCGGGGGCCGCGACGCCGCGTCCCAAGCGCATCGATGCCGAGCGCAGCGGCCACGATCAGGTCGACCAGATCGCGCTGCGCATCGTGCTCGATCCGGCGGCCCGGCCATGACGCCGGACAGGCAGGCGGGCGCCCTGCGCGATTGCCCGGCCCCGGCCAAGCTCAATCTGTTCTTGCACGTCACCGGGCGGCGCGCCGACGGCTACCATGCGCTGCAAACCGTGTTCCAGCTGGTCGACCATGGCGACACCCTGCATTTTCAGTTGCGCGACGATGCTTCGATACGGCGCGTCACCGAATTGCCCGGCGTGCCGGAACAGGACGACTTGATCGTGCGTGCGGCCCGCTTGCTGCAAGCGGACGTGCTGCGCCGCACGGGGCGCTCGCCGGCCGGGGTCGATATCGCCATCGACAAGCGCCTGCCCATGGGCGGCGGCCTGGGCGGCGGCTCCTCGGACGCGGCCACCACCTTGATGGCGCTCAACCACTTGTGGGGCGCCGGCCTGGACCGCGCGCAATTGATGGCGCTGGGCTTGCCGCTGGGGGCGGACATTCCGTTTTTCCTGTTTGGCCAAACCGCCTTCGCCGAGGGCGTGGGCGAAGCCTTGCGGCCGGTGGCGGCGCCCGATTGCTGGTATCTGGTGATCGAGCCGGGCGTGGCGGTGCCGACCGCCGCAATATTTTGCGCGGAAGATTTGACAAGGGATAGCAAACCGGTCAAAATAGCGGACTTTTCCAGCCACCACGCGAATCGCACAGTTGCGGCGGGGTTTGGCAGGAACGACTTGCAGCCAGTGGCGACCCGCTTGTATCGGCCGGTGGCAGAGGCGGTGACATGGTTGGCACGTTACGGCGACGCCAGGATGACCGGCTCGGGTGCTTGTGTGTTTTGCGCGTTTTCCGGCGAAGAGGAAGCCGACTCGGTGCTGAGGCAAGTACCGGCCGTCTGGACCGCATGGAAGGCAAAAGCGCTGGCGCGACATCCAATGGCCGCGCTGTTGTGAGTGGGAATAAATAAATTTGGCTTAACGTGAATTTGGCGATAAAATACTCGCCGATGTAACGCGAAGCAGTCAGTTGCGTAGGGGAATCGCCAAGCTGGTTAAGGCACTGGATTTTGATTCCAGCATACCAAGGTTCGAATCCTTGTTCCCCTGCCATTCGTTTTCCCTGCAAATCTGTCGATGCGAAGTTAGCGTCCAGTCAGGGCAAAATAGATGCACCGCCAAGGCGGCTCATCCTAAATATAGCGCCGCGCCGGGCCTCGCTCCAGCGGGCGACTTTTCAAAGATATCAACGCTTACCTTCTGGGACTCCCAATGGCTTACGAAAACCTGATGGTTTTTACCGGCAACGCTAATCCGGCGCTGGCGGAAGGGGTCGCAAAAACGCTCGGCATCCCGCTCGGCAAGGCCAACGTCTCGAAATTCTCGGACGGCGAAGTGATGGTCGAAATTAACGAGAACGTGCGCGGTAAGGATGTCTTCGTGCTGCAATCGACCTGCGCGCCGACCAACGACAGCTTGATGGAAATCATCCTGATGGTCGATGCGCTGAAACGGGCCTCGGCCGGCCGCATCACCGCCGCCATCCCATATTTCGGTTATGCCCGTCAAGACCGGCGTCCGCGCTCGGCCCGGGTGGCGATCTCGGCCAAGGTGGTGGCCAATATGCTCGAAAAAGCCGGCGTCGAACGGGTCTTGATCATGGACTTGCACGCCGACCAGATCCAAGGCTTCTTCGATATCCCGGTCGACAATATCTACGCCTCGCCGATCTTGCTGGGCGACTTGCAAAAAAAGAATTATCAAGACTTGCTGGTGGTCTCGCCCGACGTCGGCGGCGTGGTGCGCGCGCGCGCCCTGGCCAAGCGCCTGGGTTGCGACCTGGCCATCATCGACAAGCGTCGGCCGAAAGCCAATGTGTCGGAAGTGATGAACATCATCGGCGAAGTCGAAGGCCGCAATTGCGTGATCATGGATGACATGGTCGACACCGCCGGCACCCTGACCAAGGCGGCCGAAGTGTTGAAAGAGCGCGGCGCCAAGAAAGTGGTGGCGTATTGCACCCATCCGGTGCTGTCCGGCCCGGCGATCGAGCGCATCGCCTCGTCCTCGCTGGACGAGCTGGTGGTGACCGACACCATTCCCCTGTCGGCCGAGGGCCTCGCCTGCGGCAAGATCCGCGTGTTGACGTGCGCGCCGCTGCTGGCGGAAACCTTCAAGCGCATCATCAAGGGCGATTCGGTGATGTCGCTGTTTATCGACTGAACGCGTTCGCGCCGCACGCGGCGGCGCGCCAGGCGGATGCCGGCGGCGCCGCCGAAGTTTTTCAAGCCGGGCCACCGGCGCATCACCAGTTTCCTGGGCCTCGTGCCCAGATTTCGAGGGTCCCTGGTCGCGGGGACCGTCACAACGCGGGGCCTGAGCCCTGTTTATTTTGGAGTAACACATGAAAGTTATCGCATTTAAACGCGAACTGCAGGGGACCGGAGCGAGCCGCCGCCTGCGTATCGCCGGTCAAACCCCGGGTATCGTCTACGGCGGCAGCGCCGCGCCGGTGTCCATTTCCCTCGATCACAACGCGCTGTACCACGCGCTGAAAAAGGAAGTGTTCCACTCGTCGATCCTGGAACTCGAAATCGACGGCACCAGCCAGCAAGTGCTGTTGCGCGACTTCCAAGTCCACGCGTTTAAACAACTGGTTTTGCACGCCGACTTCCAGCGCGTCGACGCCAACCAAAAGATCCACATGAAAGTGGCGCTGCACTACGCCAACGCCGACGTGTCGCCGGCCGTCAAGCTGCATGGCGCCACCATCAGCCACGTGCTGAACGAAATGGAAGTGTCTTGCCTGCCAGGTCACCTGCCGGAATTCATCACCGTCGATCTGTCGAACATCGACGTCGGCCACTCCTTGCACGTCGCCGATCTGGTCTTGCCTGAAGGCGTCACCGCCCTGGCCGGTCCTAAACAAACCGTCGCCACCGCGTCGGTTCCAGCCGGCCACGCCTCGGCTGAAGCAAGCGAAGCGGCTCCGGCCGACGCGCCTGCCGCCAAAGGCAAGCCAGCCGCCAAGAAATAATTGGTCGCCAAGCGGGTTGGCCCGCTTGAAAATCACCCGCCGGCACTGTCTGGCGGGTTTTTTTTGCCCGTTTCCGCCATAATCGCCATTTCCTCATCTAAAACGCCATGCCCATTCGCCTGATCGTCGGCCTCGGCAACCCCGGCCCCGAATACGAACAAACCCGCCACAACGCCGGCTTTTGGCTGGTCGACAACCTGGCCAACAGCTTGCCCGGCGCGCGCCTGCAACGCGAGACGCGCTTCAACGCGCTGCTCGGCAAAACCAGCATCGCCGGCCATGAAGTCTGGTTGCTGGAGCCGCAAACCTATATGAACCGCTCGGGCCAGTCGGTCGGGGCGCTGGCGCGCTTTTACAAGATCGCGCCCGAGGAAATCCTGGTGGTGCACGACGAACTCGATATCGCGCCCGGCCTGGTCAAGATGAAAAAGGGCGGTTCCTCGGGCGGACACAACGGGCTCAAGGACATCACCGCCGCGCTCGGCACGCAAGATTATTGGCGTTTGCGGCTGGGCATCGGCCATCCGCGCGCGCTCGCTTCGCAGCAAGCGGTGGCCGACTTCGTGCTGCACCGGCCGCGCAAGGAAGAGCAGAGCTTGATCGACGAGGCCATCGACAAGAGTCTGCGCGTGCTGCCCTTGGTGTGCGAAGGCAAATTCGATATCGCCACCATGCAATTGCACACGGCGGGGACGTGAGGCGCTCGCCACAAGGCCGGGTCGGGATCGGCGGCGCGCCCACTTCGGCGCCAAGTTGATCCCTGTTTCGCCCGGCTCGTGTCCGCCGGCGCCGGCCGTGCCTCGGCGACTTGGCGGGCGATGGCGGCCGATCGCCCGCCGCTGCCACAAGTGTTTTGATCAGAGCGGGCCGGGGGGGTACAATTGACCCTTGAATCCGCGTTTCCCTAACCCAGCCCGGCCCGCCGCAAGCGGCGCCGGGCAGCATCGCCATCGCGCCGCCATGCGCCAGAACAGTAAAGGTTTTTCATGAGTCTCCAATGCGGCATCGTCGGCTTGCCCAACGTCGGCAAGTCCACTCTTTTCAACGCCCTGACCAAGGCCGGCATCCCGGCCGAAAATTATCCGTTTTGCACCATCGAGCCCAACGTCGGCGTGGTCGAGGTGCCGGACACGCGCATGGCGGCGCTGGCCGCCATCGTCAAGCCGGAACGGCAAGTCAACGCCATCGTCGAATTCGTCGATATCGCCGGTCTGGTGGCGGGCGCCTCCAAAGGTGAGGGCCTGGGCAACCAGTTCCTGTCGCACATCCGCGAAACCGACGCCATCGTCAACGTGGTGCGCTGCTTCGAGGACGATAACGTGATCCACGTGGCCGGCAAGATCAGCCCGCTGGACGATATCGAAGTGATTCAAACCGAGCTGGCGCTGGCCGACATGGGCACGGTGGAAAAAGCCATCCACCGTGAAAACAAGAAGGCGCGCTCGGGCGACAAGGATGCCGCTAAGCTGGTCGCGCTGCTCGAACGCATGATGCCGCACCTGAACGAGGCCAAGCCGGTGCGCGCGATGGGCTTCGACGCCGAGGAAATGTTGCTGATCAAGCCCTTGTGCCTGATCACCGCCAAGCCGGCCATGTATGTCGCCAACGTGTCCGACACCGGTTTCATCGACAACCCCTTGCTGGACCAGTTGACCGCCTACGCCAAGTCGCAAAACGCGCCCATCGTCGCCATTTGCGCCGCCATCGAATCCGAGATCGCCGATCTGGACGACGCCGACAAGGGTGCCTTCCTGGCCGACATGGGCATGCAAGAGCCGGGCCTGGACCGTTTGATCCGCGCCGCCTACAAACTGCTCGGCCTGCAAACCTATTTCACCGCCGGGGTGAAGGAAGTGCGCGCCTGGACCATCCACGTGGGCGACACCGCGCCCCAGGCGGCCGGCGTGATCCACACCGACTTCGAGCGCGGCTTCATCCGCGCCCAAACCATCGCTTACGACGACTTCATCGGTTTCAAGGGCGAGGCCGGTGCTAAAGAAGCGGGCAAGATGCGCGCCGAGGGCAAGGAATACGTGGTCAAGGATGGCGACGTGCTGAACTTCCTGTTCAACGTGTAGAAAAAATGGCCTCGTGTTGAACGAGGCCATTTTTTTGGAGGGCATGCGGCTACCGATTACCAGACCCGGCAGCTTTTCTCCCTGGCCATGGGCCGGCCGGCCTCACACGCAAACGCGCGCGCGAATTCGGGCATATTGGCCACCACCCCGTTGACCCGGAATCGGCCCGGCGTGTGCGGATCGGTGGCGGCATCGAGCCGCAGGCGCTCGGGACGCGCACTCTCGCAAGTCCATTGCGCGTAACCGACGAAGAAGCGCTGCTCGGCGCTCAGGCCGTCGCGCGGCGCCTGGGCCCCGGCGCCGATTTCCGACTTCCACGCCATCCATGCCAGCATGAGACCGCCGGCGTCGGCCAAGTCTTCACCCAAGGTCAATTTGCTGTTGACCTTGATGTCGTCGATCACGGTGTATTGCGCGTACTGGTCCACGACGCATTGCGCCCGCTTGGAGAAAGCGGCGCTGTCGCGCGGGCTCCACCAATTCTTCAGTGCACCCTTGGCATCGAACTGGCGGCCCTCGTCGTCGAAGCCATGCACCAACTCGTGACCGATGGTGGCGCCCGTGTTGCCGTAGTTGGGCGCCGCATCCATGCGCGGGTCGTACAGCGGCGGTTGCAACACGCCGGCCGGAAAGTTTACATCGTTCATTTGCGGGTCGTAATACGCGTTCACGGTTGCCGGCGACATGTCCCACTGGCCGGGCTCGAGCGGATGCCCGATCTTGGCGAGCTGGCGCCGGGTTTCAAAGGCGATGCCACGCGCCACATTGCCGGCAAAGTCGCCGGGGGTCACGCGATAGGCTCCATAATCGCGCCATTGGTCGGGGTAGCCGATCTTGTTGCTGACGGCGGCCAGCTTTTGCTGGGCCTTGCGCCGTGTTCGCTCGCTCATCCAAGACTGCGCATCGATGTCCTCGCGCATGCGCGCTTCGATCTGGCGCGTCATGTGCAGCACCTGTTGCTTGAGTTCGGGACTGAAGTTGCGGCGTACGAATTCCTCGCCCAGCGCTTCGCCCAGATGGGTATCGGCCAGGCCCACACAGCGCTCCCAGCGCGCCGGCGGCTGCGGTACGCCGCGCAGCGTGTGCTGGTAAAAGGCGAAGTGTTCATCGGCGAAGGCGGCGGGCAGGTAGGGCGCTTGTTGGCGCGCGATTTGCCAGCGCAGGTAGTCGCGCAGTTCGCCGACCGGCATCTTGCGCAGCTCAACACCGAGCGCGCGCAGATAGGCCGGCTCGGTGATATTGAGCGCGCCGTCGGGTTTGAGGCCGAGCGCCGCCAGGTAGTCGCGCCAGTTGAACGCCGGTGTGATGGCTTGCAGCTGACGCCAGCTGGCCGGATGTCTGAGTTTTTGCGGGTCGCGCTTTTCAAGGCTCGACAGCAGCGCGCCGGCCATCGCCGTTTCAAAGGCCAGCACGCGCCGCGCGGCGGCGCGCGCGGCCGGCGCCTGCCGGCCCAGCAGCATGAAGCTGCGCGCCACGTGTTCGACAAAGCTGGCGCGCAAGGCCACCGAGCGCGCATCGGTTTTCAGGAAATAATCGCGTTCGGGCAGGCTCAGGTCGGCCGCGCGCGCGTAGGCGATCACGCGCCCGGCATCGCCGTAATCCTGGCCTGAAGTGAATTGGAACAGGATTTCGCTACCGATTTCCAGATGCAGGCGCGCCAGCACGGGCGGCAAGTCGTCCAGCGTGGCGATGCCGTCCACCAAATCCAGATAGGCTTGCATCGGCGCCGCGGCGCGCCGTTCGATCTCGTCCGTGTCCATGCAGGCGGCGAAAAAGTCGCCCAGTTTTTGTTCGCGCGGTTCGCGCGCCGCGTCGCCGGAGCCGAGCTGGACCAGGATGCCCCACAGATAGCGCTGATTGTCATGGGCCAGCTTGCCGTACACGCTCCAGCGGCTCTGGTCGGACGGAATTGGGTTGTTGCGCATCCAGCCGCCGCAGCTGTACTGATAAAAATCGGCGCAGGGGTCGGTGTCGCGGTCCATGGCGCCGGTGTCCAGGCCGGGCGTGTAGGGCAGGGCGGCCAAGGGGGCTGGCGCATCGGCTTCCCGGGTCGGCTGGGCCTGGACCGCGCCCGCCAGGGCGCAAGCGAGCACAAATATCTTGGTCTTCATCCGATTTCCTTGCCGGTTTGCTGGGGCCTGCCCATGGCGCGCCGGCGCGCCTGGGCGCGCAGCTCGGCGGCCGATGGCGCCGCCTCCTGGGCGGGATCGGCCCGGGGCGCGGTTGCGAGCGCGGCCGCCAGACGGCGCACCGTGTGATGCTTGTAGACGTCGCTAATGCGTAACTGCACTTGCGGCTGCGTGGCGCGCAAGCGTGCCACGAATTGGCTCATCAGCGCCGAACTGGCGCCCAGTTCGAAGAAATTATCGTCGATGCCGACCCGGTCGACGGGGATCCCGATCAGCCCGGCTAGCAATGCCACCATCTGTCTTTCCAGCGCGTTGCCGGCCTCGGCGCGCGGCGCCGCGTCCTGGCGGTCGAGCGGCATGGCCATCAAGGCCGCCCGGTCCAGTTTGCCTAGTGTGGTGACCGGCAGCTGCGCCAGCGGCAAGAACACGGCCGGTATCATATAGCCGGGCAGGTTTTGCGCCAGCTCGGCGCGTAGCCGATGGATGGCCAGTTCCGCGCCGGCGGCCAGATAGGCCACCAACAGCGGGTGCTCGCTATCCTTGTGATGGACCAGTACCGTCGCGTCGCGCACGCCGGGTTGGGCGCGCAGCGCATGCTCGATCTCGCCCAGCTCGATGCGATGACCGTGGATTTTCACCTGGTCGTCGTTGCGGCCCGTGATCACCAGGGTGCCGTCGGGCAAGCGGTAGCCGAGGTCGCCGCTGACATAGAGGCGCGCGCCCGGATCGGCGCAAAACGGGTCGCGGATGAATTTTTCGGCGGTGAGCCCCGGCTGGTCCAGATAGCCGCGCGCCAGTTGCACCCCGCCTATGCACAACTGTCCCGCCATGCCGGCCGGAACCGGCAGCATGTTTCTGTCCAGCAAATAAATGCTGGTGTTCGGCAAGGGGACGCCGATCGGCGTCGTCAGCGCCGACGTGCGATAAGCGGCCGGCACGTCGTAATACGCCACGTCGGAACTGACTTCGGTCGAGCCGTAGAAATAGGTGAGCCTGAGCGTGGGCAGCACTTGCTCGATGTCGCGCACCAGCGCGGGCTTGAGCGCGTCGGCGCCGATGAACCAGCGCTTGAGACCGGACAGGGCGGCCATGGCGGCAGGGTCCTGGTCGAGCATCATGCGCAGTAGCGAAGGCGAAGAGGCGGTAAAACTGATGCGGCGCGCGGCCAGTTCGCGCAGCACGGCGTCGGGATCGTTCAAGCCGGCCCCTTCCAGCAGCACCAGCGTGGCGCCCGCGCATAGGGGGAACAAGATTTCGCGTTCGGCGCGCACGAAGCCGAGCGGCGTGGTATGCAAAACCCGGTCGGCGCTGCTCAGGCCGAAATGCTCGATCATCCAGCGCGTGCGGTTGGCGATGCCGCGGTGCAGCCCGACCACGCCTTTCGGGTCGCCGGTGGAGCCGGAAGTGTAGATGACGTAAGCCGCATTGTCGGGGCCGACTTCGGGCGCGTCGGCGCGCGCGACCTCGGCCGGCAGGGCGCCCACATCCATCAGCGGCACGGCGCTCTCGCCGAGCAGCGGCGCGCTGTCCGCGTCGCTCATCACCAGCGCCATGCGCGATTGGCGCATGATGAAAGCGGTGCGGGCCGGCGGCAGCGACGGTTCGAGCATGACGGTGCAAGCGCCCGCCTTGAGCGCGCCGAGGAAGGCGGCCACCATGTCGGGCGAGCGCGCCATGTACAAGCCGACCCGCGCTTCCCGGCCCAGCCCGCGGGCGCGCAAGTGGGCGGCCACCAGCTCGGCGCGCGCGTTCAGCTCGGCGTAGCTCAGGCTGGCCGCGCCGCATTCGAGCGCCACCGCGTCGGGCGCGCGCCGCGCCTGTTCCTCGAACAGGCGGTGCACCGCCACGGCCGGACCGTAGTCGCGCGCCGGGCCGGCGGCGCGCGCCA
>JAYVUV010000285.1:0-2093 GCA_043787615.1 Janthinobacterium sp. | reverse complement strand
TCGTACAGGCGCTCGGGATGCAGGGCGGGGTGGTGGAAATAATGCGACAGCGAAGCGTAGGCGGCGCTGGCCGTGTGCAGCAGCCAGAACGAGGCCATGTCGCCGGAACGAAATTCCATCACGTTCTTGCTCGGCTCGCGGTGATGGCCATACAGGGCGCTTACTTTGGCTTGCAGCGCGTCGACCAGGCGCCGTAGTTGCAGGAACAGGGTGGGTGCGCTGCGGATCGTCAAGCTGGGCGGCACGAAATTGGTGTCGGCTTCGAAGCCGCCGCTCGACAGGCGGCGCAGGCGCAACACCGGCAGGCAGACGTAGGAATCGCGCGGCTCGAATTCGGACACCAGGCGCACGCTTTTTTTCATGTAGGTCAGCTCGGCGCCGGCCGCGTGAGTGTACAAGTCGGGGGTCGGCACATTGCCCTGGGCGTAACGGGCCGCGTTGTTGGGCCGGTCGGTCGGGGCGAAGTTGCCGCCGAAATGCTTGAACGAGGGCAGGGCGGCGTAAAAGGTGACCACTTGCTGCGATTGTTGCAACTGGCTCAGGTCTATCACTTCCGGCAAGGCGTCGTCGCCCGGCGCGCTATACAGTTCGCCGTCCGGGAACAACACGCTCAGTTTCAGCAGGCGCAAGGTGTTGTTGGTGAGCGCGTCGTTGTCGATTTGAATGTGATCGACCCCCCAGCAATACGGATGCAGGGCGCGCACGCTTTCGCGCAGGCGGTGCTCGTGGTAGCGGTCTTGCTGCTGAAAGTGTTGAGGACGTAGAAATTGTCCCTCGCCCCATAAAACTTTGCTGGTGATGCTCATTAACAATACCTTTTGCCAAAATCCCGTGATGCCACATTGCAACAAACACGCGCTCATTGTGTGCGTGCGCCGTGAAAATTTGTCGTTTTTAGGCGATCTTACCTTCCTAAAACGCTATTCTAATACTATTGTGAACTCGGTAGAACAGGAAAGATTTCCCAGCCCGCCTATCCCCGACCTTTGACGCACATCTCGTTAACGACGTTTAGGTTGCAGAACAGCAAGCAGTTGCGGCACAATTATATTCTATGCAGTAAAGATTAAAAATATGTTAATCTTCTGCAAAATTAAATTGTGGCACTTGCAACGTCTACACCACACTTTACACACTTCATTTATTGATCGAGGGAAACATGAGTACTTTGACCCCATTCCGGCGTCTGGTGGGCGGCATGGCCTGTGCGCTGGCGCTCAGCGCTTGTTCGACGGCCCCTGTCGTCGTCGCGAAAAAGCCAACCATGGACGAGGCGATGGCGCAAGCCACGCTGGCGCTCAATTCCGGCCAAAAGGACAAAGCCATGTCGCTCTGGAAGGAAGCGGCCACGGCGTTTCCGGCCGATAAAACGCCATGGTTGAAAATGGCCCAGACCAAATACGACGCCGGCCAGTATGGCGAGGCCATCGTCAACGCCCAGGAAGTGCTGGTGCGCGACCCGGCCGACAAGGTGGCCAACAGCATGATCGCCACCAGCGGCTTGCGTTTGGCCACGCGCGCGCTGTCGGACTTGAGCCGGCAAAACAATTTGACCCCGAACACCCGCACCGAGGCGCAAGACTTGGCCAAGTTGTTGCGCGAGAGCCTGGGCGAGACGGTGTTGTTCTCCACCAATAGCAATCCGGTCGCCAAGCCCGCCGCCAAGTCCGCCAACTCGGGCGCGCGCAAGGCGGTGATCAAGCCGGCCGAGGACGATTCCAGCGCCAATCCATTTAACGCGCTCAAATAATTGCCGCGTTTAAACTGGCATTCACCGCGGGTATCGGGCGATACCCTTGATAATTTATAGGATAGATCATGGCCAAAGAGAGTGTGCAAAAGCGTTTGCAAAAAGTCCGCCCGCCACGGGTGCAAATGACGTATGACGTGGAAATCGGCGACGCGATCGAAAACAAGGAATTGCCCTTCGTTATGGGCGTGGTGGGCGACTTCGGCGGCGCCTCCGAGATCGAGAAAAAACGCTTGAAGGACCGTTCCTTCGTCGGCATCGACCGCGATAATTTCGACGAAGTGATGAAGGGCGTGGAACCGCGCGCCGCCTTCCGCGTGGCTAACGAGCTGGGCGAGGAGGG
>JAYVUV010000284.1:0-5077 GCA_043787615.1 Janthinobacterium sp. | reverse complement strand
TTCCCTCGCCCCCTCCCTGATGGCCGCCGGCTCGGCGCCGGCCGCCAGCGTCGGCGCGCACAGCTTGCTCGACCTGATGTACGACGGCTTCTACGCCTTGTTCATGCTCAAGAACGGCAGCGGTCCGCAAGAGAACAATGAATTCGTCAACAAGATGACGCAGTTCCTGGACGATTTCGGGCGCGGCGCCAAACGCCAGGGCGTCGCCACCGACGACATCGACGCGGCCAAGTACGCGTTTTGCGCGGCGGTCGACGAAAGCATCTTGCGTTCGAACTTTTCGATCCGCGAAACCTGGGAGCGTCGCCCGCTGCAACTGGTGCTGTTCGGCGACCAACTGGCCGGGGAAAACTTCTTCAACCGCCTGGAACAGTTGCGCGCGCGCGGCAGCGTCCACTTGCAAGCGCTGGAAGTGTTCCATATGTGCCTGCTGTTGGGCTTTCAGGGCCGCTATATTTTGGAAGGCTCGGAAAAGCTGAGCTATCTGACCGCCCGCCTGGGCGACGAGATCGCCCATATGAAAGGCAAGAGCGCCGGTTTCGCGCCGCATGCGCCGCGCCCGGACCAGATCGTCAACAAGCTGCGCAGCGACGTGCCGCTGTGGGTGCTGTGCTCGGTGTTCGCCCTGATCTGCGCGCTCGGCTACATCGGCCTGCGCACCACTTTGAGCAAGAGCACCGCCACCACGCTCAACGCCTATAACGACGTGGTCAAACTGGCGCCGCGCGCCGCCAACTTGACCATCACCCTGCCGTAAGGACCGATCGCCGGACCGCTATCGCCCGGTCCGGCAGGTCGAATCCATTTAAGGCTGAACCAGGCACTTCTTGTCGGCGCCCAGCGTCATCGATTGCGGGAAGGGGCCGCCGGTGGCGCAATAATTCGATTGCGCCAGCCCGCCAAACGTCGCCTTCCAGCCGCCATTGGCCTCCTCGATCCGCATCGCCGCCTTGCGACCGGTTTCGCGCGACGCGATCGCCGTCACCCGGCCGGCGCGGGAAAAACTGTCGCCGTAGGCGCTCACCAACTTGAACTCGCAGGTAGTCGCTTGACCGGCGGCGGGCGAGGGGGTGGTGCCGGTGTAGGCCACGCCCACAATCGCGCCTTTCATGGTTTCAACTTGCAAGCGCCGCGTGGTGGTCTGCCCCTTGGCCGATTTCTGCGCCGCCTCGCAAACGGCGATGGTGCTGCCCGGGGTATCGTGATGAAGCGCGCGCACCGTATTGAGCACGCCCTTGGCATCGACGAGGTAAACGTTGTCGTCGAAGTCGGTCGTGGCCCGGATCACGTTGCCGCTTTGCCTGACGCTCAGACCGACCATATCGGTGCCGTGGTAGGCGAATTTCACGACCGACAAAGCGCTGCCGCCGGCGATCGGATGGGCCAGCACCGCTTCTCCGCCACGTTCGGCATACACATCGATCAGCAAGGTGTCGGGCGCGACGAGGCTATAGTCGGTGCCCGTTTTGCCATCCGTGTCGATGGGCTTGAGCACCGCCTTGTGCGGCATCGAATTGGCGTCGCGCAAGCTTATTTCGAGCTTGACGCCGTTATCGACTTCGCACTCGCTCACCGACCACGCTCCGGCGCTGGAGCCGCGTTTGAACGCCGGCTTGAAACAACTTTGCGACGCGGCCTGGGCACCGGTGGCCAGCGTTAATCCAAATGCCAGCAGCAGGTGCGACGCGCGGCGATGGTGATGACAAATCATGCATGCTCCTTGTACGGGGCGCCGCATTATGCCACCTCCTTGTCATGCCAAGCAAAGGGCTTGGCCGGCCGGCGCCAGACACGGGCTCATGCGCGCAGGCCAGACCGGCCCGCCCCGCTCGCGACCCGAACCGGGGCCGGAACCGAGACCGAGACCAGAATCGGAACCGGTGCGAATTGCGCCGCCACGGTCTAGGCGGACAAGGCCCGCGAACGAGCCGCAGCCGTCTCGCCGATCATCCGCGGACCACTATCGCACCGGCCGCCCGGTGCGCCGCACTCATAACGGGGCCGGCGCCTTCTCCGGCGCCGCGCATTCGCCATCGTTTTTCCCCGCGCCGGCGCATACGCGGGCGACGCATTTTCCGGCCGGATCGGCCGCCAGCTGGCGGCACTCCTTGAGTTCGGCGCGCACATCGCTCGGCGTTTTTTTGCGCGCGGGCGTGCCCTGCAAATGGGCGATGAGAGCCGTGAGCAAGGTCACGTCACTGTCCGGCTCGACCACGGGCTTGGCCGGCGCCGGCTTGGCATGGGATTTTTCCTTGGCCGCCGGTTTGGGTGCTTTGGCAAGCACGGGCGGCGTTTCCAATGCTTGCGTCAACACGGCGGCGCTCGCCTCCGCAGCGGGCTGCGGGGCTTGCAACATGCCGCCCAGCGTATCCTTGCCGTCGGGAGCGGACCCGGCTTGCCCAAGCCGCTCCGGCTCGCCGCCCGCCGGACCGGTGGGCGGCTCTTCATGAATGGCCGCCGGCGCCGACGCCAGCGGCGCGGCATCGGCCGGCGCGGACGCCGCCGCGACCGGAACCGGAACCGCGACTGGCACGGGCGCGCCGTTTCCGACCCAAAACCAGAGCGCCGCGGCCGTCACCAGCAGGCCGGCCACACCGCCCGCGCTCCACCACCACAGGCGCCGACCCGGGCGCGGCGCGGCCTTGCCCGCGATCGGCGCGCTGCCTTCCAAACTACTCAAGATACCATGTCGGTCCGCCTGGACATGCTGGGCGGGTGAAAGAAGGCTGGGCCTGGTGCCGCCTGCCGGGCTGTCGTCACTGCGTTGCAAAATGAACTCCTGATGATGAGACCTCGGCCGCTTATCCCGGCTGATGTGCATCGACATCAGGGATAGGCCAGGCCGGCTTGAGCGGTCGAATGCGGCAAGACCGGTGAGCATTATCAGACGGGGAAAATATAATTCATAGTAATATTTCTGAATGGTATCACCTAGCGCCGATAATTTCGCCTACTTTCTGGCCTAGCGCAGAGTCCGGCGCTTTTCCGCTTTGAAGCAAACCCATCCTGTTTATACTGCCTAGCCAGTGTGTCGTTTAAGTTTGGCATTGTTTCAGCCGTCTGGCGCGATGTTTTTTGTAAGCGGCGCACCGTCTTTCGCGACCGCTCGAATCGACGCCACCACCCGATGCGTGGCGCGCGATGAATAGATGGTGCCGGCCCGATCCGGCAAAGGACCCATGATGAGTATCACCAGTAAAGTCTTATGGGGCGAAGGACAATTCCTGCGTCCGCAACATTTCCAGCAGCAAGACCGCTATCACGAGCACCGCTTGCGCGAAAGCGTGCGCGTCCTGCATCCGTATTGCTGGGGCGTGGACCAGATTCAAATCGACACCGACGCACTCATTAACAACACCCTGCGCGTTCTCCAGCTGGGGCTACTGTTCCCGGACGGCGAACTCTACAACGCGCCGGGGGACGACGCCTTGCCGGAAGCGGTGGACCTGAGCCAGTTGCAACAATCGCAACAGGCGCTTGTCTTTTACGCCGCCCTGCCCTCGTTCAAGCATTTCGGCGGCAACTTCGCCCCCACCGGCCGGCCCGACAACGCGGCCCGCTACACCCAGGGCAATGTGCCGACTCCCGACTTGTATACCCACGCGGCCGGCGCCGAGTTGACCTACATGAAAAAAAGCGTGCGCCTGGTGTCCGAATTCGAGCCGCGCGATTCCTACGTCTGCCTGCCGGTGTTGCGCCTGCGCCGCCGCTCGAGCGGCGGCTTCGAGGTCGACGCCGACTTCGTGCCGCCCAGCCTATCGATCGAGGGCGCGCCCGCCCTGTTCCTGCAACTACGGCGCCTGGTCGACGCGCTGCAAGCCAAAGTGGCGGCTCTGTACGGCCATCACCGCGAGCCGAGCAAGAACGTGATCGAATTTCGCTCCGGCGACATGGCCTCGTTCTGGCTGCTGCACACGGCTAGCGCCGCCCACGCTTCGCTGTCGCATTATTTCCACCACCCTGCCCTGCATCCCGAGCGCCTGTACGAGCAACTGCTGGGCCTGGCCGGCGCCCTGCTGACCTATTCCAAGAGCCATAGCCTGAGCGACTTGCCGGCCTACAGCCACGACGATCCCGGCCCCGCTTTCGCCAAGCTGCACTTGATCATCCGCGAATTGCTCGACACCGTCATCTCGTCGAAGTATTTCTCGATCACCCTCACCGAGATCAAACCGTCCTACCACCACGGCATGCTGGACTCGGGCAAGATCGACGACAAGACCACGTTTTACTTGGCGGTTTCGGCCGACATGGCCGCGCTCGAATTGGTCGAGGTGGTGCCGCTGCGCTTCAAGATCGGCGCGCCCGACGATGTGGAAAAATTCGTGCTCTCGGCCATGCCCGGGGTGCGCGTGTCGCACTCGCCGCAAGTGCCGGCGGCGGTGCCGGTGCGGCCAGACACGTATTACTTCACCTTGGAAAGCAAGGGCCAGATGTATGAACGCATGCTGCAAGCACAATCGATCTCGATCTATGTACCCACAGGCATCCGCGAACTGACCCTGGAATTGATCGCCGTCAGCGCTTGACGGCAGGAGCGAACATGGTGGCCACGCCCCCCGCTACTCCCGCCCGCGGCTTGCTCGAGCTCATGTACGACGGCTTGTATGCCCTGTTCTTGCTCAAGAACGGCAGCGAGCCGCAAGAGAACAACGCTTTCGCCGACAAGATGACCCGGTTTTTGGACGACTTCGGCCGCGACGCCACAAGCCGGGGCGTCGCGGCCAACGACATCGACGCGGCCAAGTATGCCTTGTGCGCCGCGATCGACGAAAGCATCTTGCGCTCGCATTTTTCGATCCGCGAAAGCTGGGAACGGCGTCCCCTGCAACTGACGCTGTTCGGCGACCAGCTGGCCGGGGAACACTTTTTCCACCGGCTGGAACAATTGCGCGCGGGCGGTGGCGTCCATGTGCAGCCGCTGCAAGTGTTCCACATGTGCCTGTTGCTGGGCTTCCAGGGCCGGCACATGCTGGAAGGCTCGGAAAAATTGGGCTACCTGACCGCGCGCCTGGGCGACGAGCTCAGCCGCATGAAAGGCAAGCGGGCCGGCTTCGCGCCGCACGCGGCGCGCCCG
>JAYVUV010000283.1:0-3491 GCA_043787615.1 Janthinobacterium sp. | reverse complement strand
CGTCGCGCGCCATCGGCGCCGCGGCATCCGCAGTGCGAAGCCGGTCCGGACAGCGTCGGTCTTCGGCGCGGGCGCGATTGCGCGCCAGCGCGTGTTGTGATGCGGCGCCCCCGGGCGCCGTCGACCGGCCCCGGGCTTCGGGGCAGCGCGCGCGATCGCCAAGGCGGCCGCGCTGGCGCCAAGTGTATACCTTCCATCCATGCGTTTTTCGCTGTGCGAAATAAGCACAGTTGGCTGAAATCGCGTATATAGTTGCCGCATGGAACTACATATTAGTAATAGTGACTTATAATAGAGTCGCGTGGTCGATAAAAAAAATAGTGCCGCCGGAATGGAACCGACCTGAGATCGTGACCACTCATGGGCAAGCAAGTTGAGAAAAATTGAGAATTTAACCGGGAGAGTCAGAATGCGTAAGCCGCACACCAATCAGAGCAAGCGTTGTCAGCCTAACCAAACGATGGCCTCCGTCGGCCAGCGTTACGTGCCTTTGGCCGACGACGCCATGCCTGACATGGAACCGGACCGCATCGATGGCTCGCCGGCCGCCATGCGCGCCTTCTTGATCGAGCTGGCCGAATTGAGCGGCCAGCCGGCCGCCGCCGGCGCCGACGGCGTGCTCGAACCGGTGGTGGAATTATTGTTGGGTGAGATTACGACCATCGCCACGCTGGTCGAGCATCCGGCGCCGGAATTGTGCATCAGCGCCGTGCTGCCTTTGCAACAAGGCGCGGCGCAACCGGACGCGTCCGCCGCGATGCGGGCCGCCGCTTCCGGCTGCGAGTATTTGTGGCACGCCGATCAAGGCCGCGCGGTGTTGTTGCGTCGGGTGCCGCTGGCGCGGCTGGCCGACGAACCGAGTGTGATGGATGCGATGCTCGATACGGCCGATGTGGCGCGCGCCATCGTGGCCGCGGCCAATCGGTATTGATTCAAGCCAGGCGGGCGCGGATGGCGCTGCGGGCGCGCGAGACGCGCGAGCGCACGGTGCCGACCGGAATGTCGAGCAGGGCGGCCGCTTCTTCATAGGTGCAATCGCCATCCATGACCGCCTCGAAGGTTTCGCGTATCGCCACCGGCATGGCTTCCATCATTTCCTGGGCCAGGTAAGCCAGTTGCCGATGTTCGACCAGTTTGGCCGGGTCGCCGCGGGTGTCGGCGATTTGTTCGAGCACCGATTCCTCGACCGTGTCGCTGAGGTCGGCGAATTTGCGGCGCACCTGGTTGCGGGCCAGGTTCAGGGCGATGCCGAACAACCAGGTCGATGGCTTGGACAAGCCGGAAAAGCGGTCGGCGCAGCGCACGGCTTCGAAGAAAGTGTTTTGCACCACGTCCTCGGCATCTTCGCTGTTGCGCACATAGCGCTGCACGAAGCGGAACAGATGTTGCTGATGTTTGCGGAACAGCTCTTCAACGTTGATGGCGGCATGAACTTCGCCTGCTGGCAAGGGCAGTTCGGTGCTCGCTTCGGTGGTGTCGATAAATGTTTGCATCATGGCTCCAAGTATAAAAGCGAATCGCGGGGCTGGTTCTGTTTTACCGTCCGGCCCGTTGATCGCGCCGTGTTGCGGTGATTGAAAGATAGCAGTAAAGATTTCGGAACTTCGCGATTGATGAGAAAACGTGAGAAATTGAGAAAACATGAGAATTGATTTCGAACTGAATTGAACAGGGCGCCACCGCGCGCCGCACGCGGCGCCGGCGCCACGCGGGCCGGCGTCCGCGTCTGACAATCAGGCCGCGCCGCCCGCGCGCCGGCCGCCGCGCCATGGAACCGCCGCCGCGATGGAACCGTCGCGGCGGTGGCGCCACTGACGTAGCATGAACCCGATCCTCACTCCTTCCCCGCTGCCGAGCACCGCCCTGAGCGCGGCCAACGCGGCCAACGCCGCCAACGCCGTCAAGTCCGACGCCCGCGCCGACGGCGCGCCGGCCGAGCAGACCGTGAGCACCCAGGCCGAGCATCACCATCGCGTCGGTGCCCATCACGGCCGCATGCCGCGCGTGGCGCGTCCCCCGCGTCCGACTCCGACCCCGAAAAAGCGTTCGGCGGCCGGCGCCAACAAGCCGGTGCATGACGACCATGATATGGACCATGCCGTGGTCGAGGCGCTCAGCCGCATGACCGAAGGCGGCGAGGCCGGCCTGGAGGAATTCCTCAACGATTTCGAAACCCTGGCGCGCCACAGCCTGTTGCGCGAGGCGATCTCGCGCAGCGAAGACGAGGGCGACGAGGAGCAGCTGCGCGGCTTGCAAGCCCAGATGCACAAGCTCGAAAGCGAACACGGCCCCGAGATCGAACAAGCCCGGGTCCAGGGCAAGCAAGTGGCCACCCTGCTGGAAACGGTGGAAGCCCAGGCCAGCAAGGACCCGGCCTACGCACCCTCCAAGCTGGATGATTTTTTGGCCACCTTCAAAGGCGGCCGTGGCCCCGATCGCAGCAGCGACGCCATCTTGCGCAGCATGTTCGAGCACCTGGGCGTGGCCAATGTGCAGCAAGCCATGCCCGCTATTCTCAACAGCAAAAGCCGGGCCCCGGCCACGCGCGAACGCGCCGTCGGGCCGCGCCTGTGGGTGAGCATGGGCGAGATGGCCAAACTGTTTCAGATCAATTCCTGCCTAGCCATCGGCAACGACTTGCACACCAAGTTGACCAACGCCGGCGTCAAGCCGCGCCATGCGGGCGAGGGCGCGCTGGCGCTGCTCAACGTGGCCGACCCGCGCCAGGGCCAGCCCGAGCAGTTGGTCAAGCAGATCGTCGGCAAGGCGCCGCTGGCGCCGCAGCTGAGCGTGAAGATGTATAACTTCATCCGTGAAGCGGTCGACAACTTGCCGACCACCTTGTGGCCGCGTGACAAAATGTCGCTGCGCGCCGAGCTGTTGACGGCCCTGCGCGCCGAGTGCCGCAGCGCCCCCAGCGGCCGCCTGTCGGCCGAGCAGGCGCGCAGCAGCGCGCGGCGCGAACAGCATTTGCGCGAAGAATTGCCGGCCAACGCGCCGGCCTCGCCGACCCCGACCACCTCGATTCAGGAGCAATGATGGACAACACGATGTCGCCCGCCTTGAGCGCCATGATTCCAGCCGTCCAGCGCGACGGCCTGGTGCTGAGCCGGCAGCTTGAAAACGGCATGGAATTGCTGGTCTACCCGATCCAGCCGGGCGATCAGGTGCTGGTCGGGGTCGGCTACGGGCGCGAGCAGGCGCACCGCATCGACGCCTTGACCCTGCTGCGCCGGCGCGGCGCCGACCTGGCCCGCTACGGCGACTGGCAGCCGGCCCGCTTCCAGGACGGCAGCTGGTTCGTGCTGCGCCGCTGGGCGCCCGAGGCCGAAGGCCAGGATTGGTCGGACGCGGCCCTGGGCGTGGCGCGCGAGTTGCTGCAATGAGCGGCGTGAAGGGCGAGTCGCCCAACAAGAGCGCGATACGCGGCGCGCGCGCCGGCGCGGCCGACGCGCGTGTCGCGCGCGGCCCGGCCCCGGGCGCGCCGGGTG
>JAYVUV010000282.1:0-11060 GCA_043787615.1 Janthinobacterium sp. | reverse complement strand
CGCTGCAACGCCCGATCTGGTGCAGCAGGCAGGGTCTGGTGCGGTTGGCGTACACGCTGTCCTCGCAGGTGCGGATCATGAACACCTTCTGCAGGATCTGCATCGATTCCTTGACCGCCCAGGCGCTGGGGAACGGGCCGAAATACTGGTTTTTTTTATCGACCGCGCCACGGTAGTACACCATGCGCGGCGCGACGCCGCCGGTGATCTTCAGGTAGGGATAGGATTTATCGTCGCGAAACAGGATGTTAAAACGCGGCTGCAGCGCCTTGATCAGATTATTTTCCAGGATCAGGGCTTCGGCCTCGCTGTGGGTGACCGTGGTTTCCAGGCGCGCGATGCGCTCGACCATCATGGCGATGCGCGGGCTGGCCAGGTTTTTCTGAAAATAGCTGGACACGCGTTTTTTCAAGTCGCGCGCCTTGCCGACGTAAAGCACGGCGTCGTTGGCGTCGAAATAGCGGTACACCCCGGGCAGGTTGGGCAGCTTGGACACCGTGGCGAGCACCTGGCTGCGCGCGTCCGGCCCGGTCGAATTGGATAGCGCCTGCGTCATGGCATCAGCGCGCCCGGCGCGGCGTGATCGAGGCGGAACGGGGCGCGCGGCGAAGCCAAGTCACGCTCCCTGCCCGCGCTGGCCCAGCCGGGTCGCCACCATGACGGCCTTCATTTCGCGCACCGCGTTTTCAAAGCCGACAAACACGGCGTGCGCCACGATGGCGTGGCCGATATTGAGTTCGCCGATGTCGGCGATGGCGGCGATGGCTTGCACGTTGCTGTAATGGAGGCCATGGCCGGCGTTGACCTTCAAGCCGCGCTCGACGCCCCAGCGCGCGCCCGCGCGGATGCGGGCCAACTCTTGCAGCTGGGCCGCGCCCTCGGTGTCGGCGTAGCGCCCGGTGTGCAGTTCGATCACCGGCGCGCCGGCTTCGGCGGCGGCGGCGATCTGGTCCCGGTCGGCGTCGATGAACAGGCTCACGCGGATGCCCTCGGCGCGCAGTTGGCGCACCGCCGCTTGCACCTCCTTGAAGTAGCGCAGCACGTCCAGGCCGCCCTCGGTGGTGACTTCGTGCCGCTTTTCCGGCACCAGGCAGACGTCGGCGGGACGGATGACGCAGGCGAAATCGAGCATTTCCTGGGTCACCGCCGCCTCCAGGTTCATGCGCGTCATCAGCCGCGGCGCCAGCGCGATCACGTCGGCGTCCTTGATGTGGCGCCGGTCTTCGCGCAGGTGCAAGGTGATCACGTCGGCCCCGGCCTGCTCGGCCAGCAGCGCCGCGCGCAGCGGGTCGGGATAGACCGTGCCGCGCGCGTTGCGCAAGGTGGCGACGTGGTCGATATTGACGCCCAGGTCGATCACCGGGCCGGAGGGGTGCAGAAAGCTCATGGTATCCATCTCTCGCTAAAAATCGTTACAACTGCATCAAGTCGATCAGCATCTGGCGCGTGTTCAAGGTCGCGCCTCCCAGGTGGTGGGCCAGCAAAAACCGCATCAGCTGCTTGCTTTGCAGCTGGGTGCTCGGGTCGGCGTAGTCTTCGCGCTCCATGTCGAGCAAGGTCTTGCCGGCCACCCCGGGCCATTGGTCGGCGGCCCGCTCGGGCCGCGCGCCGCGCTCCGGATCGACCACGTAACGCAGCTCGGCCCGCACCGCCAGCCCGCTCACGGTGCAGCGGCCCAGGTCGGCCGCGACCCCTGTCTCCTTAAGTAGGGCTCTTTCGAATTTTCGCAAGACGATGGGCGCGGGTTCTTGATGGGCCAGCTGGTTCAGGGTCGCCACATAATGGTCGAACAGCGCCGGATGGGGGTCGTCGCGCGCCAGCAGCTTGACCAGCAGTTCGTTCAAATAAAAGCCGCACAGCAGCGCGGTTTTTTCCAGCGGCAGCATGCCGCCCACCCATTCGGCGCCGGTCAGCACGCGCAGCTCGGATTTGCCGGCCCAGCCGGTGGCCAGCGGCTGAAAGGTTTGCAACACGCCGCGCAGCTGCGAATGGGGCCGTTTGGCGCCCTTGGCCACCAGGGCGACGCGGCCGTGATCGCGCGTGAATAGATCGACGATCAGGCTGGTTTCCTTGTAGGGGTAGCTGTGCAGCACGAAACCGGGTTGACCGCTGACTTTGCCGTCGCGCTGAGGCGGCCGGGCGCGGCGCGCGGCGGGCGCGGAGTCGGGGTCGGCTTGGACGGCCGCCGCCGGGGCGGCTAGCGTGCTGGTGGACATGCGCGACGCGGCCTCCGGTGGTGCCTACTCGTAGCCGTAAGCGCGCAGACCGGCTTCGTTGTCGGCCCAGCCCGATTTCACCTTGACCCAGATTTCCAGGTAGACGGGGCCGCCGAACAATTTTTCCATATCGAGCCGGGCCTGGGTCGAGACATCCTTCAGGCGCGCGCCCTTGTTGCCGATGATCATGGACTTATGGGTGTCGCGCTCGACCAGGATGGCGGCGAACACGCGCCGCAGATTGCCTTCCTGCTCGAATTTTTCGATCAGCACGGTGCTGGTGTAAGGCAGTTCGTCGCCCACGAAACGGAACAGTTTTTCGCGCACGATTTCCGACGCGAGGAATTTTTCGCTGCGGTCGGTGATGTCGTCCGGTCCGAAGATCGGTTGATTTTCGGGCAGGAAGCGTTTGATTTCGCGCTGCAAGCCGTCGAGCTGGAAATGCAGCTTGGCCGAGACCGGCACGATGGCGGCGAAATCGCGCTTGGCGGCGATTTGCTGGGCGAACGGCAGCAACACGGCCTTGTCCTTGACCCGGTCCGACTTGTTGATGACCAGGATCACCGGTACTTCCTTGGGCAGCAATTCGAGCACTTGCTGATCGGCCGGGCCGAAGGTGCCAGCCTCGATCAAATACAGGATCACGTCCGACGAGATCAGTGTGTTGGTGACGGTCTTGTTGAGCGTCTTGTTGAGCGCGTTCGAATGGCGGGTCTGAAAACCGGGCGTATCGACATAGATGAATTGAGCGTCCTCGACGGTCTGGATGCCGGTGATGCGGTGGCGCGTGGTTTGCGCCTTGCGCGAGGTGATGCTGACCTTGGCCCCGATCAGCACATTCATCAAGGTCGATTTGCCCACGTTCGGACGGCCGACGATGGCGATATAGCCACAGCGGAAATGGGCGGGCATAGGTGTGGCTGGCATGCTAATGTCGATTCTGTTTGGAGTGATGTGCTGGGGCGGAAGTTGCCGTCCCAGGGAGGCCGGCGCCAGGTTCGCCTGCCGGGGCGGCGAGCGCGGCGGCCGGCTGGGCGCCATCGGTTTGCACCGTGGCGATGCCGGCCAGCTTGAGCTGGGCCGCGCGCGGCTTGGCCTTGCGGCCGGCGGCCGGCGTTTTCAACATGGCTTGCTCGGCCACTTCCAGCGCCAGCTTGGCGGCGGCCTGCTCACCGGCGCGGCGGCTGCCGCCACGGCCGTAGACCTGGATCGCCAGCTTGGGCACCAGGCATTCGATCTCGAATTCCTGGCTGTGGGCGGCGCCGTGGGTGGCCACCACATTATATTGGGGCAAGGAGATTTTTTTGCTTTGCAAAAATTCCTGGAGCAGGGTCTTGGCATCCTTGCCCAGCGTTTGCGGATCGACCGAATCGAGGATGGGGATGTAAAACGCGCGGATCACGTCGCGCGCCGGGTCGAAGCCAGTGTCCAAAAAAATGGCGCCCAACAGCGCCTCGAGCGTGTCGGCCAGAATCGAGGGGCGCCGGAAACCGCCCGACTTCAATTCCCCCTCGCCCAGCCGCAGAAACTGCGACAGTTCCAGCTTTTGCGCAATTTCGTACAAGGACTGTTGCTTGACCAAATTGGCGCGCAGGCGCGACAGGTCGCCCTCGTCGATGCTGCCGAAACGCTCGTACAAGATCGAGGCGACCACGCAGTTCAGGATCGAGTCGCCAAGAAACTCCAGCCGCTCGTTATGCAAACTGCTGTGGCTACGGTGCGTCAAAGCTTGCTGCAACAGGCCAGCATCCTGAAACGTGTAGCCTAAACGGGTTTGCAATAGCTGAAGATTCATCTGTTTGTGCCTCTGACTTGTTACTCGGCCTTGGACGGCGTGCCCGCCTTCGCGGTCGTGCCGGCGTATTCGATCAACAGGCTGGCCGGGCCGAACAGCGGAATTTTCTTATCGTAGGCAAAACTGATTTCAAGCCCACCATCCTCTCGGCCGATAATCAGATCCTTACTGGAAATACTTTCGATATAGCTGGCGCTGGCATTTTTGTCGAAAGACATTTGCGCATCTCTCACGGTGGTGCTGTTTGCCTTCGCCTCCTTGATAGCATTTAAAATCGCACGGTACTCGGTAAAAGTTGGTAACACCTTCAAACCAAGCAGACCAATAAATCCGGCTATGGCTAGCAGAATCATCAGGCCGATCAGGGACAGCCCCCGTTGTTTATTGCTATTTTTATAGTGCTTGTTGCGCATGTACTTGTTCTCCAGGATTAGTGTATGCCACCGATACGCTTCAAATTACTCAGGTTCATCCAGACGAAAAACGCCTTGCCAACGATGTTTTGATTCGGCACGAAGCCCCAATAACGGCTGTCGGCGCTATTGTCCCGATTGTCGCCCATCATAAAGTAATTGCCACTAGGAACGACACAAGTAAATCCGTCTTCGTTGTAATCGCATGCTTCCTTGTTGGGAAAATCCTTGACGTCGGGCAGATTCAAGGTTTGCGCGCGCTCGTCGTTCAAGATGCGATGTTGCACACCAAGCAAGTTTTCCTGCAACTGTTTGTGGTATTGCGGGCGCTCGTCATCCAGGTAATCGTCCAGCGGGGTGTAATTGACCTGCTGGCCGTTGACCGTCAAGCGCTTGTTTTCATACGTGATTTTATCACCCGGCACGCCGATCACGCGCTTGATGTAATCCTGGCTCATGTCCTTGGGATACTTGAACACCATCACGTCGCCGCGCTTCGGATCGTTGACCTCGATCACTTTTCTATTGAGCACGGGCAGACGTATGCCATAGGTAAATTTGTTCACCAGGATCAAGTCGCCCACCAGCAGGGTCGGCACCATCGAGGAGGACGGGATCTTGAACGGCTCGTATAAAAAGGAGCGCAAGAAAAACACCAGCGCGATCACGGGGAAGAAGCTGCCCGAGTATTCGATCCAGGTCGGCTGGCGCAACAGGGCCGCCTCGATGGTGGCGCGGCTGCCCGGATGATCGGCCTTGATGCCGTCTGCGCTCAGCTTGGCGCTGCGGGCATCGTAGTCGGCCAGCGCGCGATCGGCCGCGGCGCGGCGCTGGCGCGCCAGCACCAGCACGTCGAGAAACCAGATCACCCCCGTGATCACCATCAGCACGAACAAAATTAAAGCGAAATTTCCTAAGATGACTTGCAGGTTCATTTCTCGTCCACTTGTAAAATTGCCAGAAAGGCTTCTTGCGGAATTTCCACGGAGCCCACTTGCTTCATGCGCTTCTTGCCCGCTTTTTGTTTTTCCAGCAATTTCTTCTTACGGCTGATGTCGCCGCCATAACACTTGGCCAACACGTTTTTGCGCAAGGCCTTGACGTTCTCGCGCGAAATCACATTGGCGCCGATGGCGGCCTGGATCGCCACGTCGAACATTTGGCGCGGAATCAACTCGCGCATCTTGGCCGCCACCGCGCGTCCGCGATACTGGCTGTTGGCGCGATGCACGATGATGGCCAGCGCGTCGACCCGCTCGCTATTGATCAGCATGTCGACCTTGACCACATCGGCCGCGCGGTATTCCTTGAACTCGTAATCCATCGAAGCGTAGCCGCGCGAGGTCGATTTCAATTTGTCGAAGAAATCGAGCACGATTTCGGCCATCGGCATTTCGTACACCAGTTTCACCTGGCGGCCGTGGTAACTCATGTCCAGCTGCACGCCGCGCTTGGCGATGCACAGGGTGATCACCGAACCGACATACTCTTGCGGCATGTACAGATTGACCGTGACGATGGGCTCGCGCACTTCCTCGATCTTGGATGGGTCCGGCATTTTGGACGGATTGTCGACCTTCAAAATACTGGCGTCGCGCATCACCACCTCATACACCACGGTCGGCGCGGTGGTGATCAAATCCATGTCGAATTCGCGCTCCAGTCGTTCTTGCACGATTTCCATGTGCAACAAACCGAGGAAACCGCAACGGAAACCAAAACCAAGCGCCTGCGACACTTCCGGCTCGTATTGCAAGGCGGCGTCGTTCAATTTGAGCTTTTCCAGCGAGTCGCGCAGCGCGTCGTATTGATTGGCCTCGACCGGAAACAGGCCGGCGAACACTTGCGGCTGCACTTCCTTAAAACCAGGCAAGGGTCCGCTGGCCGGACGGCTGGCCAGGGTCACGGTGTCGCCCACCTTGGCCGCCTTCAACTCCTTGATGCCGGCGATGATGAAGCCGACCTGGCCGGCCGACAAGGAGGGCAAGGACACCGAGCGGGGCGTGAACACGCCGATGCTCTCGACCAAATTGACCGAGCCGCTGGCCATCAGCAAAATCTTTTCTTTCGGGCGCAGGGTGCCATTGATCACGCGCACCAACATCACCACGCCCACATAATTGTCGAACCATGAATCGACGATCAAGGCCTGCAAGGGCGCGTCCGGATCGCCCTTGGGCGCCGGCACTTTGGCGATCAACGACTCGAGCACATCGATCACGCCCAGGCCGGTCTTGGCCGAGCAATGCACGGCGTCGGCCGCGTCGATGCCGATCACGTCCTCGATTTCGGCGATGGCATTCGGTGGATCGGCGTTCGGCAAGTCGATCTTGTTGAGCACCGGCACCACCTCGACCCCCAGTTCGAGCGCGGTGTAGCAATTGGCCACCGTTTGCGCCTCCACCCCTTGCGAGGCGTCGACCACCAGCAGCGCGCCCTCGCAAGCCGATAACGAACGGCTCACCTCGTAACTGAAGTCGACGTGGCCGGGCGTGTCGATCAAATTGAGGTTGTAGATCTGGCCGTCGCGCGCCTTGTAATGCAGCGCCGCCGTCTGGGCCTTGATGGTGATGCCGCGCTCGCGCTCCAGATCCATCGAATCGAGCACCTGCGCTTCCATTTCGCGGTCGGACAAGCCGCCGCACAGCTGAATGATGCGGTCGGCCAGGGTGGATTTGCCGTGGTCGATATGGGCGATGATGGAAAAGTTGCGTATGTTGTTCATTAACAAATATAAAAACGAATGATGAAAGACGACACTGCTGACCGGGGATCATTGCAGCGGAGGGCGTGGCCGCTTCCGCAGCAAGATAAAAAAAGCGCTCCGAGCGGGGTGGATGCCCCAGGCGAGCGCCTTTGAAGCGACAGAAGCCGCTGTTTCGCACAGCGGCTTTTCGACCGCCCCATTTTACCGGATTTCAAGGTAGAAAGCCCGTGTTATGCGGCCACCCTCCTAGAAAATGCTTTGACGCAAAGATTTTCGGGACAAACATCGGCGCCGAACCCGCTGCGGCAAACGCACCCGCGCGCCGACCGCGGGCGCGGCGGTTCAGGCGGGGTCACGGGCCAAATAGGCCAGCACCTTTTGTTCGTCGAGGAAATAGTGGCACAACTCGGGCTGGGAAAGATCGCCGAACAGCACCGGCACCAGCTCATCGAAACGGGTCAGCAAGACCACATTGCCGCTCTCGTCGATATCGATCACCCGCACCGAAAAAGGCCGCTCCGGCCGATTCAAGGCTTGCAAGGCATCCAGCATATCCTGGCATAAGTGACAATAAGAGCGGCTGTACAGGGTAAATTGCATGGTCGTGAAATGATAACGGGCAAAACGGCCGGCCCCGCGCGCGGGCCGGCCGATGGTGGCGGGCGCTTACTTGGCGGCGGGGCGCAAGGACACGAATTGCGACACGTCGCCGCGGCGCACCAGCAGCACCGATGGCTTCTTGGCATCGAGCTTGCCGACCACCGCGTTAAATTGCTTGGCGTCGCGCACTTCGGTGTTATTGATTTGAAGGATCACGTCGCCGGGCTGCAAGCCGGCCCGGCCCGCCACCCCGTCGACCGCCTCGACCAGCACCCCGGCCTCGATCTGCAACTCTTTCTTTTTCACGCCGGTCAAATCGCTGACCGTCAAGCCCAGCGCGTTGGCCGCCTGCTCGGCCGACGGCGTGCGCGCGCCGCCTTTTTTGCCGACCTTGTCCGCTTCGAGCTCGACGATGGTGACCGGCACATCGAGCTGGGCACCCTTGCGCCACACCGTGACCACCGCTTTGCTGTTGAGCGCGCTGCCACCGACCAGGCGCGGCAAGTCCGACGAGCGTTCCACCGCGACACCGTTAAATTTGAGAATGATGTCGCCCGCCTTGATGCCGGCCTTGTCGGCCGGGCCACCCGGCTCCACCAGCGACACTTGCGCGCCCTGGGCGTTTTTCAAGCCCAGCGATTCCGCCACTTCCTTGCTCAACTCGCCGATCTGGACGCCGATGCGGCCGCGCGTCACCTTGCCCGATTTTTTCAATTGCTCGCCGACCCGCATCGCCTCGTCGATCGGCACCGCGAAGGAAATACCGTTATAACCGCCGGACAGGGTGGCGATCTGCGAGTTAATTCCGATCACTTCGCCGCGCATATTGATCAATGGACCGCCCGAATTGCCGGGATTGACCGCCACATCGCTCTGGATCAGGGCCAGGTAATCGCCGGTGTCGCGCGACTTGGCGGAAATAATGCCGGCCGTGACGGTATTTTCCAAATTAAAAGGCGAACCGATCGCGATCACCCATTCGCCGACCCGGATCTTGTTCGAGTCGCCCATTTTAAGCACCGGCAAGCTGGCGCCCTCCACCTTCAGCAACGCCACGTCGGTGCGGGCATCGGCGCCCAACACCTTGGCCTTGAATTCGCGTTTATCGGTCAGGGTGACATACACCTCGTCGGCGCCATCGACCACGTGGGCGTTGGTCAACACATACCCATCGGCGGAAATAATGAAGCCGGAACCGACACCGCGTTGTACCTCTTCTTCCTGCGGCACGGCGCGGCGCGGGCGCGGCGCCTGCTGACGCGGAGTCGGCACCGGCGCGGCGCCGCCGAAGAAGCGGCGCAAAAATTCCTGGGCTTCCTCGTCGCCCATGGCGCCCGGGCCGCCCGGCGCCATTTTCAAGCGCTCGGTGGTGCGGATATTGACCACGGCCGGGCCGACTTTCTCGATCAGGTCGGTAAAGTCCGGCAAGCCGGCCACCGCGGCGGCCTGCGCCATCGGCGCCAGACCCAGCATGGTCGGCGCAAACAATACACCGGCGGTACTGATCAAGAGCGCGGAAAGAGTCTTGCTACCGGCAGAGAGAGATTTTTTCATAGGAAGTATCGGTTGAGTATTGTATTGAATCGAAAATGCGGCGGCCGCGCATCCCGTACCGCCATTGCATCGGGCTAGCCATGGTAAGCGAAAAAACGCGAATCGCCCGCACAAGATGCTGCGGCCGGCCGGTTTTTCAAGAGGGGAACACGATAAACGCGGGTGGGCGTGCCCAGCAGGGGATGCCGGCTTGCGCGGCCGCTGCGCGTCGGACTCGGCGCGCAGCGGCCCGCCGATCCGCCGCCCCGTCCGCGACGGGCGAAGCTGGCGCTTAACCGGTCGGCGCCACCCGCGCGATACAATGCGACAAGGCGCGCTCGATAGGACGAGACGCGACGCGACCCAACGCGATCGCATCGCATCGGCGCGCCGGCGCCCCGCGCCGCCTTAGCTCAGGGCAAGCTGGCGGCGGGCGCCGTGCTATCGCTGTCCTGCGCGGCGGGTTGAAGGTTGGCATGACGTAGCACGGGCTGCGGATGGGCCAATTCCTCGGCGGCCAGGCGAGCCGCCATGCGGACCTCGAAATCCGCACCCAGCTCGGCGCCGCAGCGGTCCGAGCGCAGCACTTCGCCGATTTGCCGGTAGACGTTCCAGGCGGCCCGGCCCTCGGGCGTGTCGAGCGCGGCGAACACCAGCTCCATTTCGCTGCTCGCGAGTTCGCCATCCGCCAATGCCGATATATTTTCGTGCAATTTTTTTTGCATATCCATCACATCCCCCTGCCATCTCAAGAACATCCCGCCCGAGTGCGCAAGTCGTGGTAAGTATTGCCAAGAATCACTATCTTACCACCGCTTGTCGCCCGGCATATCCAACAAAGGTTTCAGTTTTTCCGCGATGACCTCGCGCGCCCGAAAAATTCGGCTGCGCACCGTGCCGATGGGGCAAGCCATGATGGCGGAAATTTCCTCGTAACTGAGCCCTTCAATTTCACGCAGCACGATCGCCGTGCGCAGTTCCATTGGCAGCAGGTCCATGGCAGCGTTGACCGTCTCGGCGATCTGTTTGCTGGCCAACATCGATTCAGGGGTATTAATGTCACGCAAGTTGTCGCCATCGTCGAACGCCTCCGCCTGTTCCGCGTCGGTATCGGTCGAGGTCGGCGTTCGCCTGCCCTGCGTGACCAAAAAATTTTTCGCCGTGTTGATGCCGATGCGGTACAACCAAGTATAGAATGCGGAATCGCCGCGGAAATGCCGCAACGCCCGATAAGCCTTGATAAATGTCTCTTGAACCACATCTTCGGCCTCCGCCGGATCGTGCACCAGGCGCGACACCAACCGCATCAGCCTGCGCTGATACTTGGACACCAGGACATCGAAGGCCTGTTTGTCTCCGGACTGGACACGTTCGACCAGCAGTTGATCACACTCACGTTCTGTCCTCACTCCCAATGTCCTTGGTAGCATGCAGCGTGGGCGCCTCCAGTGATAGAGTTGGCCTTCTGCAATAAGTTCAATATTTTCGATTTTTTTATTCGTCCGTCCCGGCGCGCGCGGCGATCGCCCGGCAAGCCACGGCCAAGGCGCGGAAACCGTCGCCCGACACCGACCCGCGCCAGACCGGCAGCGCCAGCACGCCATCGCTCGTACGGAAGCGTAATAATAAAAATCCCGGCCACAGCGTCGAGCCCGGCATCAAGCGCACCAAGTCGGCGGGCGGTCCCGCCGCGCTGCCACCCCCTTGGTATACCGCGAGCCTCAGCTGCCCGACACCGGAAATATCAAGCTGGTAGGCAGTCCTGTCCTGGCACAGACAAGTGTCCAAAAACAGGG
>JAYVUV010000281.1:0-11509 GCA_043787615.1 Janthinobacterium sp. | reverse complement strand
GCAAGACTACATGGCACTGACCTTGTTCCATGAGTGCGATGAGTTCAGTTGGGTGTCAAGCTTTCTCATAGTGAGCAATCAGTTCCTCTAAGTGGTCAGGATGTTTCAGGATGTGCAGACCACAGATGCCTGCTAGCTTGAACTCACCGCCTCGCACACAGGCATAGCACACCTGGCATAAGCAACAGAATACGTGCAGGCGTGTATCACACATTAACAAGTCGGTAACAACACGCTCGAGCCTAGAACACGACATGTAGTAGGTGTTGAGGTGTGCATGACATGCAATGAAGGCTGTAGTGGACATGACTCCTACTGACCTGCTTCCATGTGTTGACAGCATTTGCTTTGGTGGCAGCATCAACAGCCTCCCTGCAGACATACACACCAACACACAGCAGACATACATGAGTATATGTGAGCACACAGACGGGGTGGCGGTGCCGCGCTGGGTGCCGGACATGTCGGCGCAACCGGTGATGGCCAAAGTCAGCGCGACGGCGCCGGCGATGATTTTGGTTTTTGCTTGAATCGAATGCAATGTCATGAATCTCTCCTCAGTGTTGGTAAGAAAACTTGGCTCCAATCGACAACGGCGGCGCACGAATCAACGTGCGCCGCCGTCGGCGCCTTGCGCCATGTTGCCGCGTGGGTCGGGTCTAGACGCCCCGACCGCTAATCAGGCGCAACAGCACCATGATAACCGCAACCACCAACAGGATATGAATGAAGCCACCCACGGTGTAGGAAGTGACCAAGCCCAGCAGCCACAGGATGATAAGTACGACGGCGATTGTATACAGCATGATGGTGTCCTCTGAATGTAAGTTTTATCTGCGATGACAACAGTGACTGTGGCGGGCCGAGTCAGGGTGCGATCGGTTTCGATTTCGTTGCCGTGTGCATCTTGTGCGGCGCTGACATCATGGAATCTATTATCGATCCAGTCACAATTCAATTCTGTACGTTGGCGTACATAACGAAATAAATAATGCTATTGACCGCTTCGGCGCGCCGATCCGGCCAGCGGCCCGGCCAGAGGCCCGGCCAAATTCAAGCCCGGAATCCAGCTCATCAACCCGGCCATGCCGATCGCGCCCAGCAGCGCGCTGAGCATGCCGCCCGTGAGCAGCAGCAGTTGCGCCACCTCGGCCAAGGTGGCCTTGGCGTGCGCCGCGCCGGCGACGGCCGGGTGGAGCGCGCCGAAACCGAGCACGGTGGCCAGCAAACCGGCGCCCATCAAGCCTGCCCAGACAGATATTTTCATGTCGCTTCCTTTGTCGAAGGCTGGTGGACGGCATCGGTCGTGCCGCGGTGTCCAGCCAAAACCATTCTCGGAGAGGAGGGGAACGGCGTCCGTGTGTTGCCACACATTGATAAAAAGTAAACGCCCCGCACGGGCGGGGCGTCGCTTCCTTGCCCGAGGGGCGCGGCTTAACCGTTGGCGCGCAGTACCCCGTCGACCAAACGCACGCGGTCGCCCGCGTGCCAGCTCGGCTCTGCCGTTTCGTGCAAGGTGCGGGTGCTGCCATCGTTCATGCGCACCGTCACGTCGTAACTGCTGTTGGCACGCACCTGTCCCTCGATCTGGTTGCCGGCCACCGCGCCGCCGATGGCGCCCAGAACGGTGGCCACGTCACGGCCGCGCCCGCCGCCGACTTGATGTCCCAGCAAGCCACCAACCACCGCGCCGCCGGCCGCGCCGACACCGCTGCCGTCGGCGCGCGTTTTGATTTCACGCACCGACTCGATCACGCCGCAACTGGTGCAGACGGTGGGCGCCTCCAGGGCGGCTTGTTGTATCGGCTCGTGGCGCGGCGCCGGCTGGTGGCGTGGCGCCGCTTCGTTGTGGCGCGGCGCCTCGGCCGGCGGCGCCAGCGCGGGCGGGGCCGGCACCGGGGCGCTGGCCAGACGGTCGGCCGCGTTCAGCGCGCCGTCGTTCGGAGCGCGGCCGCTGCCGTTGGAGGCGGGCAGCCAGCCCATGATGGCGGCGATGCCGATCGCGCAAAACAGCACGATGGCGATGGCCGCCGCGATGAACAGGGGATGGACCGCTTTACGGCCGGATGGAGTGGGTGTCATGGGATGCCTTTTTATCGTGGTGGATGACGCCGGGGCCGCGTTGCGCGGCGGCCGCCGGGTTCAAGGGCTATTCTCCGCGTCCGCTTCTTACTCTTCCGTGCGTCACCGTACATACGTGGTAAGTGTTTGCCGCTAAGCTAAAGATTAACTTTGCATGGACTGCAAGGCGCCGCGCTTGCTCCACTAGAAAAGGTTCTTCACTCATGTTCTTAACAGATCACCCATCACTTCACGGCAGCGGCTGCCTAGCCGCGCCGCGCACCGCGCCGGGTGTGCGGGGGGCGCCGTGAACTTGTCCTGGGATACCCACCATAATGGCGGCGCCGCGGCGCCGGCCGCCAGCAACCGCTTGCTGGCCAGCTTGCCCGAAGAAGATCTGGTGCAGTTGCAGACCCTGATCGATATCGTCACCATCGAGGTGGGCGACGTTCTGTACGAACCGGGTCAAGCCATCCACCATATCTATTTTCCATCCGATAGCTTGATTTCGCTGCTGGCCGTGGCCGAAGGGCGCATGACGCTGGAAGTAGGCTCGGTGGGGCGCGAAGGCATGATCGGCGCCTCGGTCGCGCTGGGCCATGACGTGGCCCAGGTGCGCGCCGTGGTGCAGCGCGCCGGACGCGCCGCCCGCATCGACAGCCGCGACTTTTGTGCCGAATTCGGCCGTAACGAAGCGCTCCAGCGTTTGCTGTACCGCTACACCGACACCTTGCTGGCGCAGGCGATCCAGATCGCCGTGTGCAGCCGTTTCCATGTGCTCGAGGCGCGCCTGGCGCGTTCGCTGCTGATCACGCGCGACCGCCTGCAATCGGAAAAATTTCACCTGACCCATGAATTTTTGGCGCATGCCTTGGGCGTGCGGCGGGTCGGCGTGACCAAGGCCGCCAGCGCCTTGCAACAGCAAAAATTGATCACCTATAGCCGTGGCAATATCGAAATCCTCGATTCCGCCGGTTTGGAGGCGGTGTCCTGCCGTTGTTACGAACTGGTCAAGGACAACGGCAGTATCGGCATGGCCAACGTTTTCATCTAGCCCGCGCGCCGCCCGACGCGAGGGGGGGGGCGGCGAATGGACGATAAAAAAGCGAGGCTGCTTGTGGCAACCCCGCTTTTTCGCTTGCCGGCCGGGTGGCCGGCGCACCGCGTTTATTTCGGTTTGCTCACTTGATTGCCGATCACGCCGCCCACGGCCGCGCCGCCGACCGCGCCAACCGCGCTGCCGCCGGTCAATACCGATCCAGCCACGGCGCCCACGCCGGCGCCGACGGCGGTGTTTTTATCTTGGTTGGACATGCCGGCGCAAGCGCTCAAGCTCAGTGCGATGGTCAGTGCCGATGCGGCCGTAGCCAGTTTTTTGATGGTCATCATGATGTTCTCCTAGGTTGAATGCGGACCGTGCGTGGCACAGCCCCGAATCGCGCCTGATCCTTCGCGGGTCGGCGGCAATTGAGTCTAGTTTAGCAAGCTGATCAAAATGTTCTGTTCGAGAACGCACATATGGAACAGGAAAATCGTCCGTTCGTGGGTAGTGGCTAGCGCCGGGACGGTTTTTTTTGCGCCATGCTCTGGCCCGGCGGCGGCGCCACCGGTCGCGCCCGCGCGTCGGCCAGCAGGCCGGCGCAGGCGCTCTTGTCGCCCGGGCCGGCGCTCACCAGCGGCAGCAGGGCGGCGATGGGCGCCACCACCGCCAGCGCCACCGCGCCGCCGGCGCGCAGGGCCAGGATGCCCTTGTCGACGCTGACGTCCGGTTTGCCGAAGGTGCCGGTCACATACAGCGGCGAGCGCAGCGAAAAAACCCGAAAACCTTTGGTGTCCGGCTTTAAGGTCAAGTCCAACCGTTCATTGGCCAGATTGACGGTGCCGCTCACGTTGAGCACCGCCTCTTCGGTGTCGACGATGAAGCTGCGGGTCCGCATCAAGCCTTGTTCGACCGTGAAATCGGTGGCCATGCAATTGAGCTTGACCTGCTTGTCGCCGAACAGCCGTGCCAGCACCACGTTGCCGATATTGAGCCCCATTTCCTCCAGCAGCAGCTTGCTGATGGTGCCTTGGTCGATCAAGCTTTTCACTTCGCCGTTGGACGAGCCGAGCAGGGTGGCCACGGAATTGCCGGTGGCCGTCAACAAGGCGTCGCCATTGATTTCGCCCACGCTCGCTTGCAAGGGTTTCAGTGTGGGGAACAATTGCTGGAGCTTCACGTGGCGCGCGCTGGCCTTGAGTTCGGCGCGGATGACGCTCGGCTTGCCGAAGGGCTCGCCGTTCGGCAAGCCGTTCGGCAAGCCGTTCGGCAAGCCGTTCGGCGTGAGTTTCCCGCTGCCGTCCAAGGTGATGTCGGAGCGCAGTGTGCCGCCGGCGAGCTCGAAATCGAGCGGCTTGAGCTTGAGCACGCCGGCCTCGAGCCGGAAATGGGTCGACAAGTTTTTGATCGGCAAAGCGGCTGGGCGCACGATGGTATCGGCATCGAAGCCGACGTCGGCGTCGATGCTGGTCCAGCGCTCGGTCTTGAAGGTTTCAACCGGTAACACGCGGCCGGCCGGCTGCGCCGTCCCGGCGCCGCGCGCGGCCTTGCTGGCGTTCGAATCGGCGCCGATCAAGGGCGCCAGATCGGCCAATTGCAGCAGGCGCGAGCGTACCGCGCCGCTCAGCAGGGCGCGCGGTTGGCGCGACTGGTAATCGAGGGTGCCGCCGATGTCGCTGGCGCCCACCTTGCCGGTGAATTTGTCGTATATCCAGTGACCGCCGCCCGCGCCCAGGGTGCCGCGCAGATGGCCCTCGGTGGCGAAGGGCGGGGTTTCCGGCAGCACCAGGCCGGTGAGCGGATACAGGCGCGCCATGCTGGCGCCGGACAGTTTCAGGCGCAAATCGAGCGCGGCCAAATCGGTCGGCTTGGTCAGGGTGCCGCTGACGGCGACGCGGGTGGCGCCGATGCGGATCTCGGCGGCCAGCGGGTAGGGCGCGGTTTGCTGCTGGAGCGACAGCACGGCGCCGGCCTTGCCGCTGCCGCCGACCGTCTCGCCGTGCAGCTTGCCCTTGAGCGTCCAGGAAACGCCGTAGTCGGGGTCGGCGTTGATGGTGTCGACCTCGGCCGTGATGTCGGCGCCTTGCATGGCGTCGATCAGGTGCACCCTGCCTTTGGTGAAGACGATGCGCTGGAGGTCGAGCCGCCACGCCGATGCCTGATTTTTTTGAGCGAAGCTCCAGTTGTTGTTGCCGTCGGCGTCGCGCCGTAAATCCACCAGCGGCGCCTCGAAGCGCAGCACCGGAATCGCGATGCGCCGGGTGAGCAGGGCCAGCGGGTTGAGCGAGAACGAGAATTGGCTGACGCTGGCCATATCGGCCGGCAGGGGCGGGAGCGCCGCCGCCGCCGTACCTGTGGCCATGGTCGCGCGCCGGCCGCCGCCGGCCCGGGCGCCGGCGCGCAGCGCGGCCGGATTGCCGACATGGACGTCCTTGGCCACCAGATGCGGCCAGGGCAGCATGTCGCGCCAGCCGCGCGCCTGCTCCGGCACGTCGGCCGCGTTGCCGCCCGCGCTCCAGGTGAGCGACAGGTCGCCGCGGATCGCGAAGGGGCGCCCGATCGCTTCGCTGGTGCGGGCGTTGAGCCAGGGCGTGGCGCGGTTCCAGTCGATGTTGAGCAGAATCAGGATGGCGATCAGCGGGATGCTGATGACGACGCCGGCGAGCGAGAGCGCGATTGTGCTACGGCGCGACAGGGGCATGAAGAGTTCCTTGAATGGTGAGCGCGCGCGGGGGCCGGTGCGACGACGTGAAGTCCACATCATGCTGATCGATGGTAAACATGTCAATTATTTACGCTATGTGCGGCACCGTACCGATAACAAGGGCCAAGCAGCCTATAACGTATCCATCAACTTGATTGATGCATCGATTAACGCTTCATTGGAGAAAAATAATGACAACAAGCATGACAAAAATGATGATCGCCGGCGCCGTGGTGCTGTTGGCCGCCGGTTGCAGCAGCATGAAAACCCCGGCCACGGCCGATGTCGCCGTCTCGCGCGCCGCGGTCGAGAGCGCCGCCGGTTCGGGCGCCGCCGAATTGGCGCCGCAAGAAATGAGCTCGGCCCGCGAAAAAATGATGCGCGCCAATCAAGCCCTGGCCGCAAAGGATTACCCGCTGGCACGCGACTTGGCCGCGCAAGCGCAAGCCGACGCGAAGCTGGCCCAAAGCAAGGCCGGTTCGGCCAAGGCCACCACGGCCGCCGACGAGATCAATGAAAACATCCGCGTGCTGCGCGAAGAACTGGACCGCGTCGCCAAGTAAGCGCCGCCGTTCCCGGCGCATGCGCGCCGCTCCCACAATAACAATGACGCCAAAGCTCACGGGCCGCGCGTCCGCAATAAGGAATACACCATGTTCATGAAAAAATCGACTCCGGCCCTGATCGCCATCGCCGTGCTGGTCGCCGCTTGCAGCTCGGCGCCGACCACCACCAGCCTGCTGGACCAGACCCGTAGCGACTATCTTGCCGCGCAAAACAATCCGGCCGTCGCCACGTATGCCCAAGCCGAGTTCCGCCAAGCCAGCGCCGCCCTGGAACGCGCCAACACCGCCGCCACCAAGCAAGAAAGCCTGGACGCGGTGGACAAGCTGGCTTATCTGGCCAAACAAAGCATCGCCACGGCTCAGGAAGTGGCCAAACGTAAAGCCGCCGAGGCCGATGTAGCCAACGCCGGCAAACAGCGCGACCAGATCCGTCTCGATGTGCGCACACAGGAAGCGAACACGGCCAAACAACAAGCCGAGGCGGCCCAGCAGCAAGCCTTGGCGGCCACGGCGGTAGCCCAAAACGCCCAGGCCCAGGCGCAAAACGCCGAAGCGGCCACGCGCGACGCGCAAGCCCGCGCCGCCGCCCTGGAAGCGCAATTGTCCGACCTGGCCGCCAAGAAAACCGAACGCGGCATCATCATCACCCTGGGCGACGTGCTGTTTGGCACCGACCAAGCCCGCTTGACGGCCGACGGCACCAACACGGCCCGTAAATTGGCCGATGTGCTGAGCAAGAATCCGCGCCGCACGGTGTTGATCGAAGGCTTCACCGACAGCACCGGCGGCTCGGCGCACAACCTGGAATTGTCGCAGCGGCGCGCCGAGGCGGTGGCGGCGGCCCTGGTGGAAATGGGCATCGGGCGCGAACGCATCGCCACCCGTGGTTACGGCGAAGCCTATCCGGTGGCCGGCAATAGCGCCGCCGCCGAGCGTCAGCTCAATCGCCGGGTCGAGATCGTGCTGTCGGAAGAGGGCGCGGCGATTCCGGCGCGTCGTTAAGCAGCTGACCCACGCTCGCCCATGGCGGTCGCGTCAGGCGGCGCGGGCGCGGGTCGCGTATCAATTTTTTAAAGGATGATCATGAATACCATAGCAAACGAAGTGCCGGCAGGCATCGACACGGCGGCCATCCGCGCAGCGGCGCAAAATCTGGACGACGGACCAGTGACGGCCGGTTATCAAGGCGACCGTGAGGCGGTGATCGCGATGTTGAACGGCGCGCTGGCGACCGAGCTGGTGTGCGTGCTGCGTTACAAGCGCCATTACTACACGGTCAGCGGTTTGCAGAACGGCCCGATCAAGGCCGAGTTTCTGGAACACGCGATCGAAGAGCAAGAACACGCCGATTGGCTGGCCGAGCGCATCGTGCAACTGAATGGCGAACCTGATTTCAATCCGGCAACGTTGCTCGCTCGTAGCCATGCCGAGTATGATGAGTCCAGCACGGTGCAAGAGATGGTGCGCGCCAACCTGATCGCCGAGCGGGTAGCGATCGAATCGTATCGTCAAATGATCGCCAAGATCGGCGACTCGGACCCGACCACGCGTCATTTGTTGATCAAGATTATGGCGGTGGAAGAAGAGCACGCCGACGACATGCGCGACTTGCTGGCTTAAACCTTGTACGCGGTGGCGTTTTCATGCGTCACGTTTTCATGCATCACGTTTCATTTATTACGTTTTCATTTATCACGTTTTATTTATCACGTTTTTATTTATTAATTACTCAGGAGCTTAATCATGCTGGAAAATAATATCGCCACCGTTAACACCGACGTCAAAACCCTGGTCAAAGACGCGCAAGCCCTGTTCAGCTCGGCCGCCGCGCTGACCGGCGAAAAAGCCGACGAACTGCGCGGCCGTGGCATGCGTACCCTGGAAGCGGCCTTGGCCAAGGCCCAGGAAGCGCAAGCCAACGCCGTGGTCGCAGGCAAGGAAATGGCCGCCTCGGCCGACGTGTACGTGAAGGAAAACCCATGGCGCTCGATCGCCGCCGCGGCCGGCGTCGGCTTGCTGGTGGGCGTCATCCTCGGTCGCAAGTAAGTCGGCGCGGCGGGGGCCTATGGACAAGTCCGCATTTCAGGGGGGCGCGCAGCCGCCACCCGGCCTGATCGGTTCCTTGGCGGGCGTGGCGCGCAATACCTTCGGCTTGATACTGTCCAGGCTAGAGTTGGCCTCGATCGAATTGTCCGAGGTGCGCAACCATCTGTTGCAGTTGGTAGTGGTGTTCGCGTTGGCGCTGGTGGCCGGCTTGTTCGCCATCGCCTACGGCAGCGTGATGGTGGTGTTTCTGGCCTGGGATGCCCTGGGCTGGAAAATCTTTCCGGTCATGACGCTGGTGTTCCTGGCGCTGGCCTTCGGTTTGGCCATGTACGCGCGGGCATTGCTCAAGCAAGACAAGCTGTCCTTGCCGGCCACCATGGCGGAACTGAAAGCCGACCGCGACATGCTGTTGTGATGGCGCCGGCTTGACACTGTGGAGAGTGAAATGACAAACGTAAGCGTTGTAGAAAGTCCGGCCGAGCGCAAAAAGGTGTTGATCGCCGAGGGCGAATATTTTCGCATCGGTCTGGTTCATGCCAAACTCAGCGTCGGCCAGGCGCTCCAGCCGCAAGCCTTGTTGCATGGCGCGCTGGACCAAGCGGTCGGTTTCGCCCACGCGCGCATGGACCAGTTTCTGTCGCCTACCGGCTTGCGCCTGGAAACGGTGCTGCCTTACGCCATGTCGGCGCTGTCCTTCCTGGCGCGGCGCAAGCTGATCAAGCCGGTGATCGGCGTCGCCGTGATGGTGGGGCTGGGGGTGGCTTGGTTCAGGCGACGCCAGCAAGCGAGTCCGGTCGAGCGCTGAGCCGTAGCATAAAAACGCCGTTTTCGAACGGCGTTTTTTATGCGCGCGCTGCGTGGCGGCGGCCAGCGGCGCGCTGTTTTACAATGGAGCGTGCCCCTTCCTGGAGCGATCGTGCCCCCTTCCCGCCACTCCCTCAACCCGGCCGGCTTGCGCATCGTACTGGTGTTGCAAGGCGGCGGCGCGCTCGGCGCCTACCAGGCCGGCGTCTATCACGGCTTGCACGAGCACGCCCTAGCGCCGGACTGGGTGGTCGGCACCTCGATCGGCGCCATCAACGCGGCCCTGGTGGCCGGCAACCATCCCGCCGTGCGGCTGGCGCGCCTGAAACAATTTTGGGACGCGGTGGCGCACCGTGACGGCATCGATGTGTATCGCGCCTCCGATACCGCGCGGCGCGCCAATATCTGGCTGGCCACGCTCGACACGGTGTTGCGCGGAGTACCCGGTTTTTTCAGCCCGCGCCTGTTCGGCGGCTTCGCGGCCGGCATGCCGGTGGCGCCCGAGGAAGCGAGCTTTTATGATACGGCCGCGCTGAGCCGGACCTTGGGCGAACTGGTCGATTTCGATTATTTGAACGCGCCCGGCGGCACCCGCTTGAGCGTCAACGCGCTCAAGCTGCGCTGCGGCAGCCTGGTGTCGTTCGACAGCGCCGAACGCGCCATCACGGCCGAGCATATCCGCGCCAGCGGCGCCTTGCCGCCCGGCTTTCCGCCGGTGCGCATCGACGGTGAATTGTATTGGGATGGCGGGCTGTATTCGAACACGCCGCTGGAAACCGTGCTGGGCGACTTGCCGCATTGCGACAGCCTGGTGTTCATGGTCGATCTGTGGCGCGCCGAGGGGCCGGAGCCGACCACGCTGGAGGAGGTGCGCACGCGCCAAAAGGATGTCACCTTCGCCTCGCGCTCGCGGCGCCACATCGACGACTATGTCGCGGCGCGCCGGGTCCAGCGCACGCTGCGCGAAGTGTACGCGCGCTTGCCCGAGCCGGAGCGGCAAGCCGGGGACGCGCGCGCGCTGGCCATGCTCGGCTGCGACACCACCATGCACATCGTGCGCCTGCCGTACGCGGGCCGCGACTGGCACATGGCGGCCAAGGATATCAATTTTTCCAGGGGATCGATCGAGTGGCGCTGGGAGCAAGGCTATCTGGACGCGCTGCGCGCCATCGAGGCGGCTGGCTGGTTGGCCTTGGTGACCGACGGCTCGCCGCTGGTGGTGCACGAATTGCCGCCGGCGGCGCGGCGTGCGGGCGCGCCGGCCGACGCACGTTAATGCGCGGCGGCCGCTTTCATGTCGGCGTCGTAGGTGGCGCGGGCCAGCTTCAGGCAGGCGGCGCGCTCGGCCGCGGCGACACGTTTGCAGTCGGCCTGGGCTTCTTGCAGCGCCGCGCCGATTTCCTTGCGTTTGGTGCGCAATTGGGCTTGCGTGGTGGTGTCGGCCACATACCAGCGCCCGGGGTCGCCCGACTGGGGACCGCCGCCGACGTTGACGGCGGCGCCCACGGCGGGCGGCGCGGCCACCGGGGTGGCGCGATAGTTGGTGCCAGCCTGGGCCTGGGCCGGGGCCGCGTCCTGGGCCTGGCTGTAGCTCGCGCCCAGGCAACAGATCGCGCCGAGCGCGGCGCCAAACAGATAATAAGGGGTATGACGCATCATGTTCTCCATTGACGGGGCGCCGGCGGCGCCCCGTGGACTTATAACCTGCCGGTGAGCAGCATCAAAAGCAAGATCACGACGATCAAGCCGGCCACGCCGCTCGGACCGTAGCCCCAGCTGCGGCTGTGCGGCCAGGTTGGCAAGACGCCGATCAGGGCGAGAACCAGAATGATTAAGATGATAGTACCCATGTGTTGCTCCTAAATATAAGTGAAAGGTCTTGCGCCGATGCCGAAGCGGGCGGAATTAGTAACGATAGACGCGGCCATCGACCACGCGCACCCGGTTGCCGACGCGTAATTCATTGACATTGTCTTGCACCACGGTGCGGTAATCCCCGTTATCGAGACGCACGCTGACTTGATACGCGTCTTGGCCCTGGGCGCGGTTTTTCTCCACTTCATTGCCGACCACGGCGCCGCCGACGGCGCCCGCGACGGTGGCGGCGGCACGGCCGTTGCCGGAACCGACTTGGTTGCCGAGCAAGGCGCCGACCAGGCCGCCGGCCACCGCGCCGGCGCCGCTAGGCTGGGCGTTGCCGCGGGTGGCTTGGATCGAATCGATGGTGCCGTAGGTGGCCGAATCGGGCTGGGCCGAGGAATAGGCGGGCGACTGGGTGGGCGCGGTGCT
>JAYVUV010000280.1:0-6945 GCA_043787615.1 Janthinobacterium sp. | reverse complement strand
CGCGGCGGGCGCGGCGGCGGGGGGCGCGGGCGCGGGACGGTTCAGCAGCGGCGCGCCGCCCCCGGGCGCCGGCGCCGGGCGCGGCGTCAAGTCGCGCGTCAAGCTGCCGGCGGTGGGCGGTTCGGCCGCGCCGGTGTCGGCGCCGAGCAGGGTGCAGGCGATGGCGAGCGCGCTCAGCGCGCACAAGGGCGCCCATCTGCTAGGCAAAACATTGCGCGCGACTATCACCGTCTGCTATTTTCCTGGTAAGGGAGGCGCCACGCACCGGTCGGCGAGACGGTCGCGCGATCGGGGAAGCGGGCTCCGGCGGCCGGTCGGACGCGGGATCGCCGGCCACGCGCCGCGTCGCGGCGGTCCGGGTGCCCGCGTCCGACAGTGCGCTGGATCGGCCCCATTTTACCTGTAACGTACTCTAGATCAACGTTTCGGCGCTGTGGCGTGGAGAAACATACCGCAAAACAACAGTTATTGTTGAGTGCGCTCGTGCGCGGCGCGCCGGCCCCGGCTAGCCGGGCAGCTCGATCACGTCGAACGGCGCTTGCATCCGGGCCAGGAATTGCAGCACGCCGCGCACGCGCAACTCGGCCGGCTCGCCCTGGGTGGCGGCGATGGCGGCGCGCAGGCCGGGAATGGCTTCCTGGATGTGGGCGCCGCGATAGGCGGCGATCAGCAGCAGCGCCGGCTCGGCCAGATTGCCGTTGCGCCGCACGCGCTCTTCCAGCACGCCGATCAAGGCGCGCTGCATGCGCGGGGTGGGATTGCTGATGTAGGCGAACACGCTCGGCGTGTTGGCGATGGCTTGGCACAGGCGGCGCTCGATCTGCTCCGGCTTGACGTCGGAGGCGATGTCGAAATAGGCCGCGTTCCAGCGCGTGCGCGCGTGCGGGTGGCCGGGCGGGAAGGAATCGACGGTGTCGAAGCCGCAGATGCGGCTCAGGTGGCGCAGCCAGGCGAGCAGGGTGGAGGTCATGTCGTCATTCTAGCCGCATCGGGCCGGCGCCGCTCGAACCGGCTTGGTCGCCGGGCAAGCGCGGCCAAGCGTCGATGCGCGGCGAACATCGAGGCGGGCGGGCCGCCGCCACGCGTGGCCTTGCGCCGGCCCGCCGAGGGCGTTTATTGGCCGAAGCGGCCGGCGCGGAAATCGTCGACCGCTTCGGCCAGCTCGGCCTCGGTGTTCATGACGAAGGGGCCGTATTGCGCGATCGGCTCGTTCAAGGGCCGGCCGGCGATTAAGATCACCCGGCTGGCCTGGGCCGCGTCGATGCGCACCCCGTCGGCGCCGGCGGTATTGGCCAGGATCGCCAGGCGCGCCCTGGGCACGCTTTGCCCATCGACCTCGACCGCGCCGCGGAAGGTGTACAAAAACGCGTTGTGGCCTTCCGGCAGAGGCTGCTCGAAATGGGCGCCGGCCGGCAGGTCGATATCGATATAAATCGGCTCGGTGCCGTCGCGCTGCACCACGCCGTCGATACCGTGGCTGCGCCCGGCGATCACTTGCACCGTCACGCCCTCGGCGGTGGTGAAGCGCGCCAACTCGGCGTTGCTGAAGTCGCGATACCAGGGCGCGCGCATCTTGTCGCGCGCCGGCAGGTTCAGCCACAGCTGGAAACCTTCCATCAAGCCTTCCTCTTGCTCGGGCATCTCGGAATGGATCACGCCGCGCCCGGCCGTCATCCATTGCACCCCGCCGCCGGTCAGCACACCCTCGTTGCCGGCGCTGTCGCGGTGCCGCATGCGGCCGGCGATCATATACGACACCGTCTCGAAACCGCGATGCGGATGGGACGGGAAGCCGGCGATATAGTCGCCGGCCTGGTCGCTGGCGAACGCGTCCAGCATCAGGAAGGGATCGAGGCGGCGCTGCAAGGCTTGCGTCACCACCCGGTTGATCTTCACGCCGGCGCCATCGGTCACCGCCTGGCCCGCCATCACCTGTTCCACGCGACGTGGACGCGCCACGCGCTCGGCCACCATTACTTGTTCGGACATCACGCTCTCCTCGGGTTTCAGTGTTGCTGTCACGCCCGGCTCACGCCAGGGCGGCCTCGATCTGTCGCTCGGCGCCCGCTTGCGCCTTCGACACCGCGTCCGGCCCCATGGCCAAGCCCTCGGCGTAAATGAATTGCACATCGCTCATGCCGAGAAAGCCCAGCATGGTTCTCAAGTGCGGCACCTGGCTGTCGCGCGCGCTGTCGCGGTGCAGGCCGCCGCGCGACAAGGCCACGTAGACTTTTTTATCGCTCAACAAGCCGACCGGGCCGTTCTCGCCGTAGCGAAAGGTGACCTGGGCGCGGGCGATCGCGTCGAACCAGCCCTTGAGCTGCACCGTCATGCCGAAATTGTACATGGGCGCGCCCAGCACCACGATGTCGGCCGCCTGCACGTCGGCGATCAAGGCGTCGTCCAGGGCCACGCGCGCCGTTTGCTCGGGGCTGCGCTTGTCGGCCGGGGTGAACAGGGCTTGCAGGGTCGGCTCGTCGAGCACCGGATGCGGTTCGGCCGCCAAGTCGCGCCGCGTGAGCCGCGCGTCCGGATGGGCCGCGCGCAGGCGGGCCACGATGGCGTCGGCCATGCGGGTCGATTCGGAACCGGTGCTGCGGGCACTGGAATTGATTTGCAAGATGTTCATTTGTTACTCCATGAAAGGAAATACGATGAAACCACTGTAACAGTTCCAAAATCAATGCGGAAGCCATTAGAATGGATAACATTAATCCACCAATGGGATAATTGAGTATATGGAAATCGATCCCGGCGACTTGTTGCTGTTCGCGCGCATCGTCGAATGCGGTAGTTTCAGCCTGGCGGCCGAGCGCGTGCGCTTGCCCAAGTCGACCGTCTCGCGCCGCCTCGCCTTGCTTGAAACACGGCTGGGCGAGCGGCTCTTGCAGCGCACCACCCGGCGTCTGGCGCTGACCGAATTCGGCGCCAGCCTGCTCGAGCACGCCAACAAGGTGGTGGAACAGGTGGAGGCGGCCGCGGCGCTGGTGCAGCACCGCCAACTCGAACCGAGCGGCACGTTGAGGGTGTCGATGCCGGGCGACTTCGCCAACTCGCCGCTGGGCAATGTGATCGCCGCCTTCCTGCTGCGCTATCCCGCCATCGCGGTGGAGCTGGACTTGTCGCCGCGACGGGTCGATCTGGTGGCGGAAAATTTCGATTTGGCGATACGCATGGGCGGCATGCCGGACGACGCCACTCTTGCCGCGCGGCGCGTCACCATTTCCACCTTCGGCCTGTACGCCTCGCCGGACTACATCGCCGCGCACGGCCGGCCCGAGCATCCCGACCAGCTCGGCCGCCACGATTTACTGTGCCTGCCGCGCAAGACGGGCGCGGCGCCGTGGGTGCTGAACAAGGGGAAAATCCGCTGGGAACGCGAACTGACGGCTCGCCTGAGCGCCAATTCGCCCGAGCTGCTGGTGCGCATGGCGGTGGCCGGGGTCGGCATCGGCATCAGTTCGGACCAGTTCGCGCAGCCCTTTGTGCAAGATGGAAAACTGGTGCGCGTGATGCCGGAGTGGTGTTTGCCGCCCGTGATCGGCTGGGCCGTGTTTCCCGGGCGGCGGCTGATGCCGTCCAAGACGCGCGCCTTTTTGGACATGCTGGCCGCCATGCACCGCGACGACGCCGGCCTCGATTTGTAGCGGCTCGGTCGCTCAGGGACGCGTGGCCATGGCCTCGCCCAGGCGCACCGGGCCGGCTGGCTGCCAGGCCGGGTTGAAACGCAGGGTGTCTTTCGGGAACAGCATCACCACGGTGGAGCCGAGCAGGAAGCGGCCCATTTCCTCGCCTTTTTTGAGGCGGATGTCGCGCTCGCCGTAATGCCACTCGCACAGCGTGGGCGCGCGCGGCGGATTGACCACCCCGTGCCACACCGTGGCCATGCTGCCGACGATGGTGGCGCCGACCAACACCATCACGAACGGGCCTTGTTCGGTGTCGAACACGCACACCACCCGCTCGTTACGGGCGAACAAGCCCGGAATGCCGCGCGCGGTGGTGGGATTGACCGAGAACAGCTCGCCGGGAATATAAATCATGCGCGTCAGGCGGCCGTCGCACGGCATGTGGATGCGGTGATAATCCTTGGGGCTGAGGTACAGATTGGCGAAGCTGCCGTGCTCGAACCGGGCCGCCAGCGCGCGGTCGCCGCCGACCAGGGCGGTGGTGCTGAACTTATGGCTCTTGGCCTGGAAGATTTGATCGGCGTCGATCGGGCCGAATTGGCTGATGCGTCCGTCCACCGGGCAGATGTAATCGGCCGCCGCCAGCGGGCGCGCGTCGGGACGCAGGGCGCGCGTGAAAAATTCGTTGAAGCTGGCGTAGTTGGCGATATTCGGGTCGAGCGCCTCGTCCATGTTGACCTCGTAGCGGCCGACGAACCAGCGGATCAGCCGCGTGGTCATGGCGCCGCCTCTGGCGCCGGCGACGCGGCCGGCGAAGTTGGTCAATGCCCCTTTGGGCAGCAGGTATTGCGGCAGTACGGCAAGACGATCGGACACGATAACAGCCTTTGATATAAACGAAGGGTGATTATAGCGGGGCGCCCGGTTTCGCGGAAAATTGATGGGTGCGCCATGTTACGATGCGCGTTCTTTGCGCCCGCGTCACGTCGGGCCGAGGGCCGGTCGATCCGAATCCGTTTTCCCGGGATGGCGGGCCGGTGGCCGTCGCTTCCAACCCAGCGGTGCCGATCACAATGAAAACCCGAATATTGTTTTTCCTGACGTGCTGGTTTTGCTTCTATTTTTTTCCGCACGCGACCCGCCGTTTCGCCCCGATTTTGTTCATGATGTTCATTGCTCTGACAGTGATCGTGGTCCTGGTTGTGATGGTTAAAGGACGGCTTGAGATGAGGGCGGCGCGGGCTGGTCTAAGCATGGAAGAGCGCGAGAGGCAAAACCTCCCTAAGCTCGCGGCTCGACTAGCCGCCTCGCAGGTGGCGCTCGACGCGGGCGAGCAAACGCTGATGCGCACGTTAGCCGAGCAAATTTCGCTGGCCGATGGGTGGTACGCGTTGGCGCGCTCTTATCAGGCGCTGCCCGAACCCGAACGCGATGAAAAGGCCATCACGGAAGCCTACAAACGGGCTTGCGCGAGCAGCGTCTGGTTGATGGACAAGCGCGCATGTTTGGAGACGTCTGGCATGGTCATGCTTTCGCCTCTTGTTGGCTGCGTCAGTCAAGCAAAGGAATCCTTGCTCGTATCCAGTCAATGGTGGTGGGCGGCATAGAAATGGTTTTCTCAAAATTTTTAGCTGAGAAGTCATAGTAGGTGATATGGTCAGGGTGAAATTCAAGCACCATCTGAGAACCCATGTGCCAATCAACTTCAAAGTGTCTTTGGGCTACCAAGTTGCCATTTTCGTTGAAAATCTGGAGCCTGATTTTATCAGGCCTATAATTAAATTTACCGTCATAATCACCTGTGCCGCAGAGGTTGACATTAAACCTTTTTCCTTTCGATTCTATGACGCCTCCATTTAATTCTTTGTTGTAGTAGTCGCAACGGCCATACACAGTCGGGAATATCGTCGCAAGTAGTGTCACGCAGCAATAAATAATAAAAACAATCGAAAGAAAAACGGTTATATTTTTGCTTAAATTTTCTCGTATTGTTTGCCATGGGTTTTCTGTGTGTTTTGTATTCCGGTATGCTTTACATACTAGAACAAACAGAAATATGCTTAACGCAGAAAAATAAATTTCGGAGGTATATGCGTCAAAAAAGAACAGCAATCCGACAGGTGAAATTCCATAAAGCAAAGTGCCAACTACAACGACAAAAAAAAATATGCCAACTTGTCCCAATGTAATTAAATAAGTTTTCACAATTTTTCTGGTGGGCGACATAGCGTTTCCAAACTGAATTCAATAGGTTTTGCCAACTTCATGTATTTTGGTTTTGAATAAATCATGAAGTCACCACCGAAATTGTGTTTTTCCCGCCATTCAGTATAGCTTTTGTTGTGAATGGGGAAATAAACATCTTGCTCCTTGAACTTCTTACTTCCTCTTCTTGTGTCAACCGGTTTGTCAAGTCCACTGTTTAGCCAGTAGTTTTTCCAATTGAGCGTATCGGATGAGTCACCGCTTGTGATAATGAATCCATTCTTGTTCCAGTGGCCAAGATATTGAGATTCATTTGATTCTGTTTTGTCATTGAAAGAATAGTTGTCCTTAACGTAAACATAAACATGAGTTATTTTAACTTTAGGATCTATGCAATATGCTTTTGTTTCTTTCATGCTGTTGCATATATAATATTTATCGCAGCTAACATCAACATTTCCAATCGCTACATAGATATCAAAAGTTCCCAATGAACCGCTTAGATCCGTTGGTGTAAATGTAGCTCCTGCCGTTGTGTTAAGAGTGGAAATTTTTGTTAATTGAAATTGCCAATCAATATGAAACTGTCTTATGTCATCAAGAAAACTCGTTGTGTTGAAACTCAAATTCGTTGAGTTCTCATTAATAAATATTTCATGAATTTTTTTAAGAATCTTTTTCCTGGCAATAAGAATGCATTTATCGGAATATATTCCGTCTTCAAGAAGCGCATCGAACTTGTTTTGAACACTGCCGAACTTCAAAGCCCAATCCAAAGTGACCGTTGTATCGTCGATCGGCTGAATTGATATTTGGTTATCATCGTAGATGTGTTTGCTGCCGCTGAACCATTTTCTAGCAAGCTTAGCGGAGATAGGCCATTTTATTTTTTCCATAGCATCGGAAATATCCTGCATGTCAAAAATGGGTGGATTCTCGCATTCTTCATCGACAGGCTCAGGTTCCTTCTGCTTAGAATTGTCTTGTTGCTTAGTCTGATCATTGACAGGCTTAGGCGCTATTTTTTTCAACTTTTCCTGTTGTTGAGCCAAATCCTTCTGTCGTTGTTCTTCTGCCTTTCTTTGTCTTTCTTGTTCCGGCGTTGGTTTAG
>JAYVUV010000279.1:0-22779 GCA_043787615.1 Janthinobacterium sp. | reverse complement strand
CGGCCGCCTCGGACAGCGGGGCCAACACCGCATGGTCGGGGGCGGCGCAAACCGCCGCCTCAAGCGCCGAAGCCAAGACCGCCTGGTCCGGGGTGGCAGTGCGAACCGCCGACGCGGGCGTCGAAGCCAAAACCGCCTGGTCGGGGGTGGCCACGCGGACGGCACAGGCCGGCCGGACCGCGTTTTCCGGCATGGCGACCCAGATCGCCTTTTCCGGGGTGGCGGCGCCAGTCAAGGCGCAGGGCACGCAAGCGACCGCATGGTCGGGCGTTGCCGTGCGCGCGGGCGCAGCCCATGCCAAGCAAGAACAATCTGGTTTCTATTCGGAGCGCCCGCGCTTGCCGGCGGCTTAAGAGCTTAAAGGCTGAAGGTTTCAGCGAACCGGTCCCCCCGCTTGCGGCGCGGGGGACCCTGTTTAAGCGGAGTCGACGTTCGGTTCCGCTTTTTTTTCGCCCGTCTGCTTGCTCAATCGTCCGGCCGACGATGACATCGTTTTATGTTTATTTTCCTGCCAAGGCTGGATGTTGCCGCACATCAACACATTGAGCCATTTTTTGGCTTTCCTCCCTTAAATCACCGTTCGCCTGCAAACTTTTATTGAATTAGGAAAGAGTTTGCCTATACTGGGGTTGTTGATCTAGATCAACCCAAGTTGTTTTTCCCGCCAGTCATATCGTCTGCCCCGCCATCCCGTGCGTGGCGATAGCACCGGCATAGTCTACCGATGTTTACCCCACCACCCGCCGATAAATGGAATGGAAAAATCATGTCTAACATTAACTTCGAAGCAATCGCCGCCCTGGACCTGGAAGCCATCAAAGTCAAACTGATGCATCAAGAATCGGGAGAGGGCTGGTCGCTCGAGCAGGTCAACGCGGTCGAAGTCGAGTATCGGCGTTTCCTGTATTTGATGAAGCTCTATCCGACCGAGCAAACCGCGCCTTTGTTCGATGTGGATATTTTTTGGCACTATCACATTCTGGACACGCAGAAATACGCCATCGATTGCGAAGCCGTGTTCGGCTATTTCCTGCACCACTTCCCCTACATCGGCCTGCGCGGTGAAGACGACGAGGCGGCCCACCACCGGGTTGGCGAACGCATGCGGGAACTGTATGAGGAAACCTTCGGCATCTCGTATGCACGTGTCCAGGCCGGCGCCGAAGTAGCGTTCTCCGGCGCACAGGCTGTCTCTCCGACCGAAACAGTGGCGTTCTCGGGCGCCAAGGTAGCGTTCTCCGGCGCACAAGCGACGTCCGCGGAAACGAAGGTGGCGTTCTCGGGAGCCAAGGTGGCGTTCTCGGGAGCCAAGGTGGCCTTCTCCGGCGCACAAGCCACGTCCGCGGAAGCGAAAGTGGCGTTCTCGGGCGCCAAGGTAGCGTTTTCAGGCGCCAAGGTAGCGCTCTCGGGCGCCAAAGTGGCTTTCTCCGGCGCACAAGCGGCGCCGGAAGCGAAAGTAGCGTTCTCGGGGGCCAAAGTGGCGTTTTCCGGCGCGCAAGCCGCCGCGCCCGAAGCGAAAGTCGCATTCTCGGGCGCGCAGGCCGCGTCCGTGTCGTCGAACGTGGCGTTTTCCGGCGCCAAGGTCGCCTTTTCCGGAGCGCAAATAGCGGCCGCGCAAGCCAAGAACGTCGCCGCCAAAACGGCTTTTTCCGGCGCGCAGCTACGCGCGGCCGGCCCGGAGCAGGACGGGTTTTACACTTCCCGCCCCACCCTGAAAGGTCAAGCCCGCTAAGTCATACCCGTGCGCGCGCCCTCCTCATCCGGGAGCGATCGGGCGCGCTTTAATGGTTTCAACAAGGTATCAATTAGGTATATGCTTGAGCGGCGATGGCGGCATGACCGCTTACGGCGGCGCCAACTGGGCGTCGCCTCGCCACCCCATCGCCCACCCGGCGTCGCGTTCGGCCCGACCGGCCGCAGCTCACCAACAGCCACGAGAACATCATGACCGTCTACGCCATTTCATCGAATACCGCCGTCACCACGGCCAAACAGACGCCAGCCGTGCAAGCCGTGGACAAGCCGGTCCAGCAGCAAGCGGCGCCAGTGCCGCCGCCGCCACCGCCCTCTTCGCCATCGATCAATACCATCGGGCAAAGAATCGGCACGACCATCAGCACCGCAGCGTAAGGCGATCGCCACGCCGAGGTACGCGCCTGCCCGCGCCGCCTGCTTCGGCGGCCGGTGCGGCGCGTGCGCGTGCTGGCGCGGCGGGGCCGCGCCGCGTGCTTAAGCGGCCATCAATTCGCGCAGTTCGCGGATGCTGAAATCGCTGATCTCGTGCATACGGATCAAGATGGTGGCACCGATCGGCAGCGTGTTGTGCCGGATCTTGCTGATCACGGGCGGCGCGACTTCCAAGGCCCGCGACAAGGCGGCATCGTTTTTCAGTTGCAACTTCTCAATGATCGCATCCAGCACACGGTTGGGATTATAGGAAGGGGAAGAAGTAATTTGTTTGATCATCATGATAGGTAGTGGAGACCGGCAAGGCCCCTTCGAATACAATCGACAAACTTGCGGTTGAAGGCAATATTTGTCAGCTAAAGCGTAATAGTTTCAAATATTGTTTTGTCTATGTAGACAAATACAACAAGTACACGCCCCTGTCGACATACAGTCAAAAAAAACCACCCTTGTGACTATTTGATAGTTTTGACGCATGTCAGATGTGCTAGAGAATACCGCAAATTTGCAAAACGTGCACAGATTGTCAATTTCCCCTCCATAAGCCGTCCGCGCAGCGCATCCATTGCAGCGCCAACCACAGGCTCCACTGCCCCAACGTCAGAGGGAAAGGCAGGGATGGCGCGGTCCAATCGAGGGTGGCGGGCGCAGACGAATGGCCGGCGGCACGCGGCGTGGCGCCACCCGCCGTCGGCGGCGGGCCGGCCGCCACCGTGGCCCAGCCCAACAGCCTGCGAATTTCATGCGGCGGCGGCGGCGGGCTGCGTTGCCCTTCGCGCTGGTGCATATAAGCGCGAACCTGCTCCTTGCTGGGATGCGTGGTGCGGTGCATGGTATCTCCCGAGCCAGTGACTGCGCCATGCCGGACGGCGTGCGGCGATGCTTGAATGGCGGCTGACGGCATGCTTCAACATATCGCAGGCGAGCGTGGCGCGCTTGATACACATCACGGCCGCAACGCTGCCGAAAAGGCATGGCGGCGTTTGTCCCGCCTCGCGCGCGCCCGGTTTTCCCTATGAAGCGGAAGAAAAAAGCGCGCGCGGCGGTATGTTCTCTAGGAAACAAAGATTGTGCGGACGCAAAAGGCAAGCGGCTTGGTCGATGCGTGCCTTGGCGCCTTTCGGCAACGTTTATTTACGTTGGGCAGCGTCGTACAAGGTCTTGGCGTCCTTATGCGCGCGGTTCAAGTCGCGCAGCGCTTCGTTATTGTCGTGCGGTACGAAAAAATCGGCCGATTGCGCCCGCATCACCAGCTTGACGGCCTCGGCATCCTTCAGATTGTATTTTTCCGTCATCAAGGTTGTGACTTCGTCCAAGTATTCTTCGTACGTCATGATGCTTCCTTCATATTGCCAGTTGTCAATTCTCCATTCTAACTCAACAACTTGTGAAATTGCACTAGCGCATGTGCGACGCTGGGATAAACCAGCCTGACCCCCAGCTCTTGCTTGATGCGCCGGTTCGCCATGCGGCGCGATTCCGACATAAACGACAGCAACATCGGCGACACCGCCTCGCGCAAGGCCGCGCGCGGCAGGCGCGGTGGCCGGGCCAAGCCATACGCGTCGGCCACAGCGTCGAAATAATCGGCCATCTTCATCTCGCTGTCGTCGACCGCGTGGTAGACCCGGCCCGGCAGCGCGCGCTCGAGCGCGCGCAACACGATGCGGGCCAGGTCGTCGGCGTGGATATGGTTGGTGTAGACGTCGTCGGCGGCGATCAGGGCCGGCGTGCCTTGCTCCAGGCGCCGCAGCGGCAAGCGCTCGGCGGCGTAAATGCCCGGCACGCGCAGGATCGACAAGGCCGAGCGGGAGCGCCTGGCCCAGGCGCGCAGCGTGTGTTCGGCGTCGAGGCGGCGCCGCGCCCGCGCGTTGCCCGGCGCCGGGGCGCGCGTTTCGTCGATGCGGGCGCCGCCACAATCGCCATACACCCCGCTGGTGCTGACATACACCAGGCGGCCGCCCGCCGGCAGCACGGCGCACAGATTGCGGGTACGCCGGTCCAGCCGCCCGTCCGCTTGCGGCGGCGCGAGATGGACCACATGGCGCGCCAGGCCGGCCAGACGGGCCAAACTGTCGCGCCGGTCCAGATCGGCCACCACCGGAATGGCGCCGGCCGCGCGCAGCTCGGCGCAGCGCTCGGGCCGGCTGGTCACGGCGAACACCCGGAAACGCGCCCGCAACAAGGGTAACAGGCGCATGCCGACGTCGCCGCAACCGAGGATGAGCAGGCGCGGCTTGGCGATTTTTTGCATGATGCTCGCTTTATTCGAAGATGAGATGGCTGCATTATCCGATACGGCGCGCCAAACTCCCAAGCCCTCTTCCCGCCGCCGCCGCTGGCACACTGGATCGCTTGGATGCCGGCCGGCCCGGCGCCCCATCTCAGACAGGAGATGCGATACCCATGCCTCAAATCGACAAAACCAAACCGGTGCTGGTCACCGGCGCCACCGGCTACGTGGCCGGCTGGCTCGTCAAACGGCTGCTGGAAGAGGGCGTGACGGTGCACGCGGCCGTGCGCGATCCGGCCAACGCCGCGACCACCCGCCATCTCGACGAGTTCGCGTCCCGCCTGCCCGGTGTGCTACGCTATTACAAAGCCGATTTGCTGGACGACGGCTCCTACCTGGAAGCCATGCAAGGCTGTGGCGTGGTGTTCCACACCGCCTCGCCCTTCACGCTCGATGTGGCCGATCCACAAAGGGAACTGGTCGATCCCACGCTGCTGGGCACGCGCAATGTATTTAACAGCGTCCAGCTGTGCGACACGGTGAACCGGGTGGTATTGACCAGCAGTTGCGCCGCAGTCTACGGCGACAACGCCGATCTTGCGAAAACAGCCAATGGCATATTCACGGAAAACGATTGGAACACCAGCTCGTCGCTCGACCCTATCCCCTATTCCCATTCCCATTCCAAAATCGTGGCCGAGCGCGAAGCCTGGGCCATCGCGCCGGCACCCGCGCTGGAGCCTGGTCGTGATCAATCCCAGCCTGGTGATCGGGCCGGGGCTCGATCCGCGCGCCACCTGCGAGAGTTTCAAGCTGGTGCGCCAGCTGGGCGACGGCAAGCTCAAGCCGGCGTGCCCCACCTCGCGCTCGGGGTGGTCGATGTGCGCGACCTGGCCGAGGCGCATCTGCGGGCCGCTTATTTGCTTCGAGCCCGGCTTGCGCCAGCGCCTCTCGAGCATCGACGCCGGCGCCAGCATGAGCGAGCGCGTGAAAGCCGTCTTATTGGAAAACCTGCCGGCCGGCCAGCACCGGATCGACACGGTCGCCAGGATGCTGACGGTCAGCCGCAGAACCCTGCAACGTTTGCTCAGCGACGAATCGACCAGCTTCACCACCGTCCTGAACGCCACCCACGATCAACTGGCGGCGCATTATTTGAAGCGCCCCGCCATCGCCCAGGGGCAGATCGCCTTCCTGCCGGGATGTCAGGATATGAATTCCTTCAATCGCGCGTTCAAGCAATGGGCCGGCGTCTCACCCGGCAACTATCGCCAGCACCCCTGAACGGCGCCGCCCGGGCCGGGCCACTTTCCGGGTAAACACGGAGTAGAATACGAGCCTGATCCCGGCTCCCCCGTGCGCGCGCTGTGCCGCCATGGCGGGCATGCCCACTCCCATAACACTTACCACGAATACACGACATGACTTTTCAGATCACCGTCCAACCGAGCGGCCACCAATTTAGCTGCGACCGGGACGAAACCGTGTTGGCGGCGGCGATACGCGCCGGCGTCGGCTTGCCCTACGGCTGCAAAAACGGCGCCTGCGGCTCGTGCAAAGGCAAAGTGGTGGCCGGTTCCGTAAGCCACCGCGCCCATCAGCAACGCGCCTTGACGGCCGACGAGGAAGCGGCCGGCTGGTCGCTGTTTTGCTGCGCCGTCGCCGACGGCGATCTGGTGCTGGAGGCGCGCGAGGTGGCCGGCAGCAGCGAGTACCCGATCAAGAAAATGCCCTCGCGCGTGACCAGCATCGACAAAGTGGCGCCGGACGTGGTGGTGCTGACGCTGCAATTGCCGGCCAACGAGCGTCTGCATTACCGCGCCGGTCAATACATCGAATTCATGCTGCGCGACGGCAAGCGGCGCAGCTACAGCATGGCCAACGCGCCCGAGGAAGGCGGCCCGGTCACGCTGCACATCCGCCACCTGCCCGGCGGCTTGTTCACCGACCAAGTGTTCACCAGCTTGAAGGAGCGCGACATCTTGCGCTTCGAAGGCCCGCTCGGCACCTTTTTCCTGCGTGAAGATACCGACAAGCCGATCGTGCTGCTGGCCTCCGGCACCGGTTTCGCGCCCATCAAGGCCATCGTCGAACACTTGATCGCCACCGATTCGGCGCGTCCGGTGACGCTGTACTGGGGCGGCCGGCGTCCGCAAGACTTATATATGGATCACTTGTGCCGGCAATGGGCCGCCACGCTGCCGAACCTGCGCTATGTGCCGGTGGTGTCGAATCCGCTGGCCGAAGATCAATGGCAGGGCCGTGGCGGCTTCGTGCACCGCGCCGTGATGGAAGACTTCCCCGATCTGTCCGCCTACCAAGTGTATGCCTGCGGCGCGCCGGTGGTGATCGACTCGGCCCAACGCGAGTTCGTGCAGCAATGTCGTTTGCCGCAAGAAGAGTTTTACGCCGACGCCTTCACCACCGAGGCCGATCTGGCCAAATAAGCGGGCGCAACAAATTTGCCCGCCGGCGCGGCCGCATGCCGCGCTGTTTTTCGCCGTTTTTTCCGCGCCCCGTCCCCTCGCCGCTCCTGCGGTATTTCTTTTCCGAACGCTCTCCATCCGGGCTGCACCACCTATTGCCGCGACGATCAATTCCTGGCAACGCGCACAACTTTTTATCATAGGGCGCTTTGACGCGCCGCACCAAATTTACCAGTTGCGGTCAAATTTCGTCTACTTTTGCAAAAAAAATACCGGTTTTTGTTCATGTATTGAGTAGTGGGCAAAGTATTCTTTGCATAGACTCATCGCATCGACCAACAACGACGCGACCGGAGCAAGGTCAGCGTGGCCACCGTTTTTAGCAGGAGACAAGATGAACCCGATACAACCCGCCCAGTCGCGCAGCCATGGCGCCACCGCACCCTTGTCGTCGCATCGGGCGCGCGCGGCGCGCCGTCCACGCTAGCGGAGGCCGCATGCATCCCGATCTGGAAGTCATTTCCCTACGCAAAGACGAGTCCTTCGTGGCCTGGTCGCACGGCTATCCCTACCGCACGGTGCGCTGGCACTTCCATCCAGAATATGAAATCCAGCTCATCACCAGCACCACCGGAAAATTTTTCGTCGGCGATTACATCGGCGACTTCGAGCCGGGCAATCTGGTGATGGTCGGCCCCCATCTGCCGCATAATTGGGTCAGCGAATTGCCCGACAACCAAGTCGTCAAGCAACGCTGCCTGATCATTCAATTTTCTGGCGTGTTCTTTTCCAACGCCATCGCGGTGTTTCCCGAATTGGCCCAGCTGCAAAACCTGCTCGACGAAGCGGGCCACGGCTTGATGTTCACCCCGGAAGCCGGCGCCGCCGCCGCGCCCCTGATGACGGAATTGCTCGACGCCACAGGGGTGCGCCGCATCTCGCTGTTTTTGGCGCTGCTGGCGCTGCTGCTCGACGACCGCGGCCGCTGCCAATTGGCCAGCGCCGCCTACAAGCCCGATCCGCAAAGTTATATGTCGGCCAAGTTCAATCTGGCGCTGGCCTATATCGGCAAAAATCTGGCCACCGAATTGCGCGAAACGGCCGTGGCGGAATTGGTGGGACAAAACCCCAGCTCCTTCTCGCGCTCGTTCAGAAAGCACGCCGGCATCTCGTTCGTGCAATACATCAATCAGTTGCGCATCAAGATGTCGTGCGAAATGCTCACCAATAGCGCCTTGAGCGTGACCGATATCTGTTACCAGGTCGGCTTCAACAACCTATCCAATTTCAACCGCCAGTTCCTGGCCCAGAAAGGCATGCCGCCCTCCAAATACCGGCGTTACGACGAAATCAAAAACGCCAGCGGCGCCGGGCGCAAGCCGGCGCCCGGAGCGACGCCGCCCGGCTGAACGCCGGCCCTCCCCATCACGCCGCGAGGCGGGAAACGCGCCGCCTGGACCGGCGGCGCATCGTGTCACATAAAAAGCAGTGCATTCAATTAAAAAAACGAGGAGACTACCATGCATACCCCTACCAAACACGCCGTCCTGGCCGCCATCGCCCTGTCCGGCGCCGTCCTGGCCCTGCCGGCCGGCGCCGCCACGCCGCTGAAAATCGGCATGTCGTTCCAGGAATTGAACAATCCCTATTTCATCACCATGAAAAAGGCCCTCGAAGACGCCGCCGCCAGCCTGGGCGCCACCGTGGTGATCACCGACGCCCGGCACGACGTGGCCAAGCAAACCAGCGATGTCGAAGACATGATTCAAAAGAAAATCGACATCTTGCTGCTCAACCCCACCGATTCGGTCGGCATCCAGTCGGCCGTCAAATCGGCCCACGCCGCCGGCGTGATCACGGTGGCGGTGGACGCCAACGCCCAGGGGCCGGTCGATTCCTTCGTCGGCTCGAAAAACTTCGACGCCGGCCAACTCGCTTGCACCTATCTGGCCAAGAGCCTGGGCGGCAAGGGCGACGTGGCGATTTTGGACGGCATCGCCGTGGTGCCGATCCTGGAGCGTGTGCGCGGTTGCAAGGATGCCTTGAGCAAGTTCCCGGGCATTAAAATCGTCGCCACCCAAAACGGCAAGCAAGAACGCGACCAAGCCTTGACGGTGACGGAAAACATCTTGCAAGCCAATCCGAATTTGAAGGGCTTGTTCAGCGTCAACGACGGCGGCGCCATGGGCGCGCTATCGGCCATCGAGGCCAGCGGCAAGGATGTCAAGCTGACCAGCGTGGACGGCGCGCCGGAAGCGATCAAGGAAATTTTGAAACCGAAATCGAAGTTCATCGCCACCGCGGCCCAGTATCCGCGCGACCAGGTGCGCCTGGCCCTGGCGATGGCGCTGGCCAAAAAATGGGGCGCCAACGTGCCGGCCACGGTGCCGGTCGATGTCAAGCTGGTGGACAAGGACGGCGCCAAGACTTTCAGCTGGTAAGAGCTCGAGGCCGCTCGCCGGGTGGAGCGGCACGCCGCCGCTCCACCGTTTCCGTCCTGCCCGCCGCACCATGGCGGGCGCTTGAAAGACGCCATGACACCGATTCTGGAACTACATAATATCTCCAAGGGTTTCCCCGGCGTGCAAGCGCTGAGCGGGATTCACCTGTCGATCGAGCATGGCGAAATCCACGCCTTGCTGGGCGAGAATGGGGCCGGCAAGTCCACCTTGATGAAAATCTTGAGCGGGATTTACCGGCCCGACCAGGGCAGCATCGCGGTGCTGGGCAAGGTCTGCGATTTCCATTCCTACCACGACGCCATCGCCGCCGGGGTCGGCATTATTTTCCAGGAATTTAGCCTGGTGCCGTATCTGGACGCGGTCGACAATATTTTCCTGGGCCGCGAGTTGACCAACCGTTTCGGCCTGCTGTCGAAACACACCATGCGCGAGCAGGCGCGCGCGCTGTTCGTCCGGCTCGGGGTGGAACTCGATCTCGAGGTGGAGATTTGCCGGCTCAGCGTGGCCCAGCAGCAGTGCGTGGAAATCGCCAAGGCGCTGTCGCTGAACGCCCGCATTCTGATCCTGGACGAGCCGACCGCCGCCTTGACGCCGCAAGAGGCGGGCCATTTGTTCACCGTCATGCGCGAGCTCAAGCAGCAGGGCGTGGCGATGATTTTCATCTCGCACCACATGGATGAAATTTTCGACATCTGCGACCGCATCACCGTGCTGCGCGACGGCCGCACCGTGGGCATGGCCGAGGTGGCCACCGCCGACCCCGGCCAACTGGTCGAGATGATGGTCGGACGCAAGCTCGAAAGCAATTTCCCGGCCAAACCCGCGGCGTCGGCCCCGGCCCCGGCCCGCATCGCGCTCGACGTGCGCGCCGTGCAAGTCGACAAAAACGGCCCGGTGAATCAATTCCAGCTGTTCGAGGGCGAGATTCTCGGCTTCGCCGGCCTGGTCGGCTCGGGCCGCACCGAACTGGCCCTGGCCGTGATCGGCGCCAACCCGGCCCACCACAAGGATATCTGGATCGACGGCGCCCGGGTGGCGCTGCGCGACCCGGCCGAGGCGCTCGCGCGCGGCATCGGCCTGCTGCCCGAATCGCGCAAGACGGAAGGCTTGATACTCGATTTTAGCGTGCGCGACAATATCTCGATCAACAACCTGGGTAAATATCAGGGCAAGCATGGCTTGATCAGCCGCAAGGCCGAGTTGCTGACCACCGAGGACATGATCAAGCAAGTCGGCATCAAGGTGCCGGGCGCCCACACGGCGGTCGGCACCTTGTCCGGCGGCAACCAGCAAAAAGTGGTGATCGCGCGCTGGCTCAACCACCATTGCAAGGTCTTGATCTTCGACGAGCCCACCCGCGGCATCGACGTCGGCGCCAAGGCCGAGATTTACCGCTTGATGCGCGGCCTGACGGAACGGGGCTACGCGATCATTCTCATTTCATCCGAATTGCCGGAAATCGTGGGCATGTGCGACCGGGTCGCCGTGTTCCGCCAGGGCGCCATTGCCGCCCTGCTCACATCGCCATCCATACACGCCAGCGAGGTCATGCGTCATGCAACAGCCAATCAACATTGATGTCACCCGGGCCGCCCGGCCCGCCCCCTCGGCCGGCGCGCTGCGCTGGCGCCGCCTGCGCGGCCACGCCGCCTTCCTGCCTTTCGCCGGCTTGCTGCTGGTGTGCGGCGTGATGGTGCTGGGCACCGATCAATTCCTTTCGGTCGGCAATTTGCTCAATATCGCGCGCCAGGTGTCGGTCAACGCCATCATCGCGGTCGGCATGAGTTGCGTCATCCTCAGCGGTGGCATCGATTTGTCGGTCGGCTCGGTGATGGCGCTGTCCGGCACCCTGACGGCCGGCTTGATGGTGGCCGGGGTGCCGGCCCCGCTGGCCATCGTGCTCGGCTTGCTGGTCGGGCTGGCCTTCGGGGTCGGCAACGGCTTTTTCGTGGCCTACGCCAAGATGCCGCCGATTATCGTCACCCTGGCAACCATGGGCATCGCGCGCGGCATGGCCTTGCTGTACACGGGCGGCTATCCGATCAACGACTTGCCGGCCTGGTTCGAGTTCTTCGGACGCGGCACGGTGCTGGGACTGCAAACGCCGATCATGCTGATGCTGGCCGTGTTCGCCATCGCCTATGTGCTGCTCGAACACACGCCGCTGGGCCGTTATATCTACGCGCTGGGCGGCAACGAGGAAGCGACCCGGCTGAGCGGGGTGCGGGTGAACCGCTACAAACTGCTGGTGTACGGCATCAGCGGCTTGACCTCGGCCATCGCCGGCCTGGTGCTGACCTCGCGCCTGATGAGCGGCCAGCCCAACGCCGGCATCGGCTTCGAGCTCGACGCGATCGCCGCCGTGGTGATGGGCGGCACCGCCATCACCGGCGGGCGCGGCGCCATCCTCGGCACCCTGATCGGCGCCATCTTGCTCGGTGTGCTCAACAATGGCTTGAACATCATGGGCATCTCGCCTTACCTGCAAAACATCATCAAGGGCGTCATCATCTTGTTCGCCATTTATATCAGCCGCAACACCGGCCAGCGCCGCTAAGCCACTCAGCCACTCAACCCTGAACCACTTCGCCTCGTCCATTCCGGGTCCGCCTCCAGCGCGCCCGGCGGGGCCGGCTCGTCCATTTTCACGCAAGGAGCATCGATCATGCAATACAAGTCAGCCAATATGCAAGCCGTGGTCTGCCACGGTCCCAAGGATTACCGGCTCGAATCGGTGGCCCGCCCCGCCCTCGGCCACAATGAAGTGTTGATCAAGATCGCCGCCTGCGGCATCTGCGCCAGCGACTGCAAATGCCATGGCGGCGCGGCCATGTTTTGGGGCGGCCCCGGCCAGGCGTCCTGGGTCAAGCCGCCGGTGGTGCCGGGCCATGAATTTTTCGGCTACGTGGTCGAGGTGGGACCGAACGGGGCCGAGCATTTCGGCGTCGCGGTCGGCGACCGCGTGATCGCCGAACAGATCGTGCCGTGCGAAAAGTGCCGCTTTTGCAAATCGGGCAAATACTGGATGTGCGAAGTCCACAATATCTTCGGCTTTCAGCGCGAGGTGGCCGACGGCGGCATGTCCGACTACATGCGGCTGCCGCCGAACGCGGTGGTGCACAAGATTCCAGCCGAATTGAGCCTGGAAGACGCGGCCATCATCGAGCCGATGGCGTGCGCCATCCACACCGTGAACCGGGCCGAGGTACAACTCGACGATGTGGTGGTGATCGCCGGCGCCGGCCCGCTGGGGCTGATGATGACCCAGATCGCCCGCCTCAAGACGCCCAAGAAATTGGTGGTCATCGATCTGGTGCCGGAACGCCTGGCGCTGGCGCGCGCGTTCGGCGCCGATGTCGTCATCAATCCGCTGGAGCAAGACGCGCAAGCCATCCTCGCCGAATTGACCGGCGGCTACGGCTGCGACGTGTATATCGAAACCACGGGCGCGCCGGCCGGCGTGACCCAGGGCTTGGCCATGATCCGCAAGCTGGGCCGCTTTGTCGAATTCAGCGTGTTCGGCAAGGAAACCAGCGCCGACTGGTCCATCATCGGCGACCGCAAGGAACTCGACGTGCGCGGCGCCCATCTGGGCCCGTATTGCTACCCGGTGGCGATCGACTTGTTCGCGCGCGGCTTGATCACCTCCAAGGGCATCGTCACCCATTCCTTCCCGCTGGACCAGTTCGAGCACGCCTTCGCGCTGGCCAATTCGACCGATTCGATCAAGGTGCTGCTGATTCCGGCGGCCGGGGACGCGCCATGAATTATGTGATCGGGGTCGATATCGGCACCCAAAGCACCAAGGCGCTGCTGGTGGACGCGGCCGGCGTGATCGTGGCCCAGCACGCGATCGCTTACCAGGTCGATACGCCGCGCCCGCTGTGGGCCGAGCAATGGCCGGAGGTGTGGTATCAAGCGGTGCTGGGCTGCGTGGCGGCCGTGGTGGAGCAGAGCCAGGTGGCGCCGCGCGACATCAAGGCGGTGTGCGTGAGCAGCTTGTACGGCGGCTCCGGCATTGCGGTCGACGCCGCCATGCGCCCGCTGCATCCCTGCCTGATCTGGATGGACCGGCGCGCCACCGCCGAAGTGGCGTGGGTGCGCGAGCACGTCGATATGGAACGCCTGTACGACATCACCGGCAACGGGGTCGATAGCTATTACGGCTACACCAAGATGCTGTGGCTGAAGCATCAGCGGCCCGAGCTGTGGCAAGAGATCGACCAATTCCTGCCGCCCAACAGCTACGTCAATTACCGCCTGTGCGGCGCGGTGGCGGTCGACCATAGTTCGGCCGGCAATATCGGCGGCGTGTACGACATGGCGGCGCGCGCCTGGTCGCCCGAAATGCTGGAGCGGCTCGGGATTGACTTGTCGATGATGCCGGCCCGGCTGGTCGATTCCGACGCCGTGGTGGGCGGCTTGCTGCCCGAACTGGCCGAGCGGCTGGGCCTGGAGGCCGGCACCGCCATCGTGGCCGGCGGGGTGGACGCGGCGGTGGCCACCCTGGCCGCCGGCGTGACCCGGCCCGGCCAGCAAGTGGCCATGATCGGCACCAGCATGTGCTGGGGGTATCTGAATCAACAGGTCGATGCGCGCCACGGCTTGATCAGCATGCCGCACGTGCACAACGGCCGGGAGGATTTATATGTGTTCGGCGGCGCCATCACGGCCGGCGCCTCGATCAGCTGGTTCCGCGACGCGTTTTGCCAGGCCGATGTGGACGCCGCCGAACGCGGCGGGCGCGAGGTGCACGCGCTGATGGAGGAGAACGCGGCGCGAGTGCCGGCCGGCGCCGACGGGGTGCTGTTTTTGCCGTATCTGATGGGTGAACGCAGCCCGATCTGGGACCCGAAAGCGAACGGCGCCTTCCTCGGCCTGAGCCTGTACCACACGCGGGCCCACCTGTATCGCGCGGTGCTGGAAGGGCTCAGCTTCGCGCTGAAGCACAATATCGACGCCGGCCGGCGCGGCGCCCGCTCGCTCGACGAAAAACTGGTGGTGGTGGGCGGCGCGGCCCAGTCCGACCTGTGGATGCAGATCATCGCCGACGTGACCGGCTACCCGGTGTACACCATCGCCGAAAACGTGGAGGCGGCCCTGGGCGCGGCCTTGCTGGCGGCGGCCGGCACCGGCCTGGTCACGCCCGAGCAAGTGCGGCGGGGTTGGGTCACGCTGGTGGCGCGCACCGAGCCGGACGCGCAACGCCACGCCCTGTATCAAACCCGTTTCGCGGTGTACCGCGACGCGTATCCGGCGCTCAAGCCGATCATGCATCGCTTGCAGGATTAACGCGGGCGCTTGGACTCGGCCTCGGCTTTGGCCCGGGCTTCGGCCTGGGCCTGGGACCGGGCCTTGATCTGGGCCGCGTTGAACTGGTCCTGGTTCTTGCCGATGACGCCGCGGTAGAACTGCTGGATCTGCTGCATATCGGCTTCGATGTCGCCCGTGGTGTGGAACATCTGGCCGATGCCGCCAGCCTTGCGCTGGTAGTCGAGGTAAGCCAGGGCCACCGGCACCCGGGCGCCATGGGCGATATGGTAAAACCCGGTCTTCCAGTGGCTGACCTTGCCGCGCGTGCCTTCCGGCGCCACCACAATCACCAGCCGCGACTGGCGGCCGAAGGTGTCGACGGTCGCCTGCACCATGTTGGCGGTGACGCTGCGCTGCACCGGAATGCCGCCCAGCCAGCGCGCCAACGGCCCCAGCGGCCAGCGGAACAAGCTCGCCTTGCCCATCCAATACACGCGCAGCCCGAGCGCGAAGCACAACATCATGGTGTAGGGGAAATCCCAATTGCTGGTGTGGGGCGCGGCGATCAGCACGTATTTCGGCTGCTCGGGGCGGATGCCCTCGGTCTTCCAGCCGAGCAAACGCAGCAGCGCCAAGGACAAGCAGCGCATCAAGCTGTTGATCACCGGTGTATCGAAAATAGTCTTATGCATGAGTACGCTAACAAAAACCCGATCCGCCGCCGCCCACGGGCCGCCAAGATCAGGCACAATAGTGCGGAATAATTCCGGCCAGATACTATTTTAATCTACGGCAACTCCGTTCCGCAGAAAGCCCCCATGTCTTTGTCTTCGTCGAACAACGGTTTCAGCGTTTTACGCCACCGAAACTTTTCGCTCTACCTGTCGGCCCGCATCCTGGGCACCCTGGCGGTGCAAATGCAAAGCGTGGCCATCGGCTGGCAGGTGTACCAGTTGACGGGCAGCCTGTTCGACCTGGGCTTGATCGGCCTGGCGCAATTCGCCCCCTTCCTGCTGCTGATCTTGATCGCCGGCCACGCCGCCGACCGCTACAACCGGCGCAACATCATCGCCCTGTGCATGGGCGCCCAATTGCTGTGCGCGCTGGCCCTGCTCGGCTTCACCCTGGCCGGTTTGAGCGTGGTGTGGCCCGTGTTCGGCGTGCTGGTGCTGTTCGGCAGCGCGCGCGCCTTCATGATGCCGGCCACCCAGGCGGTGCTGGTGAACATGGTGCCGACCGAATTGTTCAGCAAGGCGGTCGCGCTCAGTTCCTCCAGCTTCCATATCGCGGTGATCCTCGGCCCCACCCTGGGCGGCTTGCTGTACCTGGCCGGACCGAAGGCGGTGTATCTGATTTCGGCGCTGTTGCTGGTGCTGGCGGTGGGCTTGATGGCGCTCACCCACGCCGCGCCGCAAGCGCTGAACCGCGCGCCGGCCAGTTGGCACACCGTGCTCGAGGGCTTGCGCTTCGTCTGGTCGCGCCCGATCATGCTGGGCGCCATCTCGCTCGACTTGTTCGCCGTCTTGTTCGGTGGCGCCACCGCCCTGCTCCCGGCCCTGGCGCACGACGTGCTGCACACCGGCCCGACCGGGCTCGGTTTGCTGCGCACCATGCCGGGCGCGGGCGCGGCCCTGTGCTCGGTGCTGCTGGCGTTTTTTCCCATCACGCGCCGGGTCGGGCTGTGGATGTTCGGCGGGGTGGCCCTGTTCGGCCTGGCCACCGTGGCCCTGGGTGCCACCGGCAGCATGCTGGTGGCCCTGGTGGCGCTGTTTTTGATGGGCGCCGGCGACATGGTTAGCGTCTACGTGCGCCATCTGCTGGTGCAGTTCGAAACGCCGGACGCGATTCGCGGCCGGGTCAGCGCCGTCAACGCGGTGTTCATCGGCGCCTCCAACGAATTGGGCGAATTCGAATCGGGCATCACGGCCGGCTGGCTGGGTCTGGTGCGCGCGATCCTGTTCGGCGGCGCCGCCACCGTCGCCGTGACGGGGCTGTGGGCCTATCTGTTTCCGGTGCTCTCGCGCATGGACCGTTTTCCCCACCACGAAAAAGAAGAAGCGGCCAAGCTGGCCGGCCAGACCGGCGCGGCGTGAACGTGGCGATGGTCGCGCCCCGGCCGTTGTAGTCTAAGATGGCGGCTTCATCCTTTACCGCCCGCCACCATGCGCCTGACCTTGCCCTTCCATAGTTTCATCCGTAGCCGTCCCCACCTGAGCCTGGGGATCGGCATCGGCGTCTTGCTGGCGCCCCTGCTGCCCCATTCCTGGAGCTGGATCACGCGCGTGCTGACCGCCTGGGACGCGGGGGTGTGGATCTACCTGCTCACCATGGCCTGGATGATGATGCGGGCCGACCACGACGACGTGCGCGCGCTGGCGGCCAGGCAAGACGAACGGGCCGCCATCGTGCTGACCACCCTGTCGGTGGCCTCGTTGATGAGCCTGGCGGCCATTTTTTCCCAGCTCTCCTCGGTGGCCGACATGAGCGCCGACGAACGCGGCGTGCATTATGCGTTCACGGTGTTGACCTTGACCGGTTCCTGGTTCCTGGTCGGCACCCTGTTTTGCTTCCATTACGCGCATCAGTATTACCGCGCCGACCCCGAACAGCGCCCGCTGTGTTTTCCGGACAAGATAGACAATCCCGACTATTGGGACTTCCTGTATTTTTCCTTCACCATCTCGGTGGCGGTGCAAACCTCGGACGTGGCGGTGCACAGCGCCAAGATGCGCAAGATCGTGCTGGGCCAGTCGGTGCTGTGCTTTTTCTTCAACCTGGTGATCCTGGGCCTGTCGATCAATATCGCCGCCGGCCTGCTGCACGACTAGCAGCCAGGCGAAGCGGACGGGCATGCCGGCCGAAAAGGAGTAAGATGGATTCGTGTGCAAAAACGTAAGACATCGGCGGCCGATGCGGCTGGACCGCACGCGGAAATGGACACAGGCAGCTGCCTCCGCGCAGCAAGAGCGCCGCCCGCATGGGCGCTCGCCGGCCGGTTGATTGGGTTTTATTTATGAATAACCGGGAGTAAATATGCAAATTAATATCAATACCGACCGCACCATCGAAAACCGTGCCGGCCTGGACGACCATGTGCAATCCGTGGTCGAGGCGGCGATTCACCGTTTCAGCGAGCACATCACCCGCGTCGAAGTGCACCTGAGCGAAAACAATAGTCAAAAATCGGCCGACGGCGAAAATCGCTGCCTGATGGAAGCGCGCGTGACGGGCTATCAAGCGATCGCCGTGAGCGACCATAACGCCACCTTGCACCAAGCCATTTCCGGCGCCGCCGACAAACTCAAACGGGCCATCGACAGTGCCCTGGGCCGCTTGCACGACAGCAAACGCCATGTCGGCGGCAAAGCCGTGACAGCCGAACTGGCCGCCGGCGACAGCGCCGACAGCGGCGAATAAGCCCGCCACCACGGCGGCGCCGCCCGGTCGCGCGCAAGGCGCGGGCCGGTCGCGGCGCCACACAGCCGAACATTTCCCCTCGCACTTACATCGACCACAGGCCAGTCATGCCGCCGAGCCTCCCCTTGGCGTCGGCCGCGCCGTTCGATAGTGCATCGTTGACAACATAGCAAGACGAACAGCGTTCAAGCCCGATCTGTGGCAAATACGCCAGCGCTTTGCGCGATCGACGCGGCGCGAACCCGCTTCACATTTCACCGCGACATCGTATGCGCTATCATGAAAGCGGCGCCCTGCCCGCCCAGCAGTGCCGCATTATGAAAGCCCATTGTGGAATACATCAGCACCTTCGGCGCATCGACGTACCGCATCGACGACCTGCAACTGTTTCGCGATTCACCGAATCCGCTGGTCGCCAGCCTGCTGGCCCTGTGCCCCATCCTGCGCCTGCGGCCCGAGCAAGCCCTGACCGACGGCAAGCGCGCCAGACTGTATATCGTGCTGCGCGGCGCGCTGGCGGTGGCCGCCGATACCCGCACCGGCTTGTCCGACGGCACCGTGAGCAAGGTCTTGCCCGGCGAAAGCGTGGGCGAACAATCGGTGCTCGACGAGGAAAGCAATCTATCGGCCATCTTCGCCCTGGAGCAAACCGATCTGTTGGTGATCGAAGCCGACCTGGTGTGGCGCCTGATCGACGAGTCCTGCGTGCTGGCGCGCAATCTGCTGCGCCTGCTGTCCTTCCGCATCCGCGCCGCCAACGCCCAGCTGCGGCGACGCCAAAAATTGGGCGAATTTTATCGCCAGCTGTCCATGGTCGATGGCTTGACGGGCTTGTACAACCGGGCGTGGCTGAACGATGTGTTGCCCAATATGGTAGCCAACGCGCACGCCGGCCGCACCCCGCTGGCCCTGATCATGATCGACCTCGACCACTTCAAGCGATTCAACGACCGGCACGGCCATCCGGCCGGCGACCAAGCCTTGCGCGCGGCGGCCCAAGTGCTGAGCGCGGCCTTGCGGCCCAGCGATTTCGCGGTGCGTTACGGTGGCGAAGAAATGATGGTGATCTTGCCCAACACCAGCGAGCAGGTGGCGGCGTTGGTGGCCGAGCGCCTGTGCGAACGGCTGCGCCTGGCCGAGGTGTTGGACGAGACGCACCCGCTGCCGCATGTCACCGCTTCCTTCGGCGTGGCCAGCTTGCTGACCGGGCAGGACGAGCAAGGCTTGATCGCCGCCGCCGACGCGGCCCTGTACCGCGCCAAGGACGGCGGGCGCGACCGCGTATCGGATTGATACGCACGCCGGCCGTCGCCGGAAACTTTTACCGCCGTTCGCCGCTCACGTTAAGCGGGCCGGCGGCGCGGCCTTAACTTAACTTACTGCATGAACCAACCGTGGCTGACCACGATCGATTGGCCGGTCAAGGCGTTGCTGGGGAAAGCGGCCAGGAACAGCGCGGTCTGGGCCACGTCGTCCACGGTGGTGAACTCGCCGTCCACGGTTTCCTTGAGCATCACTTTCTTGATCACATCGTCCTCGCTGATGCCGAGCGCCTTGGCTTGCTCGGGGATTTGCTTTTCCACCAGCGGGGTGCGCACGAAGCCGGGGCAAATCACGTTGGCGCGCACGCCGTGGGCGGCGCCTTCCTTGGCCACCACCTTGCATAAGCCGACCAGGCCGTGCTTGGCCGTCACGTACGGGGCCTTGAGCACCGACGCTTCTTTCGAGTGCACCGATCCCATATAAATCACGCTGCCGCCGCGTTTCTGTGCGTACATCAGTTTCAAGCAAGCGCGGGTGGTCAGGAAGGCGCCGTCCAAGTGGATCGCCAACATTTTTTTCCAATTGGCGAACTCGTAGGTGTCGACCGGCGCCACGATCTGGATGCCGGCGTTCGAGACCAGGATGTCGACCCCGCCGAACGCGGTGGCCACGGCGGCGATGCCGGCGTCCACTTGCGCTTCGTCGGTGACGTCCATGGCCACCGCCATGGCCCGTTTGCCGCTTTCATCGAACTCGCGCGCGACCGCCTGCGCCGCTTCGAGGTTCAAGTCGGCGATGACGACCTTGGCGCCGTTGTCGAAAAATACCTTGGCGATGTTTTTACCGATACCGCTGGCCGCGCCCGTGACGACGGCGACTTTATCTTGCAAATTCATGAGGACGTTCCTTCAGTATTGTGATGTTTGGCAGTAAGAAAATCAAAAATGGCCGGGCTTTGCGCCATGCTGGGCAGGGCCAGCACCTCGGGATGGCTGAGCGTGGTCTCGGCATCCTTGTAACCGGAGCGCCAATGCTCTTCCATGGTACGGCGCGAAAACTCGAAGTCCTTGATCTGGCCCTCGTAGTTGGGCGAACGGTAGACCAGCTGGACGATATTGTAGAGCGCTTGATCGGAAGCCTCGGCCAGCAGCTTCGCTTGCGGGGTGGCGGCCAGTTCGGGCGGCATCTGGGCCAGCAACTCGTTGAAGGCCATGCGCAGTTTTTCCATCTTGCGAAAACTGTCGGTGGCGGCCCGGGTGCGGCTGGAAAACTGCACTTCCTTCATGCGCACCGCCACCCCGGCCAAGTCGCGCGGCAAGGTGCCGGCGGCGCTCCACAAGTCCACCTGCAACACCAGCGTGTCCAGCCCGGAACGGGCCGACAGCACCCAGTCCAGCGGGGTGTTCGACACCATCCCGCCATCCCAGTAAAACTCGCCGTCGATTTCGACCGCGTCGAAGCCGGGCGGCAAGGCGCCGCTGGCCATGATGTGCTCGGGACGGATGGTTTCGCTGGCGTTGTCGAAATACGCGAAGTTACCGGTGCGTACATTGACGGCGCCCACGCTCAGGCGCATTTCGCGCGCGTTGATGCGGTCGAAATCGACCAGCCGCTCCAGCGTGGCGCGCAAGGGGGTGGTGTCGTAATAGCTGGTGGCGGTGCCGCCGCCCAGACTCAGGTAGGGCGGCGGCATGCGCGGCTCGAAAAAGCCCGGCACCCCGCGCAGCATGACGCGCCCGGCCGCCATCTGGTTGACCAGGGCGCGCGAGGCGTCGGTCAAGTGGGTGGCGTCCCAAAACTCGCTCAAGCCGCCGTCGCCGGCGTCGCTGACCAATTCCCAAAAACTGCGCAGTCGCGCCACCCGGTCTTCGCGCGCGTTGCCGACGATGATGGCGCTGTTGATGGCGCCGATCGAGATGCCGGCCACCCAGGTCGGCTCGACTCCGGCCTCGAGCAGGCGCTGGTAGACGCCGGCCTGGTAGGCGCCCAGCGCGCCGCCGCCCTGCAACAGCAAGGCGATGCTTTCGAACGGGCCGGCGCAAGGCTTGGCCGGCTCCGGCGCGGCGCTGGCGCCGGCGGCGCCGTGGCGCCAGTTTTCGGGATGATCGTTATTCACGTTCGGGCACCGGGACGTTGAAGCCGTTGAGGGTGGTCGACACCATCGCGTACAGGCCGACCAGATAAATGAGTTCGTTCAAGCCGTGCTGGCCGAAGGTGGACAGGCCCAGCCGGTACAGCGGTTCCGGCAGCACGCCGCCACGGCTGAGCGAGTAGGCGACATCGAAGGCGATGCTTTCCTCTTGGTTCAAGTCGTTCGGCTTGAGTTCGGCCACCAGGGTGGCCAGGCGCTCTGGCGCCATGCCGTCGTGCTCGGCGACCGCGATGTGGGCGTAAATTTCGTAGGCCGCGTCGAAGCGGGCGCCCACCACCAGAATGGCGATCTGGCGCACATTGTCGGGCAAGCTGGCGTTGGCCGTCATGGCCAGGGTCAAATCCCAGATCGCCTTGCCGATGCCGGGCTCGTGCAGCCACGGGTTCCATGGCCCCATCAGGGCGCCATCCTCGCGCTCGACCTTGAACGCGTTGAAGTTGCTGGCGATGCCGGCGCGCATGGCGTCGTACAAGGGTTTTTGTTCGGCGCTCAGTTCGGCCGGTGAAATCAATGGTAGACGCATGGTCAATCCTTTATGAGTTGATGAGATCATACTAGGCATCAACGTTCCCTGCCGCCGGACCGCGAGTCCGCCGCAAGCAATGCCGATGTGGAGGGATTGTCGCATGCACCACGTTTTTACCGCGTTCGCTTAGCGAATCGGGCGCCGGGACCGGGTGCCGGGACCGGGTAACGGCCCGTGCCGTGCCGGAGCGGGCAAGAAATGAACAGAAAGGAAGATCCCGGGCGGCGGGCGCCGCGCCGGGTGGCCTGCCACGCCCTCAGGCGCCGTCGGAGGCGCCCTTGCGCTGGGCGGCGGCGAAGTCGTCATAGCCCTTTTGCACCAAAGCATAAGTCTTGTCGATATTGGCGGCCACGTCGCCGCCCAGCACCTTCAAGCCGCCCAGGATGTCGCGCGCCTCCTTGAAACCGGTGTCGGCGCCGCTGCGCACCGTGTCGAGAAACTTGTTCAAGACCGCGTCCTGGTCCTCGCCGGGGTGCTGCTGTTTGAATGCATCGTAAAATGCGGTCGACAGCGATACAATGCGGCTCGCGGTGCCTTCCGGCGTGTTGTCCTGGCCGCTGGCCTTGGCGATCGCGTCCGGGCCGAAATCGGCTTGCAGGGCTTCATTGATGCCGGTCAGGGCGGTCTTGAAGACCAGCGCCAGCGGCGCGTTTTCGGCGCTGAGCGACACCGTCAACGACGATTGCAAGATGGCGGCGTTAAGTTGCTGGCGCGCCTTGGCGGCCGGCGACAAGGCGGCCGCGCCATCCTGGGCTTGGACGTCGGCGGCGGCGGCGGACTGGCCGGCAAGGGCCAGGCCGGCGGCGGTCGGGGAAGAGGCGATGGCGATAGGCATGATGGGCTCCTGGACGGTGGGGGCG
>JAYVUV010000278.1:0-4542 GCA_043787615.1 Janthinobacterium sp. | reverse complement strand
GCTGTCCTTGAGCAGGCCGCCGGCGCGGTAGGTGGCGGCCAGTTTGGCGATCAGCGCGACGTGGCGGGCCGAGTTGAACACGGCCTTGCCGTCCACGATCAGGGGCAAGCCTTGCTGCATCATCAAGCCGTCGATCTTGGACAGGGCCGGGCACAGGCCGGCTTTTCCGGTGCGGGCCGCGATCTGGCGCGCGAAGGCCAGTTGCTCGTCCAGGTCGCGCGGCGCGCGCGTCAAGCCGGCCTGCTTGAACAGGGCGGTGTTATACGTAATCACGGCGACGTTGCTATACATGGGAAAACCGTAGGTGCGTCCGCCGAAGCGCAGGTCTTGCAGCGCGGCCGGCAGGTAGCGCGGCCCGGCCTCGGCCAGCAAGTCGTCGACCGGCGTGAGTAAACCGTCGCGGGCGAATTCGTCGGCCCACGGCACGTTCAGGTTCACCAGCGCGGGCGGGGTGCCGGCCACGATGCGGGTCACCAGCTTGGTCTGGATCACGTCCCACGGAAAGTCGACCCATTCGAGCGCCACCTCCGGATGGGCGCTTTCGTAGCGCCGCACCAGGTCCTCGAAGTAGGGCGTGAACTTGGGTTTCATGCTGAAGGTCCAAAATTCGATTTTTTGGCGGCCCGCGGTCGCGCGCGCCGCCGGCAGGTCCGCGCCCGGATAAAAAAAGACCAGCGCCGCCGCCATTGCGGCGGCCATGGCCAGAGCGGCGCCGCGCGAATGCTGGGTCTTCATGGTCAGGGCGGCCGCTGGAGACGCTTAGTTGGTCTTGGTGACTTTGCTCAGGTGGCGCGGACGGTCCGGGTCCATGCCGCGCGCGGCCGACAGATTGGCCGCCATCACGTAGAAGGCTTGGATGGCGACGATCGGATCGAGATCCGGCGTGGCGGCGGTGGGCAGGGTCAGGTCGCGCTCGGCCACGTCGGCCGGCGCCGCCAGGATCACGCGCGCGCCACGGCCGCGCATTTCGCCGGCCAATTGCAGCAGGCCGGCTTGGCTCGGGCCGCGCGTGGCGAAAATCAGCAGCGGATAGCCTTCCTCGATCAGCGCCATCGGGCCGTGCTTGATTTCGGCGCCGCTGAACGCCTCGGCTTGCAGGGCCGAGGTTTCCTTGAATTTCAGGGCCGCTTCCAGGGCCACCGGGAAGCTGATGCCGCGCCCGACCACCATGATGTTTTTGGCAGGGGCCAGCACTTCGATGGCGGACGACCAATCCAGCTGGGCGGCCACGCGCAGCGCGTCCGGCAGCGCTGCCAGGCCGTCTTGCAGTTCCGGGTCGTTCTGCCAGTGCGCCACCAGGCGCGCGCCGGCCACCAGGCTGGCGATGAAGCTCTTGGTGGCGGCCACGCTGTGCTCTTTGCCGGCGTGTAGCGGGATGGCCCATTCGGCCGCCTGCGCCAGCGGCGACTCGATGTCGTTCACCAGCGCGATGGTGGTGGCGCCGCCGTCGCGGAAGTAGCGGATCGGTTCGACCACGTCCGGGCTCTGGCCCGATTGCGAGATGGCGATGGTGAGCGTGTCGCGCGTGATCAGGGGCGCTTTGTTGAGCGTGACGAGCGACATCGGCAGCGAGGCCACCACCCGTCCCAGGCGCGACATGATCAGGTAGGCGGCGTAGGCCGAGGCGTGGTCCGAGCTGCCGCGCGCCACCGTCAGCGCGGTCGAGAAGGAGGTGCTCCTCAATTTGCGGCCCAGCTCCGCGTAGCGTTCGGTGTCGCTGGACAGTTGCAGAGCGACGCATTCGGCGGCGGACAGGGCTTCTTTCAACATCATTGAGGTCACAACAATTCTCCTTCTATATACACGGCTTTGAGTTTGAGATCGCGATCGAGTACCACCAGATCGGCGTAGCTGCCCGCGGCCAGGCGGCCGCGGTCTTGCAGGCCAAGATAATCGGCCGCATAGGTGGAGACCCGGGCCGACGCGTCGGCCAGTTCCAGCCCCAGGCCGACCAGGTTGCGCAGCGCCTGGTCCATGGTCAGGGTGGAGCCGGCCAGGGTGCCGTCGGGCAGGCGCACGCCGCCCATGCATTTGTGTACGGTGTGCCGGCCCAGCATGTATTCGCCGTCCGGCATGCCGGTGGCCGCCGTGGAATCGGTCACGCAGTACAGGCGCGGAATGGCGCGCAGGGCCACCTTGATGGCGCCCGGATGCACGTGCAGCAGGTCCGGAATCAGTTCCGCGTATTCGGCGTGGGCCAGGGCCGCGCCGACCATGCCCGGCTCGCGGTGATGCAGGCCGCTCATGGCGTTGAACAGGTGGGTGAAGCCGGCCGCGCCATGCTCCAGGGCGGCCACGCCGTCCTCGTAGGCGCCCAGCGTGTGGCCGATCTGGACCCGCATGCCGGCCTCGCTCAATTCGCGCACCAGGGCCAGATGGCCGGCGATTTCGGGCGCCACCGTGATCAGGCGCAGCGGCGCGTACGTGGCCAGGCGCCGCACTTCGGCCAGGGTGGCGGGGCGCGCGTAGTTCGGCTGCGCGCCCAGTTTACCGGAGTTGATGTAGGGGCCCTCCAGATGGGCGCCCAGCACGCGCGCGCCGCCCGGGCGGCGGTTGGCGCACGCCTCGCCGATGGCCTTCAAGGCCAGGTCGATGTCTTCCGGCGGCGCCGTCATGGTGGTGGCCAGCATGCTGGTGGTGCCATGGCGGGCGTGGATGGCGGCGATGGTGTGGACCGCGTCGCCGCCTTCCATGATGTCCTTGCCGCCGCCGCCATGCACGTGCAGGTCGATAAAACCGGGCAGCACATAGTCGTCGCCGTTGACCGACGGGTGGCGCGCCTCGCCGCGCACGTGTTCGACGCGCTCGCCGAAGGCGATGGCGCCATGGATCCAGCCGTCCGGTGTCAGGATATTGCCTTTGATTGCGACGCTCATCTACGCGACTCCGCTACGAATTCATAATAATCACTGCGGCAATACGAGTGGGTCAGCTCCACCGCCGCGCCGTTGTCGAGATAACTGACGCGGGTGATGTGCAGCATCGCCTCACCCGTCTTGATGTTGGCCAGCTTGGCCTGGTCCGCAGTAGCGTTGACGGCGCGGATGTGCTGCAGCGCGCGCATCGGAATGGTGCCGCGCGATTCCAGAAAGCCGTACAGCGAATCGGTGACCAGCTGCGGATCGGGCATGTACAGGGCCGGAATGGTGGTGGTCTCGATCGCCATCACCACGTCGTCGGCGGTGCGCAAGCGCTTCAGGCGCGCCACCGGCATGTGCGGCGACAGGCCCAGCGACAGCAGTTCGAGCGGCGCGGCCACCCCGATGTCGCGTTGCAGCCAGCGCGAGCCGGCCGTGAAGCCGCGCTGGCGCAGTTCTTCCGAAAAGCTGGTCAGGCGCGACAGCGGCTGCTCCAGCTTGGGCGTGATGTAGGTGCCGGAGCCGCGTTTGCGGGTCAGCATGCCGCGCTCGCACAGCATGTCGATCGCCTTGCGCGCCGTCACGCGCGACACTTCGAGCAGCTCCGACAGCACCCGCTCCGAGGGCAAGGCTTGGTTGGCGCGCCAATCGCCGCCGGCGATCCCGTCCGACAGCATATTGGCCAGCTGCATATACAGCGGCGTGTCGCTGTTCGGGTCCGGTTTGAATTCGCTCAGTTTGGCCAGCATCAGGCACGCTCCCGCAGATGGCTGTCGATCAGCCGCAGCGCGCCGGCGGCCGAGTCGCCGTGCGGTGCCACCACGCGCCGCAGCAGCGTGTCGGGCAGATAGGCGCGCAGCGGTTCGGCCAAGCCGCCGCACAGGGCGACCGGCAGGTCGGCGCCGGGGTCGAGCGCTTGCGCGATCAGGGCCACCTGGTAGCCGGCCTCGGTCAAGATGGCGTTGGCGACCGGGTTGCCACGGCCGTGTTCGAGCACCAGCCGGGCCAGTTGCGCGTAGGCGGTTTGGTTGGCGCCGGCCAGCCACCGCTGGATCGCGTCGCGCTCGCCGCCGCAAGCGGCGATCACGGCTTGGGCGAAGGGGTTGGCGGCGGCCCGCCCGTCCAGCACTTGCTGGATGTGGCCGACCGCGCGCATGCCGATCCAGGCGCCGCCCGCCTCGTCGCCGCTGGGGAAGCCCCAGCCGCCCACTTCGCGCCGCCCGCCCGCGCGGTCGAGCACTTCGCCCACGCTGCCGGTGCCGATGGCGACGATGGCGCCGGGCCGGCCGCGGTGGGCGCCCAGCAGGGTGGTCAAGGCGTCCGTTTCCAGCGCCACGGCGGCATAGCCGGGTTGGGCGGCGATGAAGTCGCCGGCCCATTGTTTGTTGTGGACCCCGGCCAAGCCGAGGCCGATGGCCATGGCGGCGCGCGCGGGCCGCGCCAGCGCGGCGGCGGAAAACGCCATCGCCACGGCTTGCTCGACCGCGTCCCAGGCCGCGCCGATGCCGTGCGACAGGCCGGACGGGCCGCTGTGGCCCTGGGCCAGTTCGCCGCCGTCGACTCCGATGAGATATTCGATCATGGTTGTAATGTATTCGCTAACTGTGAGGGCGACCGGATAGGCGTGGCGCCTGTGCCGCGAGCGCTGAGGCACTATATGGGCTGGCTCACAGGCTTGTCAACA
>JAYVUV010000277.1:0-2435 GCA_043787615.1 Janthinobacterium sp. | reverse complement strand
CGACAGCCAGTTGGCCGATGTGTTCCCCAACATCGGCAACTTCAGCGCGCGCAACCTGGGCTTTCTGGGCTAAGGCTTGCACATTGGCGCCGGCCTCGACCGCCACGGTCGGGGCCGATATACGGCCGCGGTGGCGTTTTCCGTCACCATGGCCACGCGCGCGGCGGCGGCATGACCGTGGTGCTCACCCGGTCGTCACCGATGATCGTGGCCCGATCTGGCCGCTGCGGCGGCGCACTCCGTGCGCCGCCGTCATAGGCGCTACCGGTGGCGGCCCGCGCGGGCCGGCGATCTATTGCGGACGCGGCGGCGCGTCTCGGTGCGGACCGCGACGCGGGCCGTCCCGTTCGCTTTGCTCCACTTGCTGGCGCTGCGCGGGAGTCAGCAAGGCCAGCAACTGTTGCTCGGACTTGGCTTGCTGTAAGGTCAAGGCGGCCATGGCTTGCCCGACCGACTGCGCCAGCGCGCCCGCCTTTGCGTCGTCGAAGGCGCCGGACGCGGCAAGCGCGTGCAGCGCCGCATGCGCTTTGGCGATGCTCTTATGCTGTTCGCGCATCAGTGGCGCTTGCGCATGCAGGAGCGCGAATACCTTGTCTTGTTGCGCCTCGGTTAAGTCGATGCCGCGCATGAAAGGCGGCAAGCCGCCGCCGGGTCCTCCGTGGCCGAATGGCGGCCCCATCGGTTCGCGACGCGGGTTCGACTCGTGGCACATGTTGGGTTCGTGGCACATGCCCGGCCCGCGCCCCATGTCGGGCTCGGGCCGCGTGTCCGGAGCCGGCGCGGCGCCCGCCCCCAACGGCAATGCCAGCGCCAACGCCAGCAACGAGCCCGTCCATGGTTTTTTTGTGGTGTGCATGAAATGTCCTTATGACGGCAATGAGAGCATCCATTGTCGCCCCGCGCCATGTAAAACGCCGTCGGGCCGGGGTAAAGACAGGTAAAGAAAGCGCGCGGGCGCGGCGCTACGTGCGGCACAAGCTTTCAATCAGGCCAGGATTATCGCAGCGCCTTCAGCATTATTTTCCCGCGATTTGCGCCAGCGCGCCGTGCCAATCCTCGACGTGGTAGCTCTTGACGATTTTATGGTGCTCGACGGTGTGAATGTCGATCGACATGATGTCGAAGCCGCGCCCGGTCGGCGCCGCGCCGAGGAAGGGCTGGACCGGAACGGCCGTGGCGCGCCCGCGCACGATGAAGCGATTGCCCGCCTGAACGATTTCTTCGATTTTCCAGTGCAAGGTAGGCGCGGCGTCGCCCAATCCGCCCAGTTCGGCCACGAATTGATCGCGCGTCTTGGCCGCAGCTGTATAGCCGCCCACGCTTTGCCAATCGGGCGCCAGCACCTCGGCCACACGCGCCGGCAAGTTCGCCTGCGTGGTGCCGCTCAGCAGCCCGGTGTAAAAAGTCTCGACCACGTCGCGGTCGGAGGCGTGGGCGGTCGCGGCGCAAGCGACCAGGGTGAGCGTGGCGAAGAATTTTTTCATGGTAAAACCTTTCAGTCTAAACAATCGAGGGTCGGGTGCGCGCCTTTCCGCGCCTTTCCCGGCATGTTTCGCGCAAAGTTGCCGCGAGGTATGGATCAATTCTAAGGAGTCGACTAAAATTTATCCAACAAATATCTTGTATATCTCAACATTTGAAATATGAATTTTCATGGTATCGACCTTAACCTCCTAGCCGCCTTCGACGCGCTGGTGAGCGAACGCAACGTGACGCGCGCCGCCGCCCGCGTCGGCGTGAGCCAGCCCGCCATGAGCGCGGCGCTGTCGCGCCTGCGCATCTTGTTCGACGATCCCCTGTTCCTGCGCGGCGCGCATGGCTTGCTGCCCACGCCCAAGGCCAGGGAAATGGCCGAGCCGGTCGCCCAGGCGCTCGGCCAGATCGCGGCGGCGCTGCTGCCGCGCCCGCGCTTCGAACCGGCCGGGGCCACCTTCAATTTCACGCTCGGCCTGGCGGAATATCCGGCCTACGTGCTGCTGCCCGCCCTGGCCGAGGCCTTGGCGCGGCAAGGCGCGGGCTTGTCCTTGTCGGCGCACATGATCGGACCCCGCGACAGCGCCATCGATCTGCTCGACGCGGGCGCCATCGACGCCGCCGTGGGCGTGCCGCCGACCCGGGCCGAGAACCGGATCATGACGCGCTCGGTCCTGCGCGACCAGTTCGTGACCATCGTCCGGCGCGGCCATCCGGCGCTGCGCCAGGGCATGACGCTGCGCGTCTTCCTCGACCTGCGGCACGTGCTGGTGTCGCCCGAGGGAGACCGGCACGGCCTGGTCGACCAGGCGTTGACCTACCTGGGCGAACGCCGCACCCTGGCCCTGACGCTGCCGCACATGTTCGCCGCCCCGTCCGTGGTGGCGCGCACCGACATGGCCGCCACCGTGATGAAACGGGTGGCGCAACATTCGGCGGCCTTGCCCGAACTGGATTTTTTC
>JAYVUV010000276.1:0-12435 GCA_043787615.1 Janthinobacterium sp. | reverse complement strand
GCGTAACCGACGCTGTGGACCGTGCGGCCGGCGGCGTCGTAGACGTTTTCCGAAAGATAACCTTCGCCGTCGAGCGTCCCCGTCGGATGCCCATCGTTGTCATAGAAATAGCGCGTCTGGCGATCGTTGACGCTGTCGACCGCCGCCGTGTAGGCCGGCGAATTGAGCGGCGCGTCGATTCCCAGCCCGGCGTAACCGGAGACGGGGGTGGCATACTGGATTTGCGCGATCAGGCGCGAAGCGCCGTCATATTGGCGTTCGGTCAGAAAGCCGCGCGGGTCGATGGTTTTGGCGAGCCGCCCCGCTTTGTCGTACAGACTGAACACGCTGCGGTCGCCCGCGGAAGGATCTGGCGCCGTTGGCGGCACCAGGGTGACGCCATTGCCACTCGGCCCCCGCAAGGCCACCACGGCGGCCTTGGTCAGTGCGTTCGCATACACCGTGGTTTGCGCCAGTTGCCGGTCTCGGGTATAAATATAAGCGGTGAATCTGCCGTTTTCATCGACCTCGGTGACTCTATCACCGACGCTATTGTACGAATAGAAGTGGCGCAGCCCGAGCGGATCGCGCGTCATGCGCAAGCGGCCATCCGTATCGTACTGATAGGTGGTCGTGCCCAGGGAAACACTGGCGGCGTCCGACTGCATCACGCTCGCCAACTCGCCGGCTTTGTTGTAGACGGAAGTGGTTTGCAAGCCATTGGCCAACTTGGTCGTGGTGGCGTTGCCCGCATCGTCGTATTGGTTCAACGATACCGCGCCCAGGGCATCGGTGGTGGTCAAGACCCGGCCCAGACCGTCGTAAGTGTAGCTGGTCAAAAAATCGGTGGCGATACCGCTTGTCGCCATACCTTTGGCGCTGACGATATTGAGCAACAACCCTGCCTGGTCGTAAGAATATTGGGTCTTTTCCTCGTTGCCATCGACTACCCCGACACCGACGCTGTCGACTTTGCCGTAACGGGTGCTTAAACGCAGCAAATTGCGGAAGTCATACGTCAGCTCGGTACGAATGCTGCGTGTTTTGTCGATCGTGCCGACCCAAGTCGCCATCACCGCCTCGGTTGGCGCGGCAGTGACCGCCAAGCCGCTGGCATCGTACTGGGAAACCGAATAGATTATATCCGTCGTTCGCAAGCCAAGGGGGCTATAACGATGTTCGGTGACGCGGCCGTCGGCGCTGATCAGGAAGCGCAAATTGTTGACGGCATCGTAGACATAACGGGTGGTGATCGGCTGGGCGGCGGCGGCGGCTCCCGCCCCGTCGGGGTCCGGCGTCAGATAAACCGTTTCGGTCAACAGTTGATTGGCGCCGCCATAGGTACGCGTGACGGTGTTGCCGAGCGCATCACGACGCAAGACTTGGTTACCGTTGGCATCATATTGATAAACAATCGCATTGCCACGCGCATCGGTCTGACTGGAAATATTACCGTCAACATCGTAGGTATAGCTGACGCTCGATGTCACACCGGCGACAGGCGGGCCTTGAAGATTGAGCAACTGTCCCTTGGCATCATAGCTGTACGACGTGCGGAAACCGAGCGGGTCATCGACGGCGGTAATGCGATTGGCCAAGTCGTAGGTCACATTGGTCACGCGCGTGCTGCCGGTCAAGGTTTGGGTGATGCGGGTCAGTCGGATGCTGGCGTCGCTCTGGGCGGTATAGATGAAATCGACCTGGGTGCCGTCGGTTTGGGTCATGCTGGCGACCCGGTTGCTGACGCCATCGTAGGTGTAGGTGGTGGTGTAGACCTTGCCGTCGGTAACGCTATTGTTTTCCGGTGTCAGATCGACCGTCACACTGCTCAGGCGGTTGCTGGTGTCATAGCCGTAACGTACACGGGTGCCGGTCGTGGCATCGTTGCGCGAAGTGCCAACCGACATCAAGTTATTGCCGGTGTAGGTGAACACCGTCTTCTCGCCCGACGCATCGGCGACCGAGGTGAGCAAATTACCGGTGTAGGTATAAGTGAGCAAGCTGGTGGCCGCGTTCATTTCCGCCACCGTGAGCAATTTGCCGGCGCCCCCGATCCAGTCATACGTTTCGGTCAAACCGCTGCCGCCATCGATCCAGGTCCAGCTCGTGCTCGCGCTGGTGTACTTCAAGGTATCGAAGCTGCCGGCGCCGTCCTTGTTGACGTACAGGGCGCGCGCCGGGTCGTAGGTGTAGGTTAATTGGACGCCATCGCCGTCGGTGCGCTGCACCGTGCTGCCGGCCGCATTGAGCGTACCGCTCAGCGCCGTCAGGCGCTTGTGCACGCCCAGCCGCCAATTGTCGCCATTGTCGTCGTTGAGCTGGCCTTGGCTGTTGTAGGTGCGCACCACGCCGATGTCGGCGCCGCGCGAGACCAGCAGGTCGTCCTGGCGTTGCAGGATCAGGTTGCCGTTCGCGGTGTTGACATAGACACCCTCGTTCGCCCGTCCGGTGCCGGCATTACCGACCGCGCCCGCACCGCCCAGCACGCCAAGCGAACTGTTAAACAAGCCCAAACCATTACCGCTGACAAATGCGACCATTACGCTCCACCCCTAAATGAATACCCGCCAAAATCGCGCCATGACCACATGGCGGACCCTATTTGGCAATGTATCCACGCTTTTCGGAAAAAGTTTAGCGATTTAAGCGAAATATTTTAAAAAAAACGCGATCAGAGGCTGATTATGAATATTATGACAAGGAAAATATGCCAATATAATTGCGTTAATGGTAATTTTATGGGCGATACTGCTAGAATAGCATCACTCATCACCTCCGCCGGTGTCGGCACGAACATTGCTCAGGCCGGCCCGGCGCAGGGCAGCGGCGCGATCTTGCAGCGGCAATCCTGGCCGGCGCGGCCGTCCGGCGCCGCCACCCCGCCTGCGGCCATCAGAAACAGCGGCGCGTAGGCGTGACGTGGCCCATGCGGTTCGCGCGCCGCCGCCACCGGTTTGCCGCCCGGGCCGACATCGTCCGGCCACTCGACGTCGCCGGTCGCCACCCGCGCCGGAATCAACCAATAGTCGCCGCCGCGATAGACGCCGCCGACCTGGCCGAACCAGATCTGGACACCGTCCTCCAGTTCGATCCAGCCGCCGGCCAGCCCGGCCTCGTCGGCGCCGCGCTCTCGCACGGCCAGCCCGCCGTCCAGGGCCGGATCGCCGGGATGGTCCCAGCGCCGCAGCAGCGCGTGCCAGGCGCGCGCCTCCGCTTCGCTGTAACTGTGCGCCGCCTCGTCGCTCCAGGCCAAGGTCACGCTGCCGCGATCGCGGTCGACCGCCACCACCTGGGCCAGCGGCCCGGCGTGGCCGGACAGCGTTAAGCGATCGTCGAGCGCCTCGACCCAGTCGCCCTGCTTGAGGCCCAGGCACTGGTCCGGCCCCAGATGCGCCAAGGTGGCGCTGGCGCCGTCGAGCAGCTGGATCGGAAAGATCACCGAGCCGTTTTCACGCGACCATTTGAACGTCGGCGTGAGCAGCGCGTTGTCGCTGGCGACGCCGCCGCGATGCACCTCGACCCGGTATAACTGATTTTCGGCGCCGCGATAAGTGGCCTCGGGCGAGATCACGCACAATTCAGTGGGCGTTTTCGCTTGCCGGGCGCGCGCGCGCAGCACCGGCGACAGGCGCGCGGTCAACTCGTCGACGTAAGCGCAATCGAATAATTCGGCATTGTCGGGACGGGCCAGCGCCTTCACCTGCCAGACCAGCTGCGCGCGACTGGCGGTGTCCGGCCCGCCCAGCGCCACCTCGCGGATGTCATCGTCCTCGACGCAGCTGACGTGGCGCTCCCACACGTCGAGGTAGGCTAGCCAGGGCTGCTTGGACAACTGCTCCACGCTCAAGCCATCGGCGAACGGATAGCCGGCTTGCTCAGAATAGAGCAGGTAGCGCGCGTTTTCCACCATCATGCCGCGCACGTAGTAGCGCCCCGGCCCGATCAGGATGTCGCCCGCCTCGATATGCTTCTTCAATACCTGGCGTCGCTCGGGATCGACGTCGATGGTGTCCAGATCGATCGGCGTATCCTTGGTCGCCAGGCCGAAGCCGAGCGCGCCGGCCGGACCGGCGTGCGCGCCGAAGATATCGCGCGCCAGCGTATGCAGATAGTGCAGCAGGATCGAGGTTTGCTCGTTCGAGTCGGCGTCCACCTGGACCCGGCCCTGCTGCATCAACACGCGGCTGAACTGTTTGGCGGCATCGAAGGTGTCGCGCGTGAAATCGCCTTTCATCTTATGGTCTCCTAGTTTGCGAACAAAATGCCGACGTCCATGCCCGCCGGGGTGTACTCTTCCAGCCTGGCGCGCAGATTGGCTTCCCGCTGCGGCTGAAAGAGACCGTGAAAAGCACCCATCTCGGACTCGTCGTCGGCGCCGCGCGCGATCTCGGCGGCGCAGTCGCGGGCCAGTTGACAATACGCCGGATGGCCATAGCGGGTGCTGGTGAAACGCGGGTTCACGCGATCGGTTTCGCGCGCGCGCAGCGCGTCCAGCGCGCCCGGGTCGGGCGCCGCTTGATTGGCGGTGGCGGCGGCGTCGCGCGCGCGCTCGAACGCGGCTTGCACGGCCGCTTCGGGCTGGCAGCGATGGCGCCGCGGCGTGCGCGAGCCGGGCGCCACATAACAGTAACGCAGGCAGCCGTGCTGGCGCCGCCCCACTGTCACCGGCCCCGTGAAGATGGTGTTCTCGGCCAGGCCGATGGCGTGGGTGGCGACCGTGCCGATCACGGTGCTGCGGCAAATCGACAGGCGCGCGAACGCCAGCGACAGATCGGGCGCGCCCAGCGCGCCGCGTTCGCCGCCGGTGGCGTCGACGATGCTGTCGCTGATGGCGATATCGACCGGATCGGTTTGCACTTCGTCGGCCGCGACCTCGATGCCGCCGATGATGCTGTGCTCGATGCGCACCCGCGCCGAGGTGTACAACAGCTCCAGGCTGGCCTCGTTCGGGCGGCGCGGGTCGCAGTCGCAGTCGAGCGCCCATCCCGGCACCAGGGTCACGTGGCGCAGGGTCACGTCGCACAGGTCGTCCGGCCCCGCGCCATCATCGCCGCCCTGGTCCGCGACGCGGTCGCCGTCGCCGCGCTCCGGGCCCAGTATCCGCATCCCGCGCCCGGTGACGATCACGCCGTCGAGCGTGAAGCGGCTGGCGCGCCGGCCCGAGACGGTGAAGCCGTCGGCGCGCTGGGCCAGGTAATCGAGCAGGCGAATCACGGGGCGGGCGCGGTTGGCGGCGCGGATCTGCAAACTCTCGCTGGCGGCCAGCTCGATGTCGATGCGTTCGCTGTATGCGCTACTGTCGCCAATTTCGATCACGGCCGCGCGCAGCCGCAGCCGCGCCGCCCGCCACTGCGCCAGCTCGCTCACGGGCAGCTCGCTCAGGTCTTCCGGCGGCGCGCCTAAGGCCTGCTGGTCGGCGCGCCACTGGGCCAGCGCCGCGCCGATGGTCTCGAACACGCCGGCGCCCGGGCGGTCCTTGCATACCGGGTAGAACGCGAACACCAGCGGCTGCGACAGCGGCCGCGCGTACTCGCCGCCGCCCATGTCGGCGCTGAACGCGGCGTGGTAGTCCACCCACACGCCGCGCTTGGGCGCCTGCCCGACCGGGAACACCATGCGCCCCCGCACCGGATCGACCGCCACCACCCCGGGCGGTGCCCGGTACGTCCAGTCGGACAGGTCGGCCGGCACCACGGACTCGCGCGGCACCGGCTGCGGCGCATGCTTGTTGGGCCAGCCGGGCGCATAAATCAGCAGGCTTTTTCCCGCGCCGTACAAGCCGGCGACGGCCTGGGTGCGCGGCGGACGCGTTTCAAGCCGCTCTTCCAGCGCGCGGCGCCGGATCGGCACCGGCAGGTCGCGCTCGGCGGCGCTGTGCTCCGGCGCGCAATCGGGCCGCGCCAAGGTATATAGCGGGGTGTCGTGGCCCAGCACATTGAAGGTGTAACATTCGGCGCCCGCGCTTTCCACGCAATAGGCCGGCGCATGGCTGACGGAATAAACTTTCAGGCGCCACAGGAAGACGCCGACGCTGGCGATGTTATGCCGCCCGACGCGGCGCGACGAGCCGATGCGCCGCACGTCGACCGAGCGCGCGCTGGTATCGAACGGCCCGCCGATCAGGTCGAGCGCCGCGCCGTCGCGCAGGTCGACGCCGCGCGCGCGATCGAGCCGCAAATGATCGAGATGCTGGCGCCAAGCCAGCAAGGTGTAAAACTCGACCGCCCGCGCCGGCCACCCCGCCACGGCGGCCGCCAGCGGTTCGAGCAGCGCCACGCCGCCCTTGCGCCGCCGCAGCGCCAGCGTGTTGGCCACTTCGCGGCGCGGTATCCATACCCGGTTGCGGCTTGGGCTTGGAGCCGCGCCGGCCGCCGCGTCGCCGGCGGCGTGCACCGGGCGGTAGCCGATCAAGTCGCCGATGTAAGGCACCACCCAGTCCTCGCAGGTTTCGATGAACCAGTTTTCGTACATCCGATCGATGTCCTCCTCGACCAGATTGACTTGTTCGTTGATCACCCGCAGTAGCGCGCGCAAGGGATAATCGCGCTCCGCGTCGCGCATGCGCTGCACCACCGGCAGCATGTCGTACAGACGGTCGAGTGAACGGCTCATGAGGCGATCTCCTGCAGCAGCAAGGTGTCGGGCACGTCGGCCGACAGATAGGCCAGTTGCGCCGGCAGCGCCCTGCCCTGCTCGAAACGTGCGCCCGACAGCGCGATGCGCGGTCGCAAACCTAGTTGGCCGGCCATCGATTTGGCGAATCCATCCAATACCTGGCCCTCGGCGATGGTATCGAAGACGTCGATGTCGGCATACACCACGCCCGGCACCGCCTGCGCCACGCGCACGGCCTCGGCCAGCAACAGGTCTTGGGCCAGCGCGACCCGCTCGAAGCCGAACGCCGTCAACAAGGCGGCGCGCAGCGCCGGCTCCACCAGATCCCACTCCCGCTCCGGATCGATCCGGACCCGGGCGCTGAGCACCAGCGCCAGCCGTTCGCGCACCGCCAGCGCCAGCGGCAGATAGGGGTCGCCGTAGCGGTGCAACGCGCTCAACAGGTTGCGGTATAAATCCGAGCTGTCGTCGATCGGGCCGTCGTCCACCCCGGCCACGGTCACGTGCAGCAGTCGCTGGCGGCCGTTGCTCATGCGCCGCGCGTCGGCCTTGGCCACGCCGCCGAACGTGCGGGAAAAGTCGGCGTAATCGGTCACCGACACCAGGCGGTCCAGCGCCATCAGCGCCAAGGGCGTGTTGGCGCGGGCCTGGTCGCGGCTCTCGCGGTCGGCGCCGCCGGAGGCGCGGATCGGGTTGATCACCTCCTTGACACCCAGCGGCCGCGTGCCGAGCAGGCTGATTTGCCCCGGCTTGACGTTGCCGCCCTTGCCGATGCCGCCGCGGTAGACGGCCTTGACGTTCTCCACCCCGGTCGGCAAGCGCGCGCCGTGCACCCCGTCGCCGAACACGATACTGGTGCGACCCTGCTCGTCCTCGCTGGCGACGAAGCGGCGCTCGCCCGGTCCCAGCAGCGCCAAATTCTCCGCCTCGCGCCAGCGCACTTCATCGACCCGCACCTCCAAGGTGCTGGCGACGCCGCTGACGGTGGCCGCCGACACGTAGGTCAGCGGCGGCTGCTTCAAGGTGAACTGTTGCAGCGGCAGGCCGGCGTCGCCCGCGCCCAGCACCTCGGCCCGCGTATCGCCATTGCTGGCCTTGACCACATTGCCGTAGATGGTGACGCGCTCGCGCTTGTAACGGTATGCCAGCGGCTTGGCCAGCGTCAGGTAGGTGTGAATCCGCTCGCCCACGCGCTCGGGCGCGTCGCCGGCCGGCGCGCCCGCGTCGTCGAACGGCGGCGCGTCGGCGCGGCGCACCTGCTGCGTCACGCCGGCCAGCATCACCAGTTCGGCCGCCATCACGCCGCTGGCGGCCACGCCCTCGGCGTCCGTGTCGCTGCGTTCGCCGGCCACGATCAGCCAGCGCCCCGCCGTCAAATCCTCGTACAGGTCGCCCAATTCGATCCGGTCGCCGGCGACGTCGTCGGCGACCGGCCGCTCGGCCAATTCCAGCGCCTCGCCGCCGCCATACACGCGCGTGCCGCGCACGGTGGCGAACGGTTCGCTGGCGAGGTCGCCGAACCACGGCGTCTTTTCCGGCAAATCGAGCCTGAGCGTTTTGCCCGACAAGCCGTAGCCGACGAAGGAACGGTGGGTCATGACGGCGCGCGTGATGATCGGCTTGCCGTCGCCCTTGTCGATCACGACCGGGCTGTCGGGCGCCAGATCGTAGTCGGCGTCCAAAAACAGCAGCAGCGGCGCGTGACTTTCCGGCGCGATGGCGGCGGCGGTGGCGCCGATCACCGATGGCATATTCCACGGGTCGCCGATGGCCCACTCGCCCCAGGTCGGGCGCACCGCGTTGGCGTCGAAACCGGTCTGGCGCAGCGGCGCGTTGTGGCCGAACGGTTGCGCGGTGACGCGCAGGGCGCGCACGGTGATGGTTTGCGCCACCTGCGCGGGCAGACTTTTCCAGGCCGAGTAAAACACTTGTTTCAGGGCCGGCCGCATCTGCGTCAGCAAGCGCGGCAAAGTGTCCGACTTGGCGCCGTAGATGGCCGTCACGTCGCGCGCAAGCTGCCTGGCGCCCGGCGGCGGCAAAGAGGGGACCATCGTCAAACGCTTGACCAACTGCCCCAAAATACCGGGAGCGTCCGCGCCGCCCGTGCCGGAGCCGGTGTGCGCGCTTCCGTTCAAGGCCAGGCCCATGCCGGCGCGCGCGCCCGCCTGGCCGGGCATGCGCGCGCGCCAATCGCGCAATTGACCGGTCAAGGCTGCCAGCCACGGCTGCAACGCCGACTGCGGTCCCGCCTTGGCCAGTTCGGCCTCCAGCTTGGGCAGCGCCACATGATCGAGGTGGAGCGCCAGGGCCGGCGGCGCCGCGTCCTTGGCCGCGATTTCGCCCAGCACGCGCATCACCCGCTTGACCGGCGCGCTGTCGGCCGCCAAACCGAAGCGCGCCAAGTCGCTGAAACGCCGCACCAGCTGCTGCACGCCCTCGCCCCGCAGCGCGATATGGGTGCGCTGCTGCGCGCTATCCTCCCGCACCGTCGCCACCCACAGCAAGCGCTCGCCCTGGCCATCGGCCAGGTCGATCAACAGGGGATCGTTCGGTTTTAAGCGGGTGGCGATGCCCTTCAAATACAAGCCGTCGTCCTTGATCTGGCGCGCCGTCTGCGGCTCGGTCAGGCGCGGCTTGAGCGCGTTCCAGGCCACCCGTGCCTCCAGCGGCTCGGCCGTCTCGAACTCTTGCATCTGCTCGCCCGGTCCCGGGATGCTGTTGGCGCGCGCCCCGGCCGGCACCACCACCGGCGCGCCGGCGTTCTGGTCCAGCGTGTAGGCCAGATATACCGTGGCCGACACGCCGGGGCGCAAGGCGTAGCCGGCCAAGCGCGCCAATTCCAGCACCGAACGCCGCTCGGTGGCGGTGCGCAGATAACCTTCGTTGGCGATGCGCTCCTGATAAAAGGTCAGCACGTCGGCCACGCACGCCCAGGCGTCGAGCAAGGCGATCGACGGATCATCGGCCGCGCGCGTGCGCAAGGCGGCCAGTTGCGGATAATCGCCGCTCGACAGGCGCGCCAGCATGGCGCCGAAAAAACTCGCGTGGGTGCCGACCCGGTAACGCAACTGGCCCAGGCCGGGCCGGTTCTCTATCGGCGACGGGGCCGCGCCCGGCCCCTGGCAACAATCGCATGGCAAGTTCATAGGCCGCCTCTCAGGATCAATTCAAGCTTGCCGTTCTCGGGAAAATCGGGATCGTTGTCGAGCTGGGCGATCTCCATCGCGCCCATCGGCAGCACGCCGTCGGCCGGCACCGCGTCGATGGCGGCGCCGGCCGGCGGCCGGTTCAGGCGCGCCAATTTCAGCACGCCGGCGCTCTGCACGCCAGCCACCGCCATCACGGCCGCGATCAGGCGCGACACGAACACGCCCTGGCCGAAGCTGAGCCGGTCCGGATGAAAAAAGCCCAAGCCGCCGCCGGCCAGGTGGCCGCGCCCCAGCAGGGCCGCCACCTCGGCCCGCACCGCCGCCCGCGCGTAATGCGGCCGCACGCAAACCTGGACCGCGAGCGCCAGCGGCACATAGCGCGCCCCGCCAACGGCCAAGTCATGCCCCATGCGCCGGTAGCGGAACAGCTGCCGGGCCAGATCGCGGCACAGCGCCGGCTCGGCGGGCGCCGCGTCCAGCGGATCGAGCGCCACGCCGGCCTCGTGCCAGCTGCCCATCCAGCGCAGCGCGGCGGCGGCGCGCTGAACGCGACCGTCCCGCTGCGCCAGTTGGGCATAGTCGTCGGCCGTGATGGCGCGCGCCAGCACGGCGCGCAACGCGTGCGGCGCCAGCAGCCTGGCCTCGGCCAGCGATTCGGCCGAGCTGCCGCCGCACGCGGCCAGCGGATTGTCCGGCACGATGGCGTCGGCGCCCAGCGTTCCTTCGCGCAGCACCAGGTAGGCGATGGCGCCGCGCCCGACATTACCGGACGGCCCGTTGCCGATCCGGTAGCGGGCCTGGAAACGGCTGCCGGGGTCGGGCGCGCGTCCGAGGTCGCCATCGCCGAAGCGCAGATTGGCGCAGCCCTCGTCGTCGATCTCGACCGCGACATGGCGCGCCTCGGCGTCGCTGGCCAGCAAATCGTAGCGCGCGCGCCAGAGCGGGCGCGCGACGCCGTTCTTGGGCGTTTCCTCCAGCGCCAGCTGGGGCAAGGCCGCGCGCGCATCTTGCACCATCAACGACGCGGCCGCCGCCGGGCCGGCCGGCAGCGGCGCGGCGAACGTGAGGCCGGTGTCGTCCAGGACGGGGGCGAAGCGCCGCGCCACGCCGCGCCCTTCGAGTATGCTGCCCGGGCAGGCGCATGTCGTATATTCGCCCTGCTCTTCGACCGGCCCGAGCGTGGCGCCGGCGCGGCGGCCGTGATCGACCAGCACCACGTTCCCGCGCGCGACGCTCACGTCGTCCACCCGGCGGCAATCGGGCGTCGGCAGCCGCGTCGACAGGCACAGGGAAAACCGCAGCGCGTCCTCGGCCGCCCACTCGATTTCGAGCACCAGTTTGCCGAGCAGGCCATCGACCGACCGGGTGACGCCGGTCAGGCGCACCGCCTGCCGGTGCGAGGGATCGGCGTCGGCCGGGTCGCCGGTGGCCGGACCGATCGCCTCCACCAGAATCACGGTGTCGCCCGGCGTCAGATGCAGCAGGCGAACCGCTTGAGCGGCGTCCGGCGCCTGATCGAGCAGCGTGGCGCGGGTGGCGCCGCGCGCCAGGCAGCATTCCGTGTCGCCCCAGGTATAGATATGCATCTCGCTGTGCGCGGCCAGGAAGCGCAGCTCGCCGTCCGGGTCGGCCAGCAGCGGTTCGAACACCTCGTAACGGCTGGCCGGCACCAAGTCCAGCTCGGTCTGGCGCAACACGTTGCCGCTGCCGCTCTTGATGTCGTCGAAGCCGGTGATGAAGTACAGCGCGCCGGCCTTGATCGGGCCCAGGTCGGCGCTGGTATGCACCGTCACCCAGGCGCGCGCGTTGCAGCCCTCGTGCAGGCGGTAATCGACCAGGCGCGCGTGGCGCCGCACCGAAACGCGCCGCCGCGCCGTCTCCAGATAAGCCTCGGTGGCCACCGCGTCCTGGTAGTAGCTGAGGTGGTCGCCCACGTAGGCGAGCAGTTCGACCAGGGTCACGCCCAGATCCGGCACATGGCGCTCCTGCCAGTCCGGCATGGTGAGCGCCAGCCGGTCGTAGATCAATTGGCGGAAGCTGGCGTAATCCTTGGCCAAATAGTTCAGCGGCGGCGACGGCGCGGGCGGCGCCACGCAGGCCGGCCCGTCCCGGCAATCGATCTCGGCGGGGCAATCGACCTTGAAGCTGAAATCGAGGCAAGCGTAGCGCGGATCGAGCCCGGCCAGCGGGGAGCCGGGCGTTTCTGCGTCGGCGCCGCGCACCAGGCATAGACGATAGGTGGAAAAATCGCCGAACTTGTCGAGTTCGATGCGCAGGCAGTCGTCGTGCTCCGCATCGTCGGCATGGTCGATGCGCAGCGCCCGCACGGCGATGCCGCGCACCCGGCGCCCGCCTTCGATGCGCACATTGGCCACGCCGATGCCGTCCGGGATGGCGCCGAAGAAGTGCACGCACAGCGACAATTGGTCGTCGCCGACCTCCAGGAAATCGATGCCGTTCCAGTGCGGGTTGCCGAACAGGCGGCGCCGCCGCGCCGCGCCAAAGCAGGCCAGCTGGTCGCGCGGGTTCACACGGCCTCCCGCACGAACACGTCGCTGCGCCGCTCGCCGCTCTGGCGCAGCGCGTACGATAAGGCCACCGTCAGGCGCGCATCCTCGCTGTTGACTTCCAGTGCGCGCACCTCGATCAAGTCGCCCAGCCAGCGGTCCAGCGCCGCCTGCAGGGTAAATTG
>JAYVUV010000275.1:0-4627 GCA_043787615.1 Janthinobacterium sp. | reverse complement strand
GGCTTGGCGCGCCTCGTCGTTGGCGCTGGAGAACACTTGAATCGGACCGGTCGCGTCGAGCAGCAAAAAGTCGGGAAACACGAGTACCCAGATATCGGTGGCGGTGTTGGTCATATGGCAGATATTCATGCATGAGTGTCGTTTGTGTCAATCGCCGGCATGCCATCATGTTCTCATGCCCACACAGGAGTTGATATGACACGCACCATCGGTATCTTCGTTTTCGACCAGGTCGAGGTGCTCGACTTCGCCGGTCCGTATGAAGTGTTCACCTGCGCCAGCCGGGTCGCCGCCAGCTCGACGCCGCACGCGCCGGCGCCGTTCAAGGTGGTGACGATAGGACGCGGCGCGGCCATGCTGCGCGCGCGCGCCGGCTTGAGCGTGCTGCCCGAGGCCAGCTTCACGGACGCGCCGGCGCTCGCTGTGCTGATCGTGCCGGGCGGGGTGGTCGAGGCCGAGATGGCCAAGCCGGACGTGATCGCCTGGATCGCGGCCATGGCCGCGCGCTGCGAGCTGGTGGCCTCGGTGTGCACCGGCGCCCTGCTGCTGGCGCAAGCCGGTCTGCTCGACGGCAAGGACGCCACCACGCACCGGGACGATCTGGCGCAGTTGCGCGCGCTGTTCCCGCGCGTGAACGTGCACGCCGAGCGGCGCTGGATCGATCAGGGCGACGTCGTCACCTCGGGCGGCATTTCGGCCGGCATCGACATGTCGCTGCATCTGGTCGAGCGGCTGGCCGGGCGCGCGCTGGCGCTGGCCACGGCGCGCCAGATGGAATACGACTGGAGCGCCGCATGAAGATCATCCGTGGCAAACAGTTCCAGGCGGCGCGGGCCTGGGACGCCGCCCATATCGCGACCATGAACGGCGTCACCGTGCGCCTGCACTGGACCGACCAGCCTTATCGCTGGCACCTCAACGACGGCGACGAAGTGTTCGTGGTGCTCGACGGCGTGGTCGACATGCATTACCGGATCGACGGCGTCGAAAGCGTGGCCACCCTGGCCGCCGGTGACGTGTTCTTCGCCGACGCCGGTTGCGAGCACCTGGCCCGGCCGCAAGGCGCGGCCCGCATCCTGGTGGTCGAACGCGAGGGTAGCCCCTGACAGCGATCCGCCGGGTTCGCCCGCGCTGTCGCGCGCGGCCGCCGTATCGCGCTCTTCACGTCGTGTTCGCTTGAGATTTTCGCCCGGGACGGCGAGAATACAGGCATACCAACCGAAGAGGACCCGCGATGTCATTGGACGCCTACGAAGAAATGCCGGACCAGTTGCCGGCGCCGGTGATGGATATGCATCGCGGCATCTGCACTCTGGTCGCCGAGTTGAACACGCTGGATTTGAACAGCCAGCGCTACGAGGCGTGCACCGATCCCGAACTGCGCCGTTTGCTGGCCTTCCAATGCGACACCGGCAAGAAACACATCGCCATGCTGCTGGAATGGATGCGCCGGCGCGACGTCAAGCTCGACAAGGAGCTCAAGGACGCGCTGTTCAAGGCCGGGCCGATCGTGGCCCAGTTTCATTACGAGGAATAGTTTGCGCCGCGATTTCGCGTCTTGGCGTAAGGTTCGGACACAGCGCCGAACGAGAAAGAGGTCCGCATGAAGTTGTTGCCCTACCGCGAAGGTTCCTGGTTCGCCCTGCCGTTGAAGTCGGGCGGTTACGCGGCCGGTGTCGTGGCCAGAACGGCGCCCGCCGGGCGCATTATTTTGGCGTATATGTTCGGTCCCTTGCTGGACCGGGTGCCGCCGCTCGATCAGGTCGAGCGCTTGCGCGCGGGCGACGCGCTGCGGCGTTTGCGCACCGGCGACCTGGGCCTGGTCAACGGCAGTTGGCCGGTGATCGGCGAGGCGCAAGCGTGGAACCGCGCCGATTGGCCGATGCCGTCCTTCATCCGCCGCGCCGAGCAGTTGCAACTGGCGTGGCGCGCCACCTATTCCGAGGCCGACCCCGGCAAGCTGGAAAGGGAGGAATCGGTGCCCTACGATACCGGCGGGCTGGAAAGCGATTCGCTGTACGGCTACGGGGCCACCGAGCTGTTGATGACCAAGCTGCTCACTTGACGGCGGGGGCCGGTGCCGCGCCCGGGCGCAGCGCCCACATGGCGCTCAGCCACAACATCGCGCCGGCGCCCAGGCAGCCGACCGGATCGGCCGGCCCGCCGCGCGCCAGGGCCGGGTAGGCGAGCGCCAGCAGCATGAAGGCGGCGCCGGTGACGTAATGCGCGCGGCTGGCGAACACGAAGGCGAGCGGCAAGAAATGCAAGCCGATGATGAACATGGCGGCCGGCAGCACCCATTGCGGCAGGCCGAGGTTGATCAGCACATTGGCGACGATAAAAATGGCGACCCATTGCGTGATGTTGACGATATTAAAGATCCGGATCGCCCTGCGGCGGGCCGGCGAGCCGGCCTCGGCCGCCAGTTCGGCGCGGTGGCGCCGGAACAGGCGCAGCGCGGTCCAGCCCAGCGCCAGGGTGGCGGCCACCACGCCCGCCACCGTCGCCGTCGCCGCCGCGCCGCTCGCGCCCTTGCTGACGCCGAGCACCAGCCAGGCGCCGCCGAACACGGAAAAGAACAGGGCGCCGATGGCGCGTCCGGCTCGGGTGGGTTGCAATCGGTTGGTTCGCATCGTCGCTCCGTAAAAAAATGGGCTTGCTCGGGTAGGCCGCGGCCTCAGATGGCCGGCATGATGATTTGAATGTGCAAGCCGCCGCCTTCATGGTTGCGCACCGTCAGCGCGGCGCCGTGGCGTTGCAGCACGCGGTCGACGATGGCCAGGCCCAGGCCGGCGCCATTGGCTTGGCCGCGCGCCGTGTCCAGGCGGGTGAACGGTTTGAGCAACTGGTCGATCTGGTCGGCCGGCACGCCGGGGCCGTGGTCGCGTACCTCGATCACCACCCGCTTGGCCGTGTGCATGCCCTTGACGTGGCAGGCGATGTCGATCCGCGTCACGCCGCTGTTGGCGCTCTTGCCGTAGCGGCGAGCGTTTTCGACCAGGTTGTTGACCACCCGCTTCAAGTCGGTGGCGTTGCCGCGCACGTGGGCGTCCGGCGCGATGTCGGCCGCGACCGTCACCTCGGGCAGGCGCATCGCCTCGCGCGCGCTGTCTTCGAGCATGGCGCTGACATCGACGTTGATGAAGCTGGACGCTTCGGTCGGCTTGGCGTAGTCGAGGAACTGGCCGATGATGGCGTCCATCTGGCCGATATCGGATTGGATGCCTTCGCGCGCCTCGTCCGACAGATTGGCCATTTCCACTTCCAGCTGCATGCGCGCGAGCGGGGTGCGCAAGTCGTGCGAGATGCCGGCCAGGATCACGGCGCGGTCCGACTCGACCTGGCGCAAGTCTTCCACCATCTGGTTGAAGCTGCGGTTGGCCTGCATGATTTCCTTCGGCCCCTCCTCGGGCAACGGAGCCGGTTGCTTGCCGGCGGCGATGGCGCGCGCGGCCGCCGTCAGGCGCGCCAGCGGCCGGTTGATCAAGCTGGAAATGATGGCCGCGCCCAACAGCGAAAGCAGGGACACCAGGCTGGCCCAGCCGACCCACTGGATGCTGCTCAAGCCACGGATGCGTTCGTTTTCCAGCATCAGCCAGTAATCGTCGTCGTCGATCTTGAAGCTGACCCAGAAGCCGGGCCGGCCGTTGACCTGGGAGGAAAAGCGGGTGTCGGCGCCCAGCTTGGCCTTGACCAGGAATTCGATGTCGGGCATCAGCCAGTTGTCCGGCGGCGGCGCGACCTTGTCGTTGGCTTCGCGCAGGATCACGCGGATGCCTTCGTTGCTGACCAGGTCGAACAGCAATTCGTTGACCAGGGCCGGGGTGGCGTGGGTCAGGGCGGCGTGGGTGATGGTGACCACCGAGATCACCTGGGCCGAGATCTGCTGGGCTTGCGGGCCGCGCTGGACCACGCTGATCATGCCGACCCAGCCGGCCATGCTGAGCGTGGTGAGCAGGCCGAGCAGGAAAAAGGTGCGCCAGAACAGCCCGCTTTTAAGCCAAGCGAAACGCAATACGGGGAAAGGCTTCATGCGATGCGCAGCGACGCGACGCGGCCGCTTAACGCGGCTGTCCTTCCGGAATGAAGACATAGCCGAGTCCCCACACGGTCTGGATGTAGAGCGGGCTGGAAGGGTCGGGTTCGATCAATTTGCGCAGGCGCGAGATTTGCACGTCCAGGCTGCGGTCGAACACTTCGTATTCGCGCCCGCGCGCCAATTCCATCAGTTTTTCGCGCGACAGGGGTTGGCGCGCGTGGCGGGCGAACACCTTCAACACGGAAAATTCGCCGGTGGTGAGCGGCACCGTTTCGCCGTTTTTCTTCAGGGTGCGGGTGCCCAGGTCGAGCACGAACTGGCCGAACTCGAACGATTGCGGGGTTTCCGAAGGCGCGCCCGGAATTTCATCCGGACCCTTGCGGCGCAGCACGGCGCCGATGCGGGCCACCAGCTCGCGCGGATTGAACGGTTTCGGCAAATAATCGTCGGCGCCCATCTCCAGGCCGACGATGCGGTCCACGTCCTCGCCCTTGGCGGTGAGCATGATGATCGGGGTGTGGTCGCCGGCGCCGCGCAGGCGGCGGCAGATCGACAAGCCGTCCTCGCCGGGCAGCATCAAGTCGAGCA
>JAYVUV010000274.1:0-7062 GCA_043787615.1 Janthinobacterium sp. | reverse complement strand
CGAGATTGTCGTGTGCAAGCCCAACGCGTGGTTGATCACGTGAATCTTGCTGTCGTATTCCACCTTGTTGATCGGCTCGGCATTGCGCAAATATGCATTCTTTAACTCTTGCACATACTGGTAGAGCGCGCGGTCGGTGCGCAGCGTGTGCGCCTTGTCGTAGCGTTGCAGTAGCACCTCGCCCAGCTTGTTTTGCTCGATCAGTTGCGACACTTTCTGCTGGGTTTGCTCGGAATAGGCGCTCAGATACTTCAGAGGAGACATGGCGGTCACTGGTGGGGCGGTGTGCTGGCGGAATCGCGCGCCGACTATACCACAGCCGCTTGGTCGCGCCCCGGGATCGCATGCGGCCGGCGCATCAATGTATGCGGAATCGGAATAGTTGCACTTGGTTACGACTCTAGAATGGTTTGCATCGACGCCGGGCAAGTTTCAGGCGTCGTAAGCCTGCATTCCGATTCGCAACGCTGAACAAGGTGACACCATGAGCATCAAGAAAACCATCGCGGTCCTGGGCGCCTGCGCCATGTTGTGCGGCATGGAGGCGGCCCGGGCGCAGGTCAGCCCCACATTGAAAAAAATCAAGGAAACCAACTCGGTCACGCTGGGCGTGCGCGATACCTCGGTGCCGTTTTCCTATCTGGACGGCGAGCAGCAATACCGCGGCTATTCGATCGACCTGTGCATGAAAGTGGTGGCGGCGATCCAGAAGGAGTTGGGGCTGAGCCAGCTCAAGGTGAACCTCAATCCGGTCACCTCGGCCACCCGCATCCCGCTCATGGCCAACGGCACCATCGACCTGGAATGCGGCTCCACCACCAATAACGTCGAGCGCCAGAAGCAGGTCGCCTTCGCGCCCACCATGTTCCTGACCGCCACCCGGCTGCTGTACAAAAAAAGCGCGGGCGTGCACAGCCTGGCCGATTTGCGCGGCAAGACCCTGGTTTCGACCTCGGGCACGTCCAACTTGAAGGAGCTGGTGGAAATCAACGCGGCGAAAAACCTGGGCATCCGCATCGTCACCGCGAAGGACCACGCGGAAGCGTTTTTGATGGTCGAGACCGGCCGCGCCGTCGCCTTCGGCATGGATGACGTGCTGCTCGCCGCCCTGGCCGCGAGCGCCAAGACGCCGGGCGACTACGCCATCAGCGAGGAGTCGCTGACTGCGGCGCCGTACGGCATCATGCTGCGCCGCGACGATCCGGTTTTTAAGGAGTTGGTCGACCACGCCATCGGCGCGGTGTATACCTCGGGCGAGATCAAGCCGATCTACGCCAAGTGGTTTCAATCGCCGTTGCCGCCCAAGGGCGTCAATCTGAACTGGCCGATGAGCGAGCAGCTCAAGCGCAGCTTCGCCAAACCAAGCGACTCGGGCGAACCGGGCGCCTATCCATAATGGCCATCGCGGCGGTGGAACCTGTGCCGGCGGGCGGTGCCGGCGACGGCTTCGGCTTCGGCTTCGGCTTCGGCCTCGGCCTTGTCGGTGGGCTGGGCCTGCATGCGGGCGCCGACGTGCGCGACAAGCTGGTGCGCGCGGCGGCGCTGGCCGGCGTCGCGCGCGAGCTGGTGTTCGCGCAGCGGCGTTTCGACGGCGACGACCGGGCCGGCGCCGCCGCTCCCGATTTCAATGGCCGCAAGCTGTACATCTTCGACACCATCCGCCAGTTCGAGCGGACCCAGGTCGGCGGCGTGCTGCTACCCTGTTTTATCAGCCACACGTTTTTGCGCGAGTTGCAAAGCGAGCTGAGTCTACCCATCGTCGACCTGATGGCGGCGTTGCTGGCCCACCTGCGCCGGCACGCGCCGGGGCCGCGCCGGATCGGCGTGCTGACCTCGACTTATGTGCGCGACCACGGCTTGTTCGAGCGCGGCCTGGGCGGCGGCCCGTACACCTTGTTATATCCGGACGAGGCGGTGCAGCGGCGCTGCGTGATGTCGGCCATGTACGGCGCCGACGGCTTGAAGGCGGGCGGAGCGGGCGGGCGCGCGCTGGCGCTGCTGCGCCTGGCCTGCGCCGACTTGCGCGCGCGCGGCGCCGACCTCATCGTGGCCGGCGCCAGCGAGATCGCTATGCTGGCCGCCGACTTGAGCCAGGATGGCGTGGCGGTGCTCGATAGCAACCAGGTCTATGTCGATTACGCGCTGGCCCACCCGCCGGCGCCGACGCGGCCGGCCTTCAAGGTCGGTATCGTGGGCGGGGTGGGGCCGGCGGCCACGGTCGATTTCATGGACAAGATCATCCGCAACACCGGCGCGGTGCGCGACCAGGATCATATCAAGCTGATCGTCGAGCATAATCCGCAGATTCCGGACCGTACCGCCAACCTGGTCGGCCGGGGCGACGATCCGACCCTGGCCCTGTATTCGGCTTGCAAGCGGCTGGAAGCGAACGGCGCCGCCTTGATCGCGATTCCGTGCAATACCGCGCACGCTTATGTGGCGCGCCTCCGGTCCCATCTGGCCATTCCGATCGTCAACATGCTGAGCGAGACGGTGGCCCATATCGGCCGGCTGTACCCGGGACCGCGCACGGTGGGCTTGCTGGCCACCAGCGGCACCATCGCCAGCGCCGTCTATCACGAGGCGGCCCGGGATGGCGCGTTCGACTTGATCGTGCCGGACCCGGCGCATCAGGCGCGCGTGATGGACGCCATCTACGGCCCGTTCGGCGTCAAGGCCGGCTATCGGGACGGACGCTGCCGGGACGATTTGCTGGCCGCGCTGGAACACGTGGTCTTGCGCGGCGCCAGCGTGGTCATACTCGCTTGCACCGAGTTGCCTCTGTTGCTGAGCCAGCAAGTCGATTTCGCCATCGCCGGGCGCGCGGTGGCGTTGCTCGATCCGACCGATATCCTGGCGCGCCGCTGCGTCGGCCTGGCCCGCGCGCACGGGGGAGCGAACGGCGGCGACGCGTAGACGGGCGACTGGCGGCCGGCGACGGGCGGCCGCGACGGGCGGCCGGCCACGGGCCGCCGCTCGTGCGAGCGGCTCGATGCCCGCATGCGCGCCCGCGTGCCCGCTCGGCGAACCCGGGCCGGCGACGCGGCCTCGGCCGGGCGCGCCAACGACGGCGCTGGACCGCCGGCGGCAAAGCGGGCTAGGATGGGGCCAAAGGCGCCGGCCGCCGGGCGGGCGCGCGACACGAGGACGACATGGATATCAAGTGGATCGACGATTTTCTGAGCCTGGCCCAGACGCGCAATTTTTCGCGCTCGGCGCAGGAGCGCCATGTCACGCAATCGGCGCTGAGCCGGCGCATTCGGGCGCTGGAAACCTGGGTCGGCGCCGACCTGGTCGACCGCAGCACGTATCCGCTGGTGCTGACCCCGGCCGGCAAATTGTTCGGCGCCGCCGCCGGCGAAGCGATGCGGCTGTTGATCGATACCCGCGCGCTGCTGCGCGGCCAGGCCGCCGACGAAACCATGCTGCGGGTGTCGGCCGGCCACACGCTGTCGCTCAATTTCTTCCCCATGTGGTTGAACCGGCTCCAAGCCCGGCACGGCACCCTACGCACCCGCATCCTGCCGGCCAATGTACACGAATCGGTGCTGGCGCTGATCGAGGGCGATTGCGACCTGCTGTTGTGCTATCACCACCCGGCCTTGCCGGTGGAGCTAGATCAAGCCCGCTTCGATCACGTCAATCTGGGCGGCGAGGTGGTGATGCCGGTGTCCGTTCCGGCCCGCGGCGGCGGCCCGGCTTTCACCTTGCCCGGCAGCCGGGTGGCGCCGACCAGCCGGCTGGCCTACACCCCGGGCTCCTTTTTCGGCCGGGTGGTGGAGCGGATCGTGGCGCGCGTCGACCAGAGCGCGTGCTTTCATAATGTGTATGAAAGCGACATGGCCGAGTTGCTGAAGGTGATGGCGCTGGCCGGCCATGGCCTGGCTTGGCTGCCCGAGAGCAGCATCGTGCGCGAGCTGGCCGAGGGCAAGCTGGTGCGGGTCGGCAGCGAGCAATGGGCCATGACGCTGGAGATCCGGCTGTTCCGCGCCATCGATAACAAAAAACCGGTGCTCGACGCCCTGTGGCGCGGCTTGAAAGAGGCGGCGTGAGGCGGCGTGAGCGGCGCCGCCGGCCGTGTCAGTCGGCCGGCCGCTTGGGCCGGCGGCCGCGGTCGCGGGCTTGCTCGAAGCTGTTGCGGGTGGTGTCCTCGTCGCGCTGGCCGAAGGCGTAATTCGCTTCGAGCCACATGACGTTGATGATGGCCAGCGCCAGCGCCAGCCCCACGCCTAATATCCAGGTGAAATACCACATCGCGTTTCCTTGTTCGGTTGAGGGGATGGCACTAATATGCGCTGTGTTCGTTGGCGCGGATATGTTCCTCGGTGACTTTGCCGCGCACGATGCGGTAGACCCAGCCGGTGTACATGACCACGATCGGCAGCATGATCACCACCACCCAAAACATCACGCCCAGGCTTTTGTGGCTGGCCACGGCGTCCCAGGCGGTCAGGCTGCTGCCGGGCGATAGCGAGGAGGGCATCACGAAGGGAAACATGGCGACCCCCGCCGTCAAGATGATGCCGGCCACCGTCAAGCCGCTGGCCAGAAAGGCCGGCAGGGTCCAGCGGCGCGCGCTGCACAGCATGACCAGCAGCGCGCCCAGGCCGGCGACGGCCGGGAACAGCTGGGTCAGCGGCCAGCGCGCGTAATTGTCCAGCCAGGCGCCCCGGGCCAGCACCACGGTTTTGGCCACCGGCATGAAGGCGGTATTGATATCGGGCATGGAGACGATGCGGTAGCCGTCGATGCCGTTGCCGATCCACCAGCCGGCGCCGGCGAACAGCAGCAGGGTGGCGGCCGCCGCGCCGATGGCCACCCGGCGCGCCCGCGCGGCGATCGCGCCCTCGGTTTTTTGGTGCAGGAAGGTGGCGCCGTGCATGGCCAGCATGGCCACGCCGATCGCCCCGGCCAGCAAGCCGAAGGGGTTGATCAGGGTCAGGAAATTGCCGGTGTATTCCATGCGCATGCTGTCGTCGTAGCGGAAGGGCACGCCCTGCAGCAGGTTACCGAAGGCGATGCCGAAGATCAGGGGCGGCACGAAACCGCCGGTGAACAAGCCCCAGTCCCAGGCGGCGCGCCAGCGCGGATCGGCCAGCTTGCTGCGGTAGTCGAAGCCGACCGGGCGGAAAAACAGGGCGAACAGCAGCAGCATCAAGGCCACGTAAAAGCCCGAGAAAGCGGCGCCGTAGACCAGCGGCCAGGCCGCGAACAGGGCGCCGCCGGCGGCGATGAACCAGGTCTGGTTGCCTTCCCAGGTGGGGCCGATGGTGTTGATGATGACGCGCCGCTCGGCGTCGTTGCGGCCCAGGAACGGCAGGCTCATGCCGACGCCGAAATCGAAACCATCGGTCAGCGCGAAGCCGATCAGCAACACGCCGACGAAGCCCCACCAAATCACTTTCAAAGTCACATAGTCGAATAACATGGCAGGTCCTTAGTGTGCTTGTTCCCAGTGGTATTTGCCGGTGTGCAGGCTGCTGGGGCCGAGCCGGGCGAATTTGATCATCAAGCCCATTTCGATCACCAGCAGCACGGTGTAAAAGCCGATGAAGCCGGCCAGACTGAAGTACAGGTTCGCCGCGCTCAGGGTCGAGGCCGACAAATGGGTCGGCAAGATGCCCGCGATGGTCCACGGTTGGCGCCCGTATTCGGCCACCACCCAGCCCAGCTCGGCCGCCACCCAGGGCAGCGGGATGGCGCACAACGCCAGCTTGAGCAGCCAGCGTTGCGAGGCCAGGCGCTTGCGGATCAAAAAGTAAAACGAGGCCGAGAAAATGAACAAAAACAGCAAGCCGAGCCCGACCATGATACGGAAGGACCAGAACAGCGGCGCCACCCTGGGCACGGTGTCGTTGACGGCCAGCTTGATCTGGGCCTCCGTGGCGTCGATCACGGCCGGGGTGTATTTTTTCAGAAGCAAGCCGTAGCCGAGGTCGCCCTTGACCAGGTTGAAGGCGGCACGCGCCTCGACCGATTTGTCGCCCGACTTGAGCCGCGTGAGGGCGGCATAGGCGTCCATGCCGCGCCGTATTCTCGCTTCGTGCTGGCGCTTCAAGTCCTTGATGCCGGTCACCTGTTTGTCGGTCGAGCGGGTGCCAATCAAGCCCAGCACGTAGGGAATCTTGACCGCGTAATCGGTTTTTTCGGCCTTGTCGTCCGGCCAGCCCAGCACGGTGATGCCGGCCGGGGCCGGCTCGGTTTCCCACTCCGCTTCGATGGCGGCCAGTTTGACCTTGTTCACCTCGCCGGCCGTGTAGCCCGATTCGTCGCCTAGCACGATCACCGACAGGGTCGAGGCCAGGCCGAAGCCGGCCGCGATGGCGAACGAGCGCAGCGCGAACGGCACGTCGCGCGCGCGGAGCAGGTAAAACGCGGAAATGCCCAGCACGAACATGGAGGCCGTCACGTAGCCGGCCGCCACGGTGTGGACGAATTTGACTTGCGCCACGGGATTGAAGATCACGTCGGCGATGCTGACCAGTTCCATGCGCATGGTTTCAAAGTTGAACTCGGCGCCGACCGGATTGTTCATCCAGCCGTTGGCGATCAGTATCCACAGGGCCGACAGGCTGGACCCTAGCGCGACCAGAAAGGTCACGGCCAGATGCTGGACCCGCGACAGCTTGTCCCAGCCAAAGAAAAACAGGCCGACAAAGGTCGATTCGAGGAAGAAGGCCATCATGCCTTCGATCGCCAGCGGGGTGCCGAAGATGTCGCCCACGTAATGCGAATAATAGGCCCAGTTGGTGCCGAACTGGAATTCGAGCGTGATGCCGGTGGTCACGCCCATGGCGAAGTTGATGCCGAACAGCTTGCCCCAAAACTTGGTCATGTCGCGGTAGATTTCTTTGCCGGTCATGACGTAGACCGATTCCATGATCACCAGCATCCAGGACAAGCCCAGGGTCAGCGGCACGAACAAGAAATGGTACATGGCGGTGGCGGCGAATTGCAGCCGGGACAGGCTGACAATGTCATCAATGGGGCTCATGGCTGGCCTTTGCGGGAAGAATGGTGGAAAGGGGTTCGGCGCGCGCCGACAGCAGGTGCTGCTCGACC
>JAYVUV010000273.1:0-10382 GCA_043787615.1 Janthinobacterium sp. | reverse complement strand
GGGCGTGCGTCGCGGTCGATGCGGCCGGTAGCGACCCGGTCCGCTCCTGAATCGGTTCAATTGAACAGTAGCTGTGCGTGGCCGTCGGTTGATGTGGCGCGGGCAGGCGCAGGAGGCGCCAGGACGGCCTTCAGCAGGGCCGAGCTGCCACAGGCGAACAGCAGCACGTCGCCCGCGCGGCAGTGTTGCAGCGCTTGGTGAAACGCTTCGCGCACCGGCAGAATGACGCGCACCTGAGCGCCAGCGCAACCGGCCAGCGCGCCGCGCTCGATCATGGCCGCCGTCGCGCCGGCCGGACGACCACGATTTTCTTCTTCGTAGATGACGACGCAGTCGAACCCCTCGCCGCAAGCGCGTCCGATGTCTTCCAGTTCGGCGTCGCGCCGGTCGCCGGGCGCCGTCACCAGCGCCACCGTGCGCCCGCCGCTCATGGAGCCTACCGTTTGCGCCATCGCCCGGTAGGCGGCCGGATTATGCGCGTAATCCACCACCACCGTCACGCCATCGATGTGCATGAGGTTGGCGCGCAAGGGGTTGTGCTCTTCGTCGCAGACAAACGACGCCAGGCCGGCACCGATATCGGCCACCGGCAGGCCGACCGCGTACAGTGCCGCCGCCGCGGCCAGTGCGTTGGCGATGTTGTAACGCGCGTGGCCGCCCAGCGCCGATGGCATGGCCTGCGCGGCGACGATGCGCTGCCGGCATGCGCCCTCGGCGAGCACCAGTTCGCCGCCGTGCAACAAAGTGGCGCGCCCGCCCCGGCGTAGATGTTCGGTTAGTTCCGGGTGGTCCGCGTCGAGCGAGAACAAGATCGCCTCGGTGCCATGACGTAGTTTCGAGCGCATCGCCATGCACCGCTCGTCTTCGGCATTGAGCACCGCCGCTTTGCTGGCAGTGCCGGCCACCACCGACTTTACCTGGGCCAGCTCGGCCAGCGTATCCACGCCGTCCAGGCCGAGATGGTCGGCTGTCACGTTGAGCACCACGGCCACATCGCACAGGTCGAAGGCCAGGCCGCGTTTGAGAATGCCGCCACGCGCCGTTTCCAAAACCGCGAAGTCGACCTCGGGCGCGGCCAATACCGTGCGCGCCGACCAGTAGCCGCTGCAATCGCCACTGGCGATGCGTTTGCCGTCCAGGTAAATGCCTTCGGTGGTGGTGCAACCGGTGTAGCGGCCCGCCATGCGCATGCAGTGCTCGAGCATCAAGCTGGTGGTGGTCTTGCCGTTGGTGCCGGTGACGGCGACGAGCCCGATGCGGCCGTCGCCGCCGCCATGGATCGCCTCCAGAATGGCGCCGCCGGCGTCACGCGCCGTGCCGGCGCTGGGGTATTGGTGCATGCGGATGCCGGGCGCGGCGTTTACTTCGATGATGGCGCCGCCCTGTGGCCGCAGCGGCGCGCCGATGTCGGCGCACATCAGGTCGATACCGGCCACGTCCAGTCCCACCTTGCGCGCGGCCCGCACGCACATGTCGCGCGTCTCTTGCGGCACCAGGTCGGTGACGTCTTCCGCGGTGCCGCCCACCGATAGGTTGGCGGTGCTGCGCAAAATCACGTGCTGGCCAAGGGCGGGCACCGCGTCCAGGTCCGCGTGGCCCTGCTTGCGCACCGCGTCGCCGGCCGCGTCGTCGAGCGCGATGCGGGTCAGTATATTGGCGTGCCCGGCACCGCGCGCCGGGTTAAGGTTTTCTAGTTCGACCAGGGCCCGGATCGAGCGCACGCCGTCGCCGACCACGGCCGGTGGGCGCCGCAGCGCCGCCGCCACCATCTTATTACCGGCCACCAGGATGCGATAATCCTGGCCAGCGACGTGACGTTCGACGATGATGCGCCGGCCATGCTGGCGCGCGCGCGCGAACGCTGCGGCCACTTCCTCCGCGCTGCCGCATCGCGCCGTGACGCCGCGGCCATGGTTGCCGTCGAGCGGCTTGACGGCGACCGGGCCGCCCAATTTGCGAAAGAGTTGCCTGGCCTGTTGCTCGGTGGTGGCCAGTCCGCCTTCCGGTACCGGCACGGCCGCTTCCTTGAGCAAGGCCTTGGTCAGCTGCTTGTCGCTGGCGATGCCCACGGCGATGTGGCCGGTGTTGCCCGTGACGGTCGCCTGCAATCGCTTTTGCTTGGCGCCCCAGCCCAGCTGGAACAGATTGGCCTCTGGCGTCAGGCGAAAAAACGGCATGCCGCGGCGGCGCGCCGCGTCGAGCACGGCGCCGGTGCTGGGGCCGATCGCATGCGTGGCGACAATCTGGCGCAGGGTGGCCTGTGGCGCCTCGAGCCGGTAGTGCTGGCCACGGGCCAGGGCGTCCACCAGCGCCACCGCGGTGCGAAAAGCCGGCTGGACCAGCTGTTCGAGTTGATACGAGCACACCACGCGATAGACGCCGGGCTGCCCGCGTACGGCCCGGGTGCGGCCGAAGCCGGCCGGCGCGCCCGCTTCGCATTGCAGCGCTAGCGCCACATGCTCAATCACATGGCCCATATAGGTGCCATCGATCAGGCGCCGCATGAAGCCGTTGTACTGACCCACCGAGCAGCGGTGATCGTGCAGCGAGGGCAGCAGCGCCATGAGCGCCTCGGTGAAGCCGGGCACCTGAGCGGAGGTGGTGTCGGCCAGATCCTGCAAGTCGAGTACGCTCAGCAAGCAAGTCTTACGTGTGTACAGATTGGGGCCGCGCAGCAGCCGCTGTTCCAGGATTTTCATAATAGGGGCGTCCTTTTTACTATATTACTGAGAAATTCAAGTAGCGGCGCGGGTACCTCGCGAAAGGCCGCCGGGGCGGGTTGCCCATCGGCCAGGGGCAGGCAATGGCTGCTACCGGACGGTAACAAATGCAGTCGCACATCGATCAGCTCGGGAATGCTGCGATCGCGAATATCGACGACGTTGGAAATCATGTGGCGGCCGTCGACAATGGTGACGCTGCCGTCACCGATCACGTCCATGCCCACCCCGCGCCGCACCACCAGTGCCGTGTTTTCATCGATACCGATCCCTTGCAGGTAGGGGTTTTGCGCCACCACGGCCAGCAGGCGCGCCAGACGGTGGCGTTCGCTGAAATGCTGATCGATCACAACCCGTTGCACCAAGCCCAGACCCGCGCCCAGGCTGACGGCGCCTTTTTCGGGGTTCAGGTCGACCTTGCCATCGGCCAGCATATGACCGGACATGGCGGAGGCGCCGGCGCTCGTGCCGCCCACACAGGCGCCGCGCTGTTTCAAGGCGCGGTGGATCGCGGTGTCGAGCGCGGTGCCACCGATCATGCCGAGCAGACGGCGCTGATCGCCACCCGTCATGAAGATGCCATCGGCGTCGTCCAATTCGCGCACCAGATCGGGATCGTTGGCGTCGGCCCGGCTGCGCGCGTGCAGCGGCGACCGGCGCGCCACGCCCAGGTCGCCGAAGGCTTGATCGTAGATGGCCCACATTTCTTCGGGAATTTTGCTGGCGGCGGTGATGACGACGATTTTTTTATCTCGGCCACCGGCCAGCTCGACAAAGCGCGCCAGCACATCCTTGCTGTTTTCGCGGTCCTCGCCCCCTCCGACGATGACCAGGCTGCCCTGACGCGCGCCATGCTCGGCTGGATCGATATGCTCATCCATGGCGCGCCTCGCCGACCGGCATGGGACGGTTGCTCAAGCTGCCCGCGTCGTCACGCCCGATGGCGATCAGGCCGACGTCGACGCGCGTGTCGAACAGGTCCACCCCGCGCCGCAGCGCCTGGTACAGCGGCACGCCTTGCGCCATCCATTGGTAGACCGAAAAGGCGAGCAGATGGCGTACGATATGTTCGCCGATCCCGGTGACCGCCACCGCGCCGTGCGGGCCGGCGTAAAATCCGCTGCCGATGATGGGCGTGTCGCCCACCCGCCCCAACAAGGACGGGGCCGAACCTCCGGTCGAGCAGGCGACCGCGAAGTGGCCCTCCTGGTCGCGCGCCACCGCGCCCACCGTGTCGCAAGCGCCGTCGGCGCGCGGCGCGGACGGCGTCGCGCCGTACGGCACCGCATAATTCCAGTGGCGCGCAAAGGCGCCGTTGTCGATCCCCGGCAGCACCGCTTCGGCTTGGTCCAGTTGCCGCATCAATTGCGCATGCCGCGCGCGGGGCTTCTCGCCGATGGCTAGATGGGGCGCGAAGCCTGCCGTGCGGGCAAATCGCTCGGCGCCTTCGCCGGCCAGGAGCCAGTGCGGAGAGGCGGCCACCGCCTGCGCCACCAGCACCGGGTTTTTGACGCGCCGCAGACAGGCCACCGCGCCCAAGGTGCCGCGCGTGTCCATCACCGCCGCGTCCAGTTCCACCGTACAGCCATCGAGGCATAGCACGGCGCCGCTGCCGGCATTGAAACGGCCGTCGTCTTCCAGCACCACGACGGCGCCGACGGCGGCGGCCAGGGCATCTTGTCCTTCGTGCAGCTTGTTCAGGCCTGCTTGCGCGGCGGCGCGGCAACCATCTTCGTCTTGCTTGTCGCCGCCGGCGCCGCCGTGTACGACGACCATGGGTAGTGTGTGGGTGTCAGCCATGTTAGGTTTCCTGTGAAGTAAGTGTGACCGACGCGCCGGGCGACGGCTTGTGCGCCGTCAGCCACATCGCGGCGATGCGTTCGGTGTCCCGATAAGCCGGTGCGTCGAGTTCTTCGCCAAACACGTCGGGATCGATCTGTTGGTAGGCCCAGGTCCATCGCGCGCTGTCCAGCAAGGGTGCCACCCGTGCCAGAAAGGGGTCGGCCGCGCCGGCTGCCATGGCCACGCCGGTGTAGAGCATGAGCCGGCCGCCCGGGTTGAGGCGTGCCAATGCCGCTTCGACGATCGCCAGCGACAGGCCGGCACCGAGTTCGCCGCCGCCGTGCCGATAGCGGCGCAAGGCGGGATCGATCAAGTAAGGTGGATTGGCCACGATCAAATCGACACCGTCTTTCACGCCCGACAACAGGTCGCTGTGGCGGGTCTTGACGTTGCTCGCTTGGGCTAGCGCGGCATTGACGGCGCTCAATCGCAAGGCCGCCTGGTTAATGTCGAGTGCGAACACAGTGGCATCCGGCCAGCGCCGCGCCAGAGCGATGGCGGCGGGCCCCGCGCCGCAGCCGATATCGACCACGCAAGCGGGCGCCCATGCTGGCAGCGCGGCAAGTTCGCCCTGCAAGGCGCGAATGAAGCGGTAAGTGTCGGGCCCGAAAAATACCGCGTCGTCTTGCTCGGTTGGATAGGCCGAGTGGAAGTAGTAGCCACCGTCCAGCGTGGAGAGCCGCACAGTGCTGCGCCACCCATCTTTCCAGGATTCTAAAATTTCGCTGCGGTGCATCAGCTCAAGCAAGGCTGGCGGCACCAATGCGGCTTGAAACGGACGGCTCCAGCCGAATATATCGTTCAGGCTGGTCGCCCATTGTTCGGCGCGGGCATTGACGCGCGCGTGCGTCGCGGGCGTGACGGTGGTGTGGGTGTAATGCGCGTCGCGCAGCGCATGACCGAGCATGAGCAAATAGTGCGTGCCTGGTCCGCTGGTTGAGAGCGAAGGTGCTAAGGGTATATTCATTAAAGTTGCGCTCCAAGGATGCCACCGATGACGCGAAGACGCCGACCGGTAATGGCCGGCCGCTGCGTCCACGCGGGTCGAAACGGCGACAGGGAAAGCGTGGCAGAAAAAATCTTCGCTATCCGTTAGCTAGTCAACATTTGTGCGGATAGATTTTTACAATGCGCGACGAGCGGGGCTGATCGGCGAGAACGGAGGCCGAGGCGGAATCGGGCAAAATACGTCGGCTGTGTGCGTCATTGCACTGATAGAACAGCGACACCGTCGCATGATCGCTCCGGCTTATTCACTTGAAATGAAAGGATGTATATGTCGGACAATCTGCACAAGCGCGGTGTACAGGACCGCAACCGTATCAGCCTCACCGAAGCACATGAAGTGCGATACTGGACTGGTGCGCTTGGCGTCACGGCCGAGCAATTGAAACTGGTGGTGGAAAAGGTGGGCGACAAGGCCGAGGCGGTGCGTCGCGAACTAGGAAAATAAACGCCGATGTTAGCGGCGCGGCCGAGCGGGACCTGCGCTAATCCCGCCGGCCGGCGGCGGTTTTGTTGTTGAGCACACCAACATCAGCAGTTCTTCCAGGGTGGCACGCTCACCGAGCAAGAGTACACGCCAGGCCGGCCACGTGGCCCCCACCAGCGCGGCCGTCAGCAACGCCGCCGCCAACGGGCAGGACGGCTTATCGCGCATGCTGGTCCGGCATGGCGCTGGCCAACGCGGCTTGCCGGCGCGCGCCGACGCGGTATAGATAGCTTCCCGCCAGCAGCATGGCCGCGCCCCATGCCAGGAAGCCCAGATCCCATGCCAGCCACTGCGGCCGCGCCGCCAGTTCGTTGACGTGATGCACGCCCAGCACGGCATGATCGATGATGCCCTCGACGACATTGAAGCCGCCCCAACCGAGCAGCAGCGTGCCCCACATCAGTTGCCCGGACCAATAGAGATGGTTGCGGTGCGCGGTGCGCCAGAAACTATATAAACCCAGTACCACAAACACATAGGTGGCGCTGTGGAAGATGCCGTCCCACAGGGTATTGATCCGCAGATTCTCCAGTGTGTTCGTTGGATACCAGCTGCTGACCATGTGATGCCACTGCAAGATTTGATGCAGGACGATGCCGTCGAAAAATCCACCCAGTCCCAGCCCGAACAGCAGACCCGATCCGGTCGGGAAACGGCCCAATGGAAAGTTGCTGCGTCCGGTAGTCATAGTCGTCGGGCTCCTCGATGAGCCGCCAGTATAGCCAGTAGCGACCGGGCGCGGCGCGAGTTTGGCGCCGTCCGGCGGCGCGCCTATTCCAGGCTGGTCTGGACGCTGGCGATGCCGATGTGGACGCTGCCTTCGGCCAGCCGCACGCCCAGCGTCTGGCGCGGCTGCAATTGTCCGGGCGCGCGCAGCACGGCGCCCTGTTGGTCCGTCAAGATGGCGTAACCGCGTTCGAGCGTGCGCTGCGGATTTAACAGTTCCAGTTGGGCCGCCAAGCCGCGCAGCGCGTCGCGCCGCTGGTCCAGGCGGTGGCGCGTGGCGATCGCGGCGCGCCGCTGACGGGCAGCCAGCTCGGCGCGCAGCGCGCCCAGGTCCGGATAATGGGACGACCAGCGCGCGCGCAGTTTGTCGAGCGCGAAGCTGGCCTGGTTGATGGGTGCGCGCGTGGCGTGCGTCATGGCGGTCGACAAGGCCAGCAGGCGCAAGCGCTGATGGCCGATCTGGGCCGTGGGGCTAAGCAGGCGGCGGCCGAGATTGTCCAAGGTTTGCGCCGCCTCGCCCAGGCCGCGACGCATGGCGCGCCGCAAGTCGGCGCCGTCGGCGCGCAGCGAGGCCAGCCAGTCGGCGCGCGGGGTGACCGCCAGCTCGGCCGCCGCCGTGGGCGTGGCGGCCCGCAAGTCGGCGGCGAAGTCGGCGATGGTGAAGTCGGTTTCATGGCCGATGCCGGCGATCACCGGCATGGCGCAGGCGGCGATCGCGTGCGCCACCACCTCTTCGTTGAACGACCACAGGTCCTCGATACTGCCGCCGCCACGGCACACCAGCAGCACGTCGCACTCGGCGCGGCGCGAGGCGGTCTGGATGGCCAGCGCGATTTTGTCGCCGGCTTGCTGGCCCTGCACCGGGGTCGGATACAGCACGATGCGCACATGCGGCGCGCGGCGCCGCAGCGCGGTCAAAATGTCGCGCAGGGCGGCCGCCTGCGGGCTGGTGACGATGCCCACGGTGCGCGCGAACAGGGGAATGGCGCGCTTGCGTTCGGGGTCGAACAAGCCTTGGGCGCCCAGTTTTTCCTTGAGCCGCAAAAAGGCTTCGAACAGGGCGCCGACCCCGGCCCGGCGGATCGCCTCGACGTTGATTTGGTAGTCGCCGCGCGCGCCATACAGGGTGACCAGGGCGCGCACCTCGACCTTGTCGCCCTCGCGCGGGATGAAGCCGGCGTACTGGGCGCGGCCGCGAAACATCACGGCGCGCACCTGGGCCGCGTCGTCCTTGAGCGTGAAATACCAGTGGCCCGAGCTGGCGCGCGTGAAATTGGAGATTTCACCGCCGATCCAGCTCAACGGAAACGCGCGTTCGAGCAGGCGGGCCACGGCTTGGTTCAAGGCGGTGACGCTGAGAACGGGCGCGGAAGGAAGGCTACTGTCGTCGGTGATCATGTATTGGGTGAAAGCTTTCCACAGTGTGGGCGCGCGGTCATCTGGCTGTCACAGTCGACCGGGCAGGCCGGGGTTTATTTGTAAGCTATTGATTCATAAAATAAATCGGCCCTGCCGCGTCGCTGCGCAAAGCGGAAAAAGCCTGTCCGATCAAGCACCTGCCGGCGGCGGCGCGGAGTTACGCACAAAGTTATCCACCGAAACTGTGTGAAACTTTTTCAGCGTCTCGTTTGCGCCGCCGCAATCTTCGGCGAGCATGATTTTACCGGATCGGCGCGCCTGGCGCGCCCGCCGAGGCGCATGCGGCCAGGGTTTTCACGCGGTCGAGGCGCTTTCGGATCAAATTTTACGCATCGCCACAAAGATGATCTAAATCAAAGGCTTAATGCCCATGGACCCGGCTTGCCAACAAACTTATCCACAAAATCTGTGCAGAAGCCGTACCGGGCGATGCTGGCTCGGTGGATAAATCGGAAGGCGACGGCCCGCTCCAGCGCTGCCACCTTTTGATGCAGGGGTAAATATGTGATATAAATCAATAGCCTAGCATCGACCGGCTCACCTTGCGCACAATCTTATCCACATTTTCTGTGCAAAACTCGCTTCTTGTCCACAGCAACAGCTTGACGCGACGCCGCCGAGGTGTTTTCAGCCTCGAAAGCGGCGTAATCGGGCTCAAGTCATCGAAACGCGCCGACCTGCCTTGAATTTGTGCAACGCCACAATAATGATATAAATCAAAGGCTTGTGCGCATGCCATATGTCTTGCGCACAATCTTATCCACATAACATGTGCAAAACCCGCGCCACCGCTTGGCCGGACGCTGCGTCGTGCGGCCCGTCGCGTCTGGCGCAATTTTCAGCACCATCATATAAACGAGATAAATCAAGCACTTGGCGATCGCGCCCGGCCTTTGCGCACAATCTTATCCACAGAAGGTGTGCAAAACCGTCGGCGCGGCGCCGGCGCCCGTTCGCGGCGCTGATGGGATTGGGCTGGAGAAACTTTTTTTTCATCCATGGTCGGCCTGCCATGTTTTTGCGCAGAAGAAAAATAGTCTTATAAATCAAGGCTCTGCCGCCCGGTCCGGCCCATTGCGCACAATCTTATCCACAGAACATGTGCAAAACTATGCCGCGATCGGCCACGGACGCGTATAAAGGAGGGCGGCTGGCACTTGCCGACGGCGTGCCAACGCGATACATTGCGCCATTCGATGTGCCTATGCGTAAAATAGGCGTCTCGTTCGGCGTATCGCCATACGCCTTTGACTTTCATTTAAACAGGAGTTCGTTTTGCTCGCTATTTTTCAAGCTGCTGGCTGGCCTATCTGGCTATTGTTGATTGCGTCGATCGTCGCAACGGCCCTTATCATCGAGCGTTTGCTGTATCTGCGCCGCCGTAAAATTTTGCCGCGCAAATTGCTCGACGAAGTGGTCAAGGTCTATCGCAACGGCAAGATCACGGCCGACACGATTGAAAAACTGGAACAAAACTCGCCCCTGGGCGCCGTGCTGGCCTCGGCCTTGCGCAATGTGGACGCGCCGCGCGACGTGATGAAGGAATCGATCGAGGAAGCCGGCAGCGCCGTGGCCCATGTGCTCGAGCGTTTCTTGACCACGCTGGGCACCATCGCCACCCTGGCTCCGTTGATGGGGTTGTTCGGCACCGTGGTCGGCATGATCGAGATTTTCGGCGCCAATTCCTCGGGCGCCAATCCGGCCCAATTGGCGCACGGTATTTCGGTGGCGCTGTATAACACAGGCTTCGGTCTGGCCATCGCCATGCCGACCCTGGTGTTTTACCGTCACTTCCGCGCCCTGGTCGATAGTTTCGTCATCGAAATGGAGCAGCAGGCGGTGAAATTTGTCGACGTCGTTCATTCCGTGCGCAAATGAATTTCCGTAAAGGCAAGGGGCGCGAGGACCCCGAAATCAATCTGATCCCGTTCATCGACGTGTTGCTGGTGATTTTGATCTTTCTGATGGTCACCACCACCTACAGCAAGTTCACCGAGTTGCAGATCACCCTGCCGACCGCCGACGCCGAAAAAGCCAGCGAGCGGCCGGGCGACCTCAACGTCACCGTCGACGCCAAGGGTAACTACACGATCAACAACAGCCCGGTCGCGTTTCACGACGTGGCCGGCCTGGCCGACTCGCTCAAGAGCGCGGCCAAGGAAGCCAACCATGGCGAGGCGCCC
>JAYVUV010000272.1:0-4418 GCA_043787615.1 Janthinobacterium sp. | reverse complement strand
ACCGCTGTCCGGCGCTAAACAAGGCCGTTGGCGGTGCCGCCAATAGTGCGCACGTGCTGGGCCTGGCTGCCGACATCACCGCGCCCGGCATCACGCCCCAGGCGCTGGCCAAAATGATTCAACGCGCCGGCCTAGCGTTCGACCAGCTGATCTATGAGGGGAGCTGGGTGCATATCGGCCTGTCGGCCGGCGCGCCGCGGCGCCAGGTGCTGACGGCTACTTTCAGCGGCGGCCGGGCCAGCTACTCGGTAGGCATCGCGTGAGCGCGCTGGAAGTGGTGGAGGGCGCTGCCAGTGCTCTGACTGGTGGCCTGTGGAAGCTGGCGGCTGCCGCCGCGCTGCTGCTTGCGGCCGGCGCTGGCGGCGGATGGTGGCTGGCCGCGCACGACCGCGACTTGGCGCGCCAGCAGTTGAAGGCCGAGCAGGCCAAGAGCGCCGGGCTGGCCGGCGCCATCGAGACGCAGAACATCATGGTGGGCGGCTTGGCTGCGGCCAAGGCTGACGCCGACACGCGCCGGCTCGCCGCTGAGCAGGCCGCCGCCGTGGCCGGCAAGCGCTACAGCGCCGCCTCGGCTGCGCTGGCCGGCGCGCGCGCGACCACTTGCGACGAGGCCATGCCGGCCGTGGATAGATTACTGGAGAGCCTGCGATGAAATACGCAAGCACAGCCCGGGCGCGGCACACGCTAAAAAAGCCGGGCGCACCGTATGGACGCACACTCTTTGGCTGGGCGCAGGCGGTCATTTCCGGCCTGCTGCTGGTCGGCTGCGCCACCGCGCCGCCGGCGTCGCAGATCGTCAGGGTGCCGGTCTACGTGCCTTGCGTGACCGGCGCGCCGCTGCCGGCGCCCGTCTTCGAGTTCGGTAAGCTTTCGGCCACGGCCAGCGACGGCGACAAGATCCTGGCGCTGGCACGGGACTGGCCGCGCGGACGTGAGTACGAGGGATTGCTGGAGGCGGTTGTTGCGGGATGCCGCTGACAGTAGCTTTGACGCCAGCAAATAGGAAATTATCATAGACAGAGCGCCTGGTCGCGTTGCTGAAACAACGCGACCAGGCCTCAATCCACTGAGTTAGCAGTGAACCAAGCCAGGGCTCCGCTCCTTCCGGAAGGAGGGCAAAGTCTAGCATAAAATATCAAAAAGGTTTACTCAATGGCAATGCCAATTATTCCCTGGATCGGCGGAAAGCGCCGTCTAGCCCACCATCTCATCCCAAATTTCCCGGCGCATACCTGCTACGTGGAGGTGTTTGCGGGGGGCGCGGCGCTCTATTTCATGCGTCCGCCGGCCGAGGTCGAAGTGCTCAATGACATCAACGGCGAGCTGGTCAACCTCTACCGTGTGGTGCAAAACCATTTGGAGGAATTCGTCCGCCAGTTCAAGTACGCGCTATCGAGCCGCGATGTCTTCAAGTGGAACCAACAGACGCCGCCTGAGACCTTGACCGACATCCAACGGGCGGCTCGCTTTTTCTACCTTCAGCAGCATGCCTTCGGCGGCAAAGTAGAAGGCCAGACCTGGGGCACCGCCACCACGGCGCCGCCCATCAATCTACTTCGTATCGAGGAAAACCTCTCGGCGGCTCATCTGCGTTTGTCTAGCGCCTATATCGAGAACATGGATTGGCACAAGCTGATGGAGCGGTACGATCGGCCGCACACGCTGTTCTATCTTGATCCACCTTATTGGGAAACGGCAGGCTACGGCGTCGACTTCGGTATCGAGCAGTACGAAAAAATGGCCGCCAAGCTCGCTACGCTCAGCGGCAAAGCGATCGTCAGCTTGAACGACCACCCAGACATCCGACGTATTTTCGCCGCCTTCCAAATGGACACTGTGCCCATTCAATATAACGTCGGTGGAGGTGGGAAGGCGGTCGACCGGAAGGAACTGATTATTTACAGTTGGGATCGGACACTTGAGCCAGTAGGGTTGTTTTGAAGCTATAGCAATCAACATGCGGTGGCGTCACAGCACCTCAGTTGACTGTACGCAATGTTAAGAATAATGTAAGATAGTAATATATGAATACGCTGATAGTCGGCGTACGGAGATATGATATGCCTTACATTTATAGTAACGTTAATGCTTTATCTGGGGAGTTGCCGGTAGGAAGCGGCGATTGTGTTGCACTTGTGAAACAATATTCGGCGGTTGGAAATACGATGTTTTGGCGGCCTGGTGTTAAGGTGCTTCAAAATCACTCCATCCAGCGCGGAACTGCGATTGCCACTTTCGAGAATGGGCGATATCCGAATCGTCCGGTTGGCAATCATGCAGCGTTCTATCTTAGCGGCAGCGTCACGGGATTTTGGGTAATGGAACAGTTTCATGGGCAAAGGGACATTCGGAGGCGATTCATTCGAACGAAGGGGAAAAATAGGGACGGATCGTGGTACGACCCCAGCAACAATGCTGAGGCGTTCTTTGTGATCGAGACGCAACGATGAACGCTATCGGCTTGTGGACCGCTGCCTGCTACTGTATAGCAGCGCTGGCCGGGCAAGTAGCCCACGCCGCGCCTTCGGATGCTGGCGAACTCATCGACTGTCCGTCGTCCTTCAAAAGCGAGGATGTGTCGATGCGCAACGCTCCGGCCGGCTGGACACCGTTCGTGGTCGGCGACCTGCGCCTGACCGGCATTGGGATTATGTTTGGCCCTCCGGCGGAAGAGGCGGATGCTGTGCCATACTCGACGGTGGATGTAAAGGATGGGCACACTTCAACATGGCATTTTTCAGCCGAGGATCACGATCCGAAATGGGTTAAATGTTTTTACGGGCAGGGTTGGAATGTCACCCTATCCAAAAAGCTTGACGATTCTACGACGGAATGCGTTGCAAAATACAAAAACACGAAGCTTCCGGGGCGGCCACCTGTCGAGATGAGATGCACCAGGCGTGCCAAGTTTGATAAGTAAGATAAGTGGTTGAAGGTTGAGAAGTGTGTGCAGCTTTTTGCCAAATAGCCCGCAAAACCCGCGTTTTACACACATTGCGCCAAAGTAAGAGTGGCTATTCATGCGGGTTTCAAAGGTGCGCGGGCGCCGAGTGCCGGACTCGAAATCCAGTGTACATCTTTGGTGTACCGTGAGTTCGAATCTCACCCTTTCCGCCATGAATTCAAGTAGTTAGCGTAAAAACATAGCCACCTTCGGGTGGCTTTTGTTTTTACTACTCTGGTAAAAATATGCCATCCGTCATCCTATTTCCTTGATCGCGTCCGCCAAGGTCGAGTTATACAGGCGTATGCGCCATACTGCGCTCGTCCTTGCGACCGAGCACGGCGTCACCGATGTGCAGGGCGACGTCGCTGTTGATCGTCTCGCTGGCGGCCGAGTGTCGCATATCGTGCAGGTGAAAACGTGACATGCCGGCGGCGTCTCGTGGACCCCCGATCAGCCCCACCTATCACGTAGCTCGCTTGCCAAGGTGCCTTATTAACCGAACACACCAGCCGGCAACCGCCAGCAAGATAGCAATCGAAACAATGAACATGATCAGAATTTCACGCAACCAAAGAAAAACACAACTTAAGATGTACGAGTAGTACATTATCCCCGCCATGACCGCCAATGCCTCACGGGCGAGCAGAGTCTGTATTGCTAAAGGAACTTGAGCGGTGTCATCGTTAGCTGATGCCGGCATATTACTTCTTTCCTGTCGGTTTGCATTTCGCGGCGATCCGCATAACATGCCGCCGCTGATCGAAAGCCACACTGTGACAGTCGCGATCACAAAGCGTTGCTGTTGTCGAGTTTGGTTTTCCACGTTTTTCGCGATGGAAAAGTCAAATGAGTTTTTGCTGCCCTCTCTGCCCGCGCCCTCAACCGACACCGTCTATGGCGTCGATACGACACTCGGCGATGTTGATCACCTCGCCCGTGGGCGCATGCTTGCCATTGACGCGCACGAACGACATCGTCAAGGCGCTCAGGTCCTGGCCGCGAAAGCGCAGCAGCACGGCGGTGGCGGGAAAGCTGAGCGTCGACATGGCATGCCCCATTTTTTGGTGATGGCGCAGGCCTGCCAGTTGGAACGGTCCCAGCGTTCCCAGGTAGTAGTCGCCGACGTCGTCGCCGATGTCACGCTCGCCCGGCAAATTCAGATAAAGTCGATAAAAGTAGCCGCCTCCCAGCCCGGCGGCGGTGGCGCGTGGCTGCTCCAGCACGATCTCGAGTTGGGTGTAGGCCGGCGCCGATGGGTCCGGCCGCGCGAAGGGGGAAGCGCCATATTTCGCCAGCACCTGTTGCAGGATGCCATGGGCGGCGCCGCTCAAAGGCAGTCCCGCGCTGACTGAAATATGGTCCAACGTCACTTTTCTCGCGCCAGCCAGGCATAGCCGACCGGCGCCGCGCGCGCGCATGCCGGTGGCCGGGAACGGGCCGACCGGCGGTGGGGGGCGGGGGCCCGCCCGCG
>JAYVUV010000271.1:0-18509 GCA_043787615.1 Janthinobacterium sp. | reverse complement strand
GGTTCTGTCGGCTGTAAAATTACTAAAATTATGCTAACTTGCATGGCTCAGGTCCGCTAATCATGCTGCCTGTCGGGCTGGTGCTCCTTAGCTGTTGTGCTTGATGCTACTGGAACTTTGGCTCATCTTTCCCGCAACGCCTCATGTCGATACTTCAACAACGGTGTCAGCAAATATTCGATAATCCGGCGCTGCTCGGTCTTGATTTCAATCGAACCGGCCATGCCCGGCGTCAGCGTCATTGGCTTGCCATCGCTGATGATGAGGTTTTTCAGCAGCTTGATGCGGGCCGGATACACCAGTCCCAGTTTGTCATCCTTGACGGCGTCCTGGGAGATGGACATCACTTTGCCCGCCAGCGTGCCGTAGTGCGTGTAGGGGAAGGCGTCGAGCTTGATTGCCGCTTCTTGCCCCGCGTGCACGAAGCCGATGTCTTGGTTGAGGATTTGCGCTTCAATTTCCAGTCCGGCGCCGTCCGGTACCAGTACCAGCAATTGCTGCGCCGCCGTCACCACGCCACCGGCCGTATGCACCGCCAATTGCTGCACGGTGCCGGCCACCGGCGCGCTCAAGTGGGTCTGGCTTTGCCTTTGTTCGGATTTGGCTTCGTCGCCGCGCAGTTGCGCCAGTTGTTGCTGGGCTTGATTGAGGGCGTCGAGTTGCTCGCGCCGGAACTGGGCGACCGCCGTTTCGATGTTTTGCCTTTGCTCGGCAATGGTGGCGCCTAGTTCCTTGGCGTAGCTTTGCTGGCCGGCCAGGTCTTGTTCTTGCTGGATGCGGGTCTGCTCTTTGTCGAGGTAGGCGTGGCGCGACACATAATTCTGTGTCAGTAAGGTTTTGTAATCGGCCGCCAGGGCGGTGGCCATCGGCACGGTTTGCAGCAGGCTGGCAATCTTGTGCTGGCTGGTTTGCAGCTCTTGCTCGCGCTTTAGTAATTCCGCATGCAGCGAGCTCAGTTTGCTATGGTATTCGGCGAACGCGCTCTCGGCCAGCCTTTGCGTGTCCCGTTGCCGGTTGTCGGCGGCGCCCACCGGGCCGATCTTGGGAATATGGCTCGATTGCTGGGCGTCCAGCAGGGCTTGCGCGCGCGCGCCAGTAAGCATGGCGTCTACCCGCGCGGTTCTGGCTTTGCCGACATCGGCGGCGGCCTGGGTCGGGTCCAGTTCCAGCAAGGCCTGGCCTTGGGCCACATGCTGGCCGTTCTCCACCAGAATCGCCTTGATGATGCCGGTGTCCAAGGGCTGAATCACCTTGCTCTGGCCATTCGGGACCAGTTTGCCTTGCGCCACTGCGACGATATCGAGCTTGCCGATGATAGCCCACAGCAGGGCAATGGTGAATAGCAGCATCAAAGACCACATCAGTGCGCGCCCGACTGGCGACACCGGGGTTTCCAATACTTCCAGTGCGGCCGGTAGAAATTCGATGTCATCGCGCTGGCGGCGGACCGCCTTGGCGCGTTTTTTTTCGGCGGCTAGTGCGGCCCGGGCGATGGCCAGCCAGTGGCGTAGTGATTCAGGCAGCATGTAAATGTCCGGTTTGATGTTGCCACAGGGACGCGTAGCGGCCATGCTGTTGCAACAATTCGGCGTGGCTGCCCTCTTCCACGATCTGGCCCTTTTCCACAGTGATGATGCGCTGCGCCAGGCGCACCGCTGACAAGCGGTGGGCGATGATCAATACGGTGCGCCCGGCGCAGATTTTTTTCATATTCTGTTGGATGATGGATTCGGATTCGGCGTCCAGCGCCGAGGTTGCTTCATCGAAGATCAGGATTTTCGGATCGGTGGCCAGCGCCCGGGCAATGGCAATGCGTTGGCGCTGCCCGCCTGACAAGCCCATGCCGCGTTCGCCCAGTTCGGTGTCGTAACCTTGCGCCAGTTCCAAAATGAATTCATGGGCGCCGGCCAGTTCGGCCGCTTGGACCACTTTGTCGAACGCCATGCCGGGCGCGGCGAAGGCGATGTTGTCGCGCACCGTGCCTTTGAACAGCATGTTCTCTTGCAAAACAGTGCCGATCTGGCGCCGCAAGGAGACTGGATCGAGCACTGCCAGGTCCATGCCGTCGATCAGCACGCGGCCCTGTTCCGGCGCATACAGACGCTGGATCAGCTTGGTCAGCGTGCTCTTGCCGGAGCCGGACGGACCGACGATGCCAATTACCGAGCCCGCTTGCACAGTCAGCGACATGGTGCGCAGAATTTCCGGGCCGCCGGGACGGTAGCGAAACAGCACCCGATCAAACACGATCTCGCCCTTGACGGTGGGCATTGCGGCCTGGCCCAAGGCGGCGCCCGATTCGGTTGGATTGTCCAGAATGTCGCCCAATCTATCCATCGACAGACGCACTTGTTGAAAGTCTTGCCATAACTGCGCCAGACGCAGCACGGGCGCGCTGACGCGGCCGGCCAGCATATTGAAAGCGATCAGCTCACCGACCGACAGGGTGCCGTCGATGACCAGCCTGGCGCCGAACCACAGCAGCGCGGCAGTGGTCAATTTGCTGATCAGCGCGGCAACCTGGTTGGCCGTGTTGGACAGATTCGATGCCTTGAAGGCGATGGAAACATAGCCGGCCAGCTGGTTTTCCCACTTACGTTGCATCAGTGGTTCGACCGCCATCGACTTGATGGTTTCCACCCCGGTGACCGACTCCACCAGGAAAGACTGGTTTTCCGCGCTGCGGCGGAATTTTTCATCGAGGCGGGCTTTGAGCGCGGGCGTGACCAGCACCGACAGGGCGATATAGCAGGGCAGGGAAAGAAACACCACCAGGGTTAGCAAACTGGAGTAAGACAGCATGACGCCGAAAAACACCAAGGTAAACAATAAATCCATCGCCAACGTGAGCGCGTTACCTGTTAAGAAATTACGGATATTTTCCAGCTCGCGCACACGGGCCACGCTCTCGCCCACGCGCCGGGCCTGGAAATAGGCCAGCGGCAAGCCCAGTAAATGGCTGAACAGGCGGCTACCCAGTTCGACATCCATGCGGTTGGTGGTGTGGCTAAAGACATGGGTGCGCAAGCCGCCCAGCAGCACCTCGAAGACAGCAATCGTGACCAGGCCGAACACCAGCACATCGAGCGTGGACATCGATTTATGCACTAGCACTTTGTCGATCACCACTTGCATGAACAGGGGCGACACCAGCCCGAATAACTGCAGAAAGAACGAGCCGGCCAGCACTTCTAGGAATTGCTTGCGGTACTTAACGATGGAGGGAATGAACCACGACAGGTCGAATTTGCCGCCGCCCCGTGCCAGCATGGCGCGCGAAGTAATCAGGATCAGGCGGCCAGACCAGCGCTGTTCAAATTGCGCCATGGTGAGCTCAAAAGTGCGGCGTTGGCCTTCGTCATGCAGCAAAACGGCGTTGCTGGCGCACTTGGCGAGCACGACAAATGTGCCGTCGGTGAGTTCAGCAATGGCGGGCAAGGGGGTCTGGGGCAGCCGCTGGACCTGGCTGGAAATGAGTCTGGCTTTAAGCGAAAGTTGGCGCGCCAGGCGCACCACCGTGATGGCATCCACGGGGCCGCTACTGCCAGACAGATGCTGCAAGCGTTCGGCACTGGCCGCAACCCCGGACAGCTGCGCCACCACTGTCAGCGCGGCAATGCCGCTATCGTGTTCGGCATTTATCTGCATGCTACCTATCCTTAGAAGTTGCTAACAACAAAAATTTGTGAAAATTATAACATTTAAAATAAGAACGATATGGCAATTACATTTGCTTACAATTGCCACATCTATCTACCATTGCGTGAAGATGGCCTTAGCAGAAGATCGCAATGGCCTTGTACAAGCTCTCTCGGGACAACCGAGACAAATTGGTTGAGTCCACCAGAGGGTCTAGGGAGTCGAAATTTGGAATATCGTAGAGGGCGGTTTTTTCGACATCTGAAAGGATGGTGAGTGTGATCACGCGACGGTGACTCTGCCCCTGCCGACTATCGAATTCGTACCCGGACAATGTCAGTGGCGAGACACCAATTTGTTTCGCTACCCACTCCATGGCCACCGGGGCAACTTCGTCGAGTCGTTCAGGATAGCGTTGATCGCCCTGTACGAGATGAAAGGCTTGCCGGGTAGCGGATTTCACGACCAGATCAAAGTCGTGGTGGTGTTCGTCGATAACAAGGTCGATCGCGTCAGCGGCGAGCTCATTTGCCGTTCTTTATAAGCGCTCGGGAAAGCGCACCCGCACCAGCAGGCCGCCGGCCGCGCCCTGGTCCAGGGTGACGCCGGCGCGGTGCAGCACGGCGATGTCGCGCACGATGGCCAGCCCCAGGCCGGCGCCGCCCGGATTGCTGCCCAGGGCCGCGCCGGCGCGATAAAAGGGCGCGAACACCAATTCGCGCTCGGCCGCCTGGATGCCCGGACCGCTGTCCTCCACTTCCAGGCAGGCGCCCTGGCCGGGCGCGGCCGCGCGCACCCGCAACGTCACCGCGCCGCCGGCCGGCGTGTAGCGCAGCGCGTTGTCGACCAGGTTGGCGACCATTTCATGCAGCAGCAGCGCCTGGCCTTCGATGGTCGCGTCCTGCTCCGCTTCGAGCGACAGGTCGATGCGGCCCTGGACCGCCGCCAGCGCCGCCTCCAGCGCGACCTGGTGCACCACCTGGCGCAGCGACAGCGTGGCCATGCCGGCCGTCTCGGCGCCGTGTTCGATGCGCGCCAGCGTCAGCAAGCGGTTGGCCAGGTGGACGGTGGAGTCGGTGGTGGCGGCGATGCTGGCCACGATGGCGCGCAGGGCGGCCGGGTCGGGCGCGGCGCCGGGCCGGCGATCGAACTCGCGCAGGGCCAGCTCGGCCTGGGTCTTCAAGACCGTCAACGGGGTGCGCAACTGGTGCGAGGCGTCGGCGATGAAGCGGCGCTGGCTGGCGATCAGGTTTTGCAGCCGGCCCATGGCGCCGTTCATGGCGCTCACCAGCGGCCGCATTTCGCGGTGCACCAGCGCCGGGTCGACGTCCGACAAATCCGACAGGGCGCGCGTTTCGACTTCCATTTTCAACCGCATCAGGGGCCGCAACACCAGGCGCACGGCGAACCAGACCAGGGTCGCCACCGCCAGCAGCATGCCCGCTTGCCAGAGCAGGGTGTCGAACAAGATCTGGTTCGACAGGCCGCGCCGCGCGTCCAGCGTTTCGCCGACCTGGATCAGGGCGATGCCGCGCATGGAGTCGTCGTACACCGGTTGAAGCAGCGCGGCGATGCGCACCGGCTGGCCGTGGTAGTTGGCGTGATAGAAGCGCACCAGGGCCGGGTAGTTTTCCGAGCGCGGCACGTCGGCCGGCACCGGCGGCAAGTCGGCGTAGCCGGACACCAGCTCGCCGCCGATGCCGGTCACCTTGTAATAGATGCGGCCCAGGGTGTCGGTCTCGAAGCTGTCCAGCGCCACGTAAGGCACGTCGGCCACTACCTTGCCGTCCACGATGGAGACCCGTTCGGCCAGCGCCCGGGTCGAGGCCAGCAGCGCGCGGTCGTAGGCCATGTCGGCCGCGTCGACCGCGTTGCGGTAGACCGAGACGGCGTTCAGCGCCACCAGCAGCGCCAGCGGCATCAGCAGCCAGCGTAGCAACTGGCTGCGCAAGCTGCCCAGGGCGGCCGCCGTGGCCGGGCCGGCGGCGCTGGCCGCCCGCCGCGCGCGCCGCGAAAAAAACCGCGCCACCGCCGCCGGCCGCCTCAGCGCGCCGCCGTCGCGCTGCGCGGTTGCAGCAGGTAGCCGATGCCGCGCAGGGTGGTGATGGCGGCGGCGTCGGGCGCGTCGCTTTCGAGCTTCTTGCGCACCCGGTGGATATACAGTTCGATCGCGTCCAGATTGGCGTCATCGGCCAGGGCGAACACTTCGTCGAACAGTTTTTCCTTCGACACGGCGCGCCCGGCGCGCGTGATCAGCGCTTCGAGCACGGCGTGTTCGCGCGGGGTCAGCGCCAGCGTCACGCCGGCATAGCTGAACATGCGGCTGACGGTGTCGAAACTGAGCGCGCCGCAGTGGTGCACCAGCGCCTCGTTGCCCTGGCTGCGGCGCAGCAGGGCGCGCACCCGCGCCTCCAGTTCGGCCAGTTCGAAGGGCTTGGCCAGGTAATCGTCGGCGCCCAGGTTCAAGCCTTGCACCCGGTCGTCCAGGCCGCCGCGCGCGGTCAAGATCATGACCGGGGTCTTGCCGCGCGCGCCGCCGCGCGCGCGCAGGCGCTTGAGCACCTCCAGCCCGTCCATCCGTGGCAGGGTCAGGTCGAGCAGCACCAGCGAGTAATCCTGGGTGTGCAGCAGGGCGTCGGCGTCGGCCCCGTTGTCGGCCGTCTCGACCGTCAAATGCGCGTCGCGCAACGCCTTGGTCAGCCAATGCGACAGCTCGGTATGGTCTTCCACTAGCAGGATGCGCATGTCGGCTTGTTCTCCGTCAAAGAAATCAGTGTAAACCCGGATCGCGTCGCCCATCGCCACGCGCGCTCGGGTCGGCGGCGATTTTGTGGTGCGTTGACAACAAAACAAGGGATTGAAAGGAAATTGAAAGGAAGCGACTTTTATAGTGAAGCTCTGATTTTTATCAGTCCCATCACGAATAATTATATCTGCGGAGATCACAAATGAACAAAAGCTCGTTGTCACTCGCCGTCGCCGCCGCCCTGTTGGCGGCGGCCGGCGCCGCCCAGGCCCAATCGGCGGTCACCATCTACGGCCTGCTTGACATGGGGCTGGAGAACGTCAACAACGCCAAGGCCGGCGGCGGCACGTTGACCCGCGTCACCTCGGGCGGCATGAACACCTCGCGCTGGGGTTTGCGCGGCAGCGAGGACCTGGGCGGCGGCTTGAAGGCCGTGTTCCAACTGGAGGGCGGCCTGCTGCTCGACACCGGCGCCTCGGACGGCGTGCTGTTCAAGCGCCAAGCCAACGTCGGCCTGGAAGGCGGCTTCGGCAGGGTGGTGCTGGGCCGCTCCTTCACCAGCGTGTACGACTTCGTGCTGCCCTTCGATCCGCTCGGCTTCGCACCCGAGTATTCCTGGGCCACCTCCGGCAACGCCACCGGCCCGAGCAAATACGGCATGACCACCCAATTCGACAATCTGGTCAAATATTCGGGCGGCGTGGGCGGCTTCAAGTTCGGCGCCACCTACGGCTTCGGCGAGCAAACCACCGGCACCGCCGACAGCGCCAAGATGGCCACCGCCGCCAGCTACGCGGCCGGTCCGGTCAATCTGCTGGCCACCTTCGAGCGCGTCAACGGCAATACCGTGCCGGCCACCGGCAACCGCGACAAAACCAGCGTGTACCACCTGGGCGCCACTTATGAAAACGGTCCGCTCAAGGCTTATCTGGTGGGCCGCAACTACAAAAGCGTGGCCGGCAAGGCGCTCACTGCCGATCTGAAGGCGAACACCTTCTGGACCGGCCTCAGTTACAAAACCACCGAGGCCATGACCTTGACCGGCGCGGTCTATTATGTCGACGTCAAAAACGTCGCCGTCAACGCCGACGCCGATCCGATCATGTACGTGGCGCGCCTGCGCTACGCGCTGTCGAAAAGGACCGACGTGTATCTGACCGGCGCCTACGCGAAGGCCAAGCATAACCAGCTGGTCGGCCTGTCGCGCGACGACGCCGGTTTCGGCGACACCCAGCACGGCGTCATGGCCGGCATGCAGCACCGCTTCTAAGGCGGCGCGCAGCACGGTTCGGTCACGCCCCGGCCGAACCGGTCGCACCCGGCCGCGGCGCCCGCCGCCGCCGGTTTTCCGGCCCGGCCCGGCCCGGGTCAAGCGCCCGGCCGCGCCTTCGGGCGGGCGCGCTGCGCGTCGCGCTTTATTTCGCCGCGCGGCGCACGCTGAAAGCGCATTGAAAGCTTGCGCGGTCTAAGATGGCAAAAGTGTTGAAAGATAAAACAAGCAAATGAAAAATCGAGCGCCGGCCATGGTGGCGGCGGCACTGATGGCGGCCGCGCAGGCGGCACACGCCGCGCCGCCCGCGCGGGTCGACTGCATCGTGCCCTCCAAGCCCGGCGGCGCGATGGACTTGACCTGCAAGCTGGCGCAAAAGGGGCTGCTCGCGCTGCCGGTCGAGCCGTCCACGGAGATGCGCATCAGTTATCTGCCGGGCGGTATCGGCGCGGTGGCCTGGCATTCGCTGATTTCGCGGCGGCGCGCCGAACCGGACACCCTGGTGGCGTTTTCGGGCGGGTCGCTGCTCAATCTGGCGCAGGGTAAATTCGGCCAAGCCACCAGCGCCGACGTGCGCTGGGTGGCCGCGCTGGGCGCCGACTATGGCATGATCGCGGTGCGCGCCGACTCAGATCTGCGCAGCCTGGCCGATCTGCTGGCGGCGCTGCGGCGCCACCCGGAAAAGGTGCTGATCGGCGTCTCCGGCACCATCGGCAGCCAGGACTGGGTCAAGATGGCGCTGGTGGCCAGGCAGGCTGGCATCGATCCGAAGGTGCTGCGTTTCGTGGCGCTCGAAGGCGGCGGCGAAGCCTTCACGGCGATGCAGGCCGGCTATGTGCAGGTGGTCTCGGGCGACGCCTCGGAGGCGACCTTGAACGCGCCGGCCGGCAGCATCCGGGTGCTGGCGGTGCTGTCCGAGCGGCGCCTGCCGGGCGTGCTGTCGGAGGTGCCGACCGCGCGCGAGCAGGGGGTGGACGTGGTGTGGCCGATCATACGCGGGCTGTGGATGGGGCCGCAGGTGGCCGACGCCGATTACGCGCGCTGGGTCGCCACCTTCGCGCGCGTGCTGGCCACGCCGCAGTTCGCGCGCAGCCGCGCGGCCTACGGCTTGTACCCCTTCGGCCTGACCGGCGCGGCCTTGACGGAATATGTGAAGAAAGCGGTGACGGACTACGGTAAACGCGCCGGCGAGCTGGGTCTGATGCGGTAAGCAGCAAAGCAGTAACCATATATTACATAACGGAGACAAGACATGAAGTTCAAGCACACCCTGGCCGCCGCATTGGTAGTCGCATTCGCCTCGGCCGCCCAGGCCGAGCTCCCGCCAGGCTATCCGGCCGATTACCAGAAAATCGTCGACGCCGCCAAAAAAGAGGGCAAGCTGGTGGTCTACGGCGCCACCGACAGCAAGGCCACCGCGCCGCTGATCAAGGATTTCAACGTTCTCTATCCCGGCATCAGCGTCGAGTACAACGACATGAATTCGACCGAGGTATACAACCGCTTCATCTCGGAGGTGGCGGCCGGCGGCAACACCGCCGACGCCATGTGGTCCTCGGCCATGGATCTGCAAATGCGCCTGGCCTCCGACGGCTACGCCCTCAAATACAAATCGGTGGAGGCGCCCAAGCTGCCCGGCTGGGCCATGTGGGACGATATGGCCTACGGCACCACCTTCGAGCCGGCCGCCATCGTCTACAACAAGCGCCTGGTGGACGCCAAGGAAGTGCCGCAGACGCACGCCGACTTCGCCAAATTGATCCTGCAACCGAAGTTCAAGGACAAGGTGACCACCTATGACATCGAGAAATCGGGGGTCGGTTTCCTGTTCATGACCCAGGACGCGCGCGAGAACACCAAATTCCTGGAGCTGGAAAACGCCTTCGGCGAAGCCAAGGTGCGGGTCCAGTCCTCGACCGGCACCATGATGGAGCGCATCTCCTCGGGCGAAAACCTGATCGGCTATAATGTGCTCGGCTCCTACGCCCTGGTGCGGGCCAAGACCGATCCCTCGATCGGGGTGGTGCTGCCCAAGGATTACACGCTGATCCTGTCGCGCGTGCTGTTCATCAACAAGGCCGCCAAGAACGTCAACGCGGCCAAGCTGTGGCTCGACTACCTGCTCTCGCAGCGCGGCCAGACCATCATCGCCAACGACTCCAAGCTGTACGCGATCCGGGCCGACGTCAAGGGCGAGACCACCTCGGCCGAATTGACCAAGCAAATCGGCGCGGCCAACGTCAAACCGGTGCCGGTGCATCCGCTGATCCTGCAGTTTCTGGGACCGGCCAAGCGCATGGCGTTCCTGAAGCAGTGGAAAGAGTCGGCCGGCAAAAAATAAGCCCCCCCCTCGTCCGCCGGCCGCGCGCGCCGCGCCGCCGGCTCCCGCTCGCCTTTTTTCAAGAGGGCCGCCGCAAACGCGGTCCTCGTTTCACAGGATATCCGTACATGCACACTGCCGCCTTGACGCCCCGCGCGCGGGTGCGACCGAACTGGCCGCGCGGCCTGGTCGTCACGCTCGCCTGCGTCGCCATTTTTCTCCCGCTGTTCCTGATTTTTTATCAAAGCTTCCTGTCGGCGCCGTTTTTCATGCCGGCCAAGGAGTTCGGCTTCGACGCCTACCGCTTCATCTTCGACGACCCCGATTTCGGCATGGCGTTCAAGAACGGCATGATTCTGGCCGCCGGCCTGACCGTCATCGCGGTGCCGCTGGGCGGCATGCTGGCCTTCCTGATGGTGCGCACCGACCTGCCCGGGCGCGGCTACATCGCGCCGCTGCTGCTGGTGCCGATCTTCGTCTCGCCCATGGTGATGGGCTTCGGCTATGTGGTGTCGATGGGGCCGGTGGGCTTTTATTCGCTCTGGGTCAAGCAGCTGCTCGGCTTCATCCCCTGGAATATCTATTCGTTTTTCAGCATCGTCGTGATCGCCGGCCTGACCCACGTGCCGCATGTGTACCTGTACGCCTCGTCGGCCCTGAAAAGCCTGGGCTCGGACGTGGAGGAGGCGGCCCGCGTGGCCGGCGCCTCGCCGCTCCAGGTGATGCTCAACGTGTCGCTGCCGATGATCATGCCGGCCCTGGCCTACGCCGGGGTGCTGGTGTTTTTCCTCGGCTTCGAGGTGTTCGGCCTGGTGCTGGTGCTGGGCGATCCGGAAGGCCATCTGGTGCTGGCCACCTATCTGTACAAGCTGACCAACAAGCTGGGCACGCCGTCCTACCACTTGATGGCGGCCGTCGCGGTGTGCCTGGTGATGGTGACCATGCCGCTGGTGATGATGCAGCGCTGGCTGCTCAAGTCGGCCAATAAATACGTCTCGATCAAGGGCAAGGGCGCGCGCAGCAAGGCCATGCCGCTCGGTAAATGGAAGTGGCTGGCGTTCGCGCTGCTGGCCGGCTGGCTGCTGTTTACCATCATCCTGCCGCTGTCGGGCATCGTGCTGCGCTCCTTCGTGCAGTATTGGGGCGAGGGCGTGAAGCTGGCCGACGTGCTCACGCTTCAGCATTTCCGCGACATCCTGGAACAGCCCTCGCTGGTGCGCGGCATCGTCAACACCATCCTGATCGGCGTGGTCGGCGGCGCTCTGGCCGTGGTGTGCTACAGCGCCATCGCGCTGGCCATGCACCGCAAGGCCGACGGCATCACCCGCTTGCTCGACTACAGCGTGCTGGTGCCGCGCGCCATTCCGGGCCTGCTGGCCGGCCTGTCCTTTCTCTGGGTGTTCCTGTTCGTGCCGGCCTGGCTGGATGGCTTGCTCAAGGCCAGCGGCACCGACCTGGGCCTGTGGCTGAGCGTGCATCTGATTCCCGTGTTGCGCGAGGTGCGTTCGACCATTTTCGCGCTGTGGCTGGCGTATTCGGTGGTGTGGCTGGCCTACGGCATGCGCCTGATTTCGACCGCGCTGCTCCAGGTCGGGCCGGAGCTGGAGGAGGCGGCGCGCGCGGTCGGCGCCAGCCGCGGCCAGGTCACGCGCGACGTCACGCTGCCGCTGATCCGTTTCGGCTTGCTGGGCGCCTGGCTGATGGTGTTCCTGATCTTCGAGCGCGAATACTCGACCGGCGTGTACCTGCTCTCGCCGGGCACCGAGGTGATCGGCGCGATGCTGGTGTCGCTGTGGGCCGGCGGCTCGACCGATCTGGTGGCGGCCCTGTCGTTCATCAATATCACGCTGGTCGCGCTCGGGCTGGGGATCGCCTTACGCTTCGGCGTCAAGCTGCATAATTAAATCAAAGAATATGAAACGAGACATCACCATGAATGAATTGACGGTCAACGAACTGCATCTCGACTACGGCACCGGCGCCGGCGCCAACCCGATCTTGAAGGGCGTGTCGATGCATCTGCAAAAAGGCGAAGTGGTGGCCTTGCTCGGGCCTTCGGGCAGCGGCAAGACCACCTTGTTGCGCGCCGTGGCGGGCCTGGAAAGCGCCAAGGCCGGCACCATCGACATCGGCCAGCGCCGCGTGTTCGACGGCGCCGCCAAGCTGGAAATGCCGGCCGAGCAGCGCAACCTGGGGCTAGTGTTCCAATCGTACGCGCTCTGGCCGCACAAGACCGTGTTCGACAACGTGGCTTATGGCCTCAAGCTGCGCAAGATGGGCTCGAGCGAGATCGCGGCCCGCATCAAGGAAGTGCTGGGTCAACTGGGCCTGGGCCATCTGGCCGAGCGCTATCCGCATCAACTGTCCGGCGGCCAGCAGCAGCGCGTGGCGATCGCCCGCGCGTTGGTGTACAACCCGCCCGTGATCCTGCTCGACGAACCGCTGTCGAACCTGGATGCCAAGCTGCGCGAGGAGGCGCGCGCCTTTTTGCGCGAGCTGATCGTGCGGCTCGGCCTGTCGGCCTTGATGGTGACCCACGACCAGGCCGAGGCGATGGCGATCTCGGACCGCATCCTGCTGCTCAACAACGGCAAGATCGAGCAGCAAGGCACGCCGCAAAGCATGTACGAGACGCCCGACACCCTGTTTACCGCCGAGTTCATGGGCAGTAACAACCGCTTGCCGGCCAAGGCGGTCGCGCGCGACGGCGCGCGGGTGCGCCTGGAGCTCGGCGGCGGCGCCTTGCAAGGCACCGCGCGCGGCGCCAACACCGGCGTCGAGGTGACCACCATGATACGGGTCGAGGAAGTGAAGATCAGCGCGGCGCCGACCGAGAACGCGATTGAGCTGCCGCTGTTGACCTGCATGTACTTGGGCGACCGCTGGGAGTGCCTGTTCAAGAGCGGCGGCGTGGCCGACCTGACCCTGCGCGCCTACTCCAAGCACAAGCTGGACCCCGGCAAATACTGGTTGCACATGCCGGCCGAAAAACTGTGGGTATTTTAAATTAGTCCGCCCGATCGCGCGCCGCCGGCGCGGGATCGGGGATTCACACCGTTGCGCGAATGCGCTCGCGCAGCCAGGTCATGGCGGGGTCGCGGTCGTTGCGGGCATGCCAGATCATGTCGATGTCCACCGTGCCGATCTCGAACGGAATCGGGCTGGTCACCAGGCCGAAACGGGCCGCGTAGGCGGCCGCCACGCGGCTGGCCAGCATGACGATCATGGGCCGGCTCGACGCCGCCGCGCACAGGGTCATGAAGTTGTGCGAGGCCAGCGCCACCCGCGGTCGCGCGCCGGCGCGCGTGAGCGCCTGCTCCAGGTAGCCGGTCGGGCTGTCGGTGGCCGAGACCAGTCCGTGCGCGCTGGCGCGGTAGTCGTCGGCGCTGAGCGGCCGCGCGAAAGGCGGTTGGCGCGGGTCGAAGCAGCATACGTGTTCTTCCTGATACAGGCGCTCCCTGCGGTGCCAGGTGGCGCCGCCCGGCAAAAAGCCCACCGCCAGATCGATCTCTCCCTCGTCGAGCATGCCGAACACGCGCTGGCGCGTGACCGCGCGCGACAGGATTTGCAGGCCGGGCGCGTGGCTGCCGATATGGGCCATCAAGGCCGGTAGCAGCAGCACTTCGAGCTGCGCGTTGATGCCCAGCTTGAAGCTGCGCTCCTCGGTGGCGGGATCGAAGCGCGGCAAGTCCATCAAGGTTCACCACGGCCGGCGCCGATGGCGTTACCGTGCCGGCGCTGCTGGTGGCCAATCCGGAAAACAGCCTGGCCGCCCTCGCCGGCACCTACAATGTGCTGCGCTGGACCATCCACACCACGACCAAAAAAGAGCGCAGCTCGGACTACGCCACCTTTCATATCGACCCCGCCGGCGGCTGGCGCTTCTGCCTCGGCATGGCGTATTCGCCGACCTGTCCCGGTTTCACCGGCACGCTCGCGGCCAACCCGGAGGGCGGCTTCGATATCATCATGAGCGAGCAGGTTCACGGCCGCTTGCTGGGCAGGTGGAAGGGGGCGCCAAGCTGTTCGCCGCCGCCATCAGCAACACCTACAACCGGGCCGACACCATCGAGGGCATGTGGGTGGCGGCGTCGAACGATCCGATCGCCGTCGGCGGCGGCGATGGCCTTTATCTGCTCGAGGGCACCGATTTGAACGCCAACCTGACCACCATCGCGGGCGCGACGGCGGCCGTGGCCGGCCATGTCCGGCCGCTGGTTTTCAACGCGCCCCTGGCCGGCCAGTTTTCATCGAACGACGGCGCGCCGTTTCATGTGGGGGTGATGTCGAGCCTGGGCCTGGTGGCGGCGGTGGCGACCGGGCCGGCCGACGCGCCCAACCTGAGCTTCGGCTTGCGCAATCCGCCCTGAGCGGGAACCGGCCGGCGGCGCGCGTCGCCGGCCTCGCCGGCGTCCACGGTTTTTCTTTATTCGCGCCTCGCCCGGGGCGCACCCTCCCGGCCGTGGACCCCGGCACCGCCGTCGCGGCCGGCCCATTTATCCTGAAAACCACAAATTTAGTTGCTTCTGGTATATTTATTTTGGCCATTTGAAAGCACTTCGTTTATAATTTGAAAAGAACGTTGCCGCTTGTGGCGACGTTGTGGCGCATGGTCGCCCCTTTTTGATCAGTGCGGGGATTCACCAGCGATGCGCCCACCTCAGATTCGTTTTTCGATTGCCCGGCAAGCCGCGTGGGCTCCCGGCCTGACCACGCCGGAGCACTGGGCCGATTGGGCGCGCTCGCCGTTCGCCATCGGCACCGGCGCCGATCCCGCCGTGCGCGCCATGCCGCCCATGCTGCGCCGGCGCGCCGGCTTGCTCGGCAAGATGGCGCTGGAAGTGGCCTATCAATGTCTGGATGGCCTGCGCGAGGTTCCCACCGTGTTTTGTTCGCGCCACGGCGAAGTGGCGCGCGCGGTCGAGCTGTTGAGCGACTTGGCGCGCGCCGAGCCGCTCTCGCCAACCGCTTTCAGCATGGCCGTCCATAACGCCAGCGCCGGTTTGTTCTCGATCGCTCGCGCCGACCGCGCCAACCATGTGGCTCTGGCCGCCGGCGCCGGCACGGTCGAACATGCCGTGATCGAAGCGTGCGGTTTGCTGGCCGACGGCGCGGCCCAGGTTTTGCTGGTGGCGTGCGACTGCCCGCTGCCGGCGCCGTTCACCCAATTCGAGGACTGCGCCGAACAGGCGCACGCGTGGGCCTGGCTGATGACGGCGGCGGCGGCCGATCCGATCGGCCTCGATTGGCACACCGAACGCGAAGGCGAAGGCGAACGCGCCGCCGCGTCCTCGGCCGGCTTGCCGGGCGGGCTTGATGTGCTGCGTTTCCACCTGTCCGGACAAAGTCGCTTCGAACGCGTGGCCGCCGCCCGCCGCTGGTGCTGGAGCCGCGATGTTTGAGCGCGCGGCACGCGCCTGGCGCATGGCGGCCACGGGCTTCAGTTTCGCCGCCTTCGGCGTCGGCGGCCTGCTGCTGCGGGTGCTGGTTTTCCCCGTGCTCGCCCTCTTGATCCGGCGCCGCGAGCGGCGCGTCGCCGCCGCGCGCGGCTTGATACGGCTGACCTTTCGCGCCTACATCGGCATGATGCGGCTGTTGGGCGTGTTGAGCTACGAGGTGAGCGGCCTGGAAAAACTGGAGCGCGGCGGCCTGCTGATCCTGGCCAACCACCCGACCCTGATCGACACGGTGTTCTTGATGGCCTTCGTCAAACGGGCCGATTGCATCGTCAAGGCCGAGCTGTGGAATAATCTGTTTACGCGCGGGCCGGTGCGGGCCGCCGGCTACATCAACAATGGCGGCGGCGCCGAACTGGTGGCCGCCTGCGTCGCTTCGCTGGAGCGCGGCAACAACCTGATCATTTTCCCGGAGGGCACGCGCACCCCACGCGACGGCGTCATCAGCCTGAAACGGGGCGCCGCCAATATCGCCGTGCGCGGCCGGCGCGCCATGACGCCGGTGCTGATCCGCTGCCAGCCGCCGACCCTGGGCAAGGGCGAAAAATGGTGGCGCGTGCCGCCGCGCCGGGCCGCCTTCCGCATCGAGGTGCAGGACGACCTGGCGATCGCCGACTTTATCGGAGACGACGGCGCCGAAACGCTGGCGGCGCGCTCCTTGACCGCTTATCTACAACACTACTTCACGGGGAAATACCACGGCCATGCTTGAACAGGAAGTCAAGACACTCATCATCGACGTGCTGCAATTGGAGGATATCGGCGTCGACGATATCGACACGGATGCGCCGCTGTTCGTGGAGGGGCTCGGCCTCGACTCGATCGACGCCCTGGAACTCGGGGTGGCGCTGCAAAAGAAGTATGGCATTTCGCTGTCGGCCGATTCGGAAGACACGCGGCGCCACTTCGCCTCGGTCCGCGCGCTGGCGGCCATGATCGACAGTCACAGAAAGAAGTAAGGAGCACGAAATGGCAGACCTGGTAGACCTGAATGAAATGAACCACGCCCGGTTGCAGGCGTGGGTGATCGCGCTGCTGGCCGAGATGTTCGAGCTGGACCCGGCGGCCCTGACGGCGCAGTCGAATCTGTATGCGGAACTCGATATCGACAGCATCGACGCGGTCGATCTGGCGGTCAAGCTCAAGCAGCTGACCGGCAAGCGCCTGCAGCCGGAAGTGTTCAAGACCATCCGCACCATCGGCGACGTGGTCGACGCGCTGTCGGCCATGAGCACGGAGCAGACGGTTTAAAGCTATGTGGTTAAGTGTGTTGACGGCGTTGATCACGCTGCTGTATCCGCTGGCGATCTGGTTCGGTCACGGCCAGATCGAGCCGCGCTGGCTGGCCGGCATCCTGCTGCTGGCCGCCGCCACCCGCCTGCCGTCGCTCAAGCTGAGCGCGGCGGCGCGCTGGTCGGTGGCCGGCGCGCTGGTGCTGGTCGGCTGCGCGATCTGGAGCAATCTGCTGCTGCCGCTCAAGCTGTATCCGGTGCTGGTCAACGCCGCCTTGCTGGCGGCGTTCGGCTACAGCCTGGCCGCGCCGCCCTCGATGATCGAGCGCATGGCGCGGCTGCGCGAACCTGATTTGCCGCTGGCGGCGGTGGCGTACACGCGCCGCGTGACCCAGGTCTGGTGCGGCTTTTTCGTCGTCAACGGCGCCATCGCGCTTGGCACCGCGCTGTGGGCCTCGGACGCGGTGTGGTCGCTCTACACGGGCGTCATCGCCTATGTCTTGATGGGCATCCTGTTCGGCGGCGAGTGGCTGCTGCGCCAGCGTTTCAAGCGGCTGCACCATGTTTGAGGTCGACCGCGCCGCCGGCGCCGAAGGCCGGATCTCGTCCGCGCCCGATCTCGATCTCGATCCTTTGGCGGGGCTGGCCGCGCGGCTGGCGGCGCGACCAGCGTCCGATATCGTCGGCTGGCGTGCCGGCGTGGCGCTCGATCTCGGCCATTTTTGCGCGCGCATGCGGGCTTGGAGCGCGCTGCTGCGCGAGCGGCCGGGCCGCCATTTCGCGCTGTATCTGGACGATAGCCTGGAATTCGGCGCCGCCCTGCTGGGCGCCTGGCAGGCCGGCAAAACCGTTTGGCTCAGCGCCGACACGCTGGCGGCCAGTCGCGCCGCGCTGGCCGCGCACGTGGACGGCTTCCTGGGCGATTTTCCCGCCGCGCTGTCGCCGATGTCGCCGCTGGTCCGGCAAGCGCGCGCGCGGGCCGACCCCGGCCAGCCCGCGCGCGCGCTCGACCCGGCGTTTCCGGCCCTGGTGGTGCACACCTCGGGCAGCACCGGCGCGCCCCAGGCGATCCCCAAGCGGCTGGCGCAGCTGGCCAGCGAGGTGGCCACTTTGGAGGCGCTGTTCGGCCACAAGGCGGGCGGCGCGGCGGTGCTGGCCACGGTCTCGCATCAACATATTTATGGCTTGCTGTTCAAGGTCTTGTGGCCGCTGGCGGCCGGGCGGCCCGTGTATGCCGACAGCGTCGCTTCGCCCGAGGCGCTGGCCGCCTTGCTGGCGCTGCGGCCTTGCCTGCTGGTGTCCAGCCCGGCCCATCTCAAGCGCCTGCCCGATCATCTGGACTGGGCTGGCGCGCGCGGCCAGCTGCGCGCGGTGTTTTCGTCCGGCGGCCCGCTGGCGCTCGAGGTGGCCCTGAGCTGCGCCCGGCTGCTGGAGCAAGTGCCGGTGGAAGTGTACGGCAGCTCGGAAACGGGCGGCATGGCGTGGCGCCAGCGCGCCATCGGCAGCGACGAATCGTGGCTGGCCTTTCCCGGCGTGGACTGGCGCCTCGGACAGCCGGACAATCTGCTGGAGGTGCGCTCGCCGCACTTACCCGACGCCGACTGGCTGCGCCTGTCCGACCGCGCCATGGCCGGCGGCGGCCGGCGTTTCATGCTGCTGGGGCGCGGCGACCGCATCGTCAAGATCGAGGAAAAGCGCATTTCGCTGGACGCCATCGAGGCGGTGCTGCTGGCCGACGGGGCGGTCGGCGAGGCGCGCGTGGCCGTGTGCGATCCGGTCGCCGGAACGCGCCATACGCTGGCCGCCTTCGTGGTGCTGTCGGCGACCGGGCGCGCCTTGTTGGCCA
>JAYVUV010000270.1:0-11555 GCA_043787615.1 Janthinobacterium sp. | reverse complement strand
CATCCCGAACAGGACCGTGAAACGATTTTGCGCCGATGATAGTGCTGCAACCAGTGTGAAAGTAGGTTATCGTCAGGCTAGTTATAGTGAAAAACCCCCCCTCAGCCTAAACGCGCTCAAGCTCGCGTTTAGTGCGGATGGGGGTTTTTTTTACGTCCGCGTTTTTGATCCTCTGTGCTGCGTCATCGTCCCGTCACACCATCCCCCTATACTTCCTCCTCCGTGGTTAATAATCAAAGAGGCATTGCATGAGACCGGTACTTACACTTTCCATTTTGTCGATCACGGTGGGCATGAGCTTGGCGGGCTGCGGCGGCGGTGGGGACGGTAACAGCGGTGTCGCCAACCCGTCCGCCGGCCTCCCCGCCGCCATGGCGGTGACCGGCGTGTTTCTCGACAGCGCGGTCGAAGGTTTGAGTTATATTGCTGGAAGCGCCGCGCGCGCCAGCACCAACGCCAAGGGCGAATTTGTTTGCCTGCCGGGCGACAGCGTCAGCTTCAGCATCGGCGGACTGGCATTCGGCAGCGCACCATGCGCGGCCACCGTCACGCCCCTGCAATTGGCAGGATTTAGCGACACCAAGGATATCAAGGACAGCAAAGTGGTCAATCGCCTGCTCACGCTACAAATGCTCGATGACGACGGCGACCCGTCGAACGGCATCAAACTCAATCCCGAGTTGAGCGCGGCGCTGGCCACCAGAAGCGTCGACTTCGGCGCGTCGGCGGCCGATTTCGATACCGCGTTGAACGGACACTTGGCCGTCGCCGGCGCCGACTATGCGGTGCGCGGCACCGACCCCGCGCGCCGTGCGCTGGCAAGCGAACACTTTGAAGATACGCTGGCCGCCAAGGCCGCCAAGGCCGGCAAACCGGTGGCCGAATCGTTCAGCCAAACCACGCCGCTGGGCACCGTGGGCGGCAGCGTCACGCGTTATCAAATAAAAGCGGCAGATCGGTTTTACGTCCCCTACGAAGGCGGCAACGCCAAAGTCAAACGCGACTTTCCGCTCGGTTTTCTGCCCTCCTACGGCTCCGCGCTGGCGTTCAAAGGCGTCGCGACCAACGGCGATCTGGAATTCTATGGTTTGACGGACCGCGGTCCCAACGGCGATGGCCCCAATGTGCCAGCTTCGGACGGCGCTGGCACCACCGGTAGTAAACTCTTCCCCGCGCCCAGCTTCACGCCGTCAGTCGGCTTGCTCACCATTGGTAAAAACGGCGCGGTCTTGAGCGGCACCATGCCGATCAAGGCATCGGCGACGCTCAACGTATCCGGCTTGCCGCTACCGGCCGGTTCGCTCGGTAATTCAGCCGAAGTTCCGGTGCTCGACGCGATGCGATACGACGTCGCCGGCAAAGCGGTGTTCAACGCGAACGGTCTCGATTCCGAGGCGCTGGTGTTCGACAAAAAACGCAAGGTGCTGTGGGTCTCGGATGAATACGGGCCTTTCATCGTCAAGCTCGATCCCGTCAGCGGTATCATCTTGAACAAATATGCGCCCGGCAGCGGTTTGCCGGCCATCTTCGCCAAGCGTCGCGCCAACCGGGGCATCGAAGGTATGGCGCTCGATCCGGACACCGACAAGCTGCACGCGTTTTTACAAAGCCCGCTGACCGACGGCAGCACGCAATATGCGGTCACCGGCAAAAAAGAGCAGATCGAACGGTTCGCCCGCTTCACGCGCTGGATCGAATTCGATCCCGTCACCGGTACGGCGGGCAAGATGTACGCTTACCCGCTCAACGGCGCCGATTATCAAGATGGCCGCACCGGTAACGCCAAGCTGGGCGACATGGTGGCCCTGGGTGGCGGTAAATTCATCGTGATCGAGCAAGGCGCCGGCCCACACAAAGAGACGTTCAACAAGCTGATGCTGGTGGATATCGGCGGCGCCACCGATATCGGCGCCGCCGCCTACAACGTCACCACCTCCGATTTGGAAAAGAGCAGCATGAGCGGCGCGCCGGTGGCGGGCGCCGATTGGGCTGGCGTGGTGCCGATGAAAAAAACCCTGCTGCTCGATTTGAACGCTATCGGCTGGGTGGCCGACAAGGCCGAGGGCTTGACCCTGGTCGACGCTGCCACCCTGGCCCTGGCCAACGATAACGACTTCGGCCTCAAAACCCAAGTATTCAACCCGGCCGGCCAGGCGCTGGCCGACGCCGACGTCACCAAGTGCGACGTCGACGCGGCCGGGATCATCATCACCAACGCGAAAAACGCCGGTTGCGACGCCGCCAACACGATCCGCGTCGCGCCCGGCGACGCCAAGGAACGGCCGAGCCGTCTGTGGCTGATCAAGTTCGGTAAAACGCTGTCGAGCTACTAACCGCGACATGGGCGGCGGCGGGTCGCCTACGCCATGCCGCGCTGAAGGCTGAGCACAAAAGCGACGCCGTCGCGCAGATTGTGCGCGCTGATGGTGCCGCCCATTTTCGCCATATAAGTTTTGGCCACGAACAGTCCCTGGCCCCGGCTGCCGTTGGCGCCGGATTCCTGCTGGTCCGAGACGCCATATTCGAATATTTTGCCGAGCAAATCGGCGGCGATGTGCGGGCCTAGGTTGTGGATGGTGATGGTGGCGCCGGTTTCGCTGGCGTCGAGCCGGATCGCGATGACGCTGCCGGCGTCGCGATGGCGGTCGGCGTTGCGCAGCACGTGGGTGACCACGTCCTCGAGGGAGTAGTCGTCGGCCCTGGCCATGATCGGCCCGCCCGGCCCGTCGAAGCGCACCTCTGCGATGCCCACGCAGGGCGCGTTGGCCGCCACGTTGGCGAGGAAGGCCGACAGATCGATCTCGCCCACCTGCAGCACGGTCGACTGGAACGCTTCGCTGGGCGAGGCGCTGCCGTACAGGACGCGGATGGCTTGCTGCATGCGGTGGATGTAGCGCCGGCTTTGGTCGCCATCCTGGCCGTGCAGCGCCATCAGCGACTGCAAGGGCGACATGATTTCATGGCCGACCGCGTGCCACATGTCGCGCTCCTGTTCGGCGCGTATGCCTTCGCGCTCGACGTCCTCCCTGACTCGCCGCAGCAGATCGTGCAGACAGCTGGCCAGCACGCCCAGTTCGTCGGCGCCGCGCAGGTCCGACAGGTCGAAGCGCTCCAATTCGCCGGCGCCCTTGACGGTCTTGGCGATGGAATCGGCGCGCTTGATCAAGACCTTGATGCGGCGGATGATGCCGATTTCAAGCACCAGCCAGGCCAGCAGCAAGGCCAGCAGCATGGCGCCTACGAACCAGGCCATGCGGCTGGCCACCACGCTCAGCGTTTTGCTGACGCTGCGCAGGTCGCCGCTCAGGGTGACCCGGTAGCCGCCGGCGGGCGTGGCGATCATGGCTTGCGCCGCCAGCGGATCGTCGTAGGCCTCCACCGGCAGGTGGCGGATCAGGGTGGTCAACAGGCTCCACTGCTGCTGCGGCTCGGCGCGGCCGGTTAGCTCGATCACGCGTTGCGGCTCGGCGCCGGTCAGTTTATCGATACGTAGGGTTTCGCCGGGCAGTAGCAACGCGCCCAAACTGTTCAGTGAAAACGCCGGCGCGCCGCCTTGGGCGCTGTCGAGCAGCACCCGGTCCCGGCCCGGCGCCAGCACGGTGACGCCGACCTGAATCCGCTCCAGATCGGCCGGCGGCCAGGCCGGGCGCTTGTCGCCGAGTAGGGCATCCTGCAACAGGCCGACCGGCAGGCGCAGGGAAAAGAAGGTGTTTTTTGCGCAGGCGGTGCCGGCATCCTGGCCCGGCTGGCTGCAATCGGCGTCTTGCCAGATCCAGCCGCGGAAATCCTTCACCGCGCGCAGCCGGCCACCGCCCACGTCGGCCGCGTTGAAACCGGTCAGGCGGCCGCGCATGCCGGCGCGCCGCTCCGCCGCCGCCGAACCGGTGGTTTCGAAGGGGGCGATCCAGCGGTAGGTCTGACCGCGCAGCGCCAAGCTCACCTCGACCCGGTGCGCCTGGTCCAGCGCCAGATCGCCGCGCTGGTGCGCGACCAGTGTGGCGCTATCGACGCTGCCGACCACGTAGACGAAGGCGCCCGCCCACGGGTTGTTGCCGACCCCGACGCACAGCGTGGCACCGGCGCCGTATTGCAGCAGGCAGCCGGACATGGCCACCGCTTGCTGCACTTTTTGGCGGTCGTCGAAGTCGAGCGCGGCGAACGGCAGCAGCACCGGATGCAGCGCCGCGCCGGTCCGGCCGCCCAAGCCCGGATTGAGCAGCGCCAGTTGGCCGGCCGGATGGCGCAGCGTGGCCGAGATTTCGTCTTTGGTCTTTTGAAAGCTGGCGCGGTAGCTTCGGTAACTGAGCTGCTTTTCTTGCTGTAGCAGCGACAGCGCCAGGCCCAGCGTGGCCAGCGCGAGAAACAGGAAGGCGGCCCGCAGCAGCAGGCGCAGTCGATAGGGGACGATACGCGGCAGGCGCAAACCCATGGCTAGCGCGGTGTCAGCGTGGTATTGCCGCCGGCCCAGCGGAAGCCGCGCATCGGGATATTTTCGATGCAGGCGAAGTCGGGATCGATCTCGCGGAAGGCGTCGCGGATGGTGCTCACATGTTTGCGGATGTTGTCCCGATTGCGCCCGCTTTTGACCACCTCGAACAATTCTTCATACGAGACCACTTCGCCGCGCCGGGCGAACAGGGCGGCCAGAATGCGCTGCGCCGTCAGCGGCAGGTTGATGCGATGGCCGCGCCAGATCGGTGAGCGCTGACGCAGCGGGTCCATGGCCAGTTCGTCGCCGGCGCCGGCGGCTGGCGCGGCGGCCGGCCGCTCCTTCACCGCGCGCAGGATTTCAAGAAAGGTGTCGATGAAATCGGCTTCCTCGAAGGTGGCCTTTTGCAGATAGTCCCAGGCGTCGAGCGCCTTCATGATGCTGCGGTAGATGGTGGCCGGCATGGCCGACACCACCAGCACCGGGGTCGCGTGGCGCTTGTTGATGGCGTTGATGATGGCGACGCCGGCGTGGCGTTCGCGCCCCAGTTCGATGTCGAGCACCACCAGGTCGTAGCGTTCGCGCGCGATGGCCGCCTCGGCCTCGTCGCGGTTGAACCACTGGTCGATAACGATGCCCGGCTTGGCGGCGGCAATCCAGGCCACGAGTTGGTTGCTGGTGGGGAGGTCGTCCTCGATGACGGCGACTCTGGCGATGGTTTCTCCTGCGGGTGTTCGATCGCACGAGTATCCACGGTTTTGGCGCAAATGTCTTATATCCGGCGTGAGCGTTTCTTCACGCGGCGCACGGAACGCTCCAGGCGGTGAGCTTTCTGCCCCCGCCGCCGGCTTGATATCTCCGCGCCCGACGGCGCACCATGCTTGTCGGGGATGGCCATCGCCGCCCGCTAGCAAACACCCACAACCCGTCGAGAAAAGAAGGTCATATCATGTCCGAGCGTAGCAAGAAATTGGCACAAGCGGTCGCCTCCACCCTGGCCGGAAGCGCGGCCGGGTTCAAGGCGGGCTGGCGCGGTCTGGGAGGCGGCGCCCGCTTCGCCCGCCCGCTGCTGACCGTCGGCCTGTTGGGCGGCGCCGCCTTTTTGCTGGTGTCCCATCCGCCGCTGCGCAAGATCGCGCCGGGCGCCATGGCGCTGCGCACCAACGCCTTGACCGGCGCCAGCGCCGCGTTCGCCGATGGCGCGGTATGGGTGCTGCCCGGCCTGCACACGCTGCGCGAACTGTCGCTGCTGGATCAGATTTATCGGCCGGGGCAGGGCGAGCAGGCGCCGTTTCAATCGATCGAAGGATTGGCGCTGGGCGTCGATTTGTCGGTGCGCTACGCGCTCGATCCGGCGCGCATGCTGAAGATGGCGTCCACCCTGCCGCCCGATATCAACGGCGCCGTGGTGGAACCGGATGTGCAGGGCGTGATTTACAAGGTGTTCACCCGCTACACGGTGCGCGAGATATTTTCCTCGAAACGGGCCGAGATCCAGCAGTTGATCGAGGCCGAATTGAAGCCGAAGCTGGCAGCCGACGGCATCGTCCTGCGCGGTATCACGATCGGCAAAATCACCCTGCCGCCGAATTACAAAGCCGGGATGGAGAAGCTGCTGGCCGAGGAGCTGGCCAGCGAAATGATGCGCTATACCCTGGAGCTGAAGGAAAAGCAGGTCAAGCAGACGGCCCTGGAAGCCGATGCCGACAAGGTGCGGCGCGAAAAGGCGGCGGAGGCGGCCGGCAACGAGCAAATCATCGCCGCCAAGGCCCAGGAGCAAGCCATGCAGCATGTGCTGCCGTTCAAGCAGAAGCAGATCGAGCAGCGCCAATTGGAAGCCGAGGCGGAGAAGGTGGCGCGCATCAAGACCTCGGAAGGCAGCGCGCAGGCGCGCGTGATCGAAGCGGCCGGCGAGGCCGAATCGCGGCGCAAGCTGGCCGACGCCGAGGCCTATCGTCAGGAAGTGGTGGGCAAGGTCGGCACCGCGCAACTGGAGCGCGACGGCGCGGCGCTGAGCCGCAGTCCCTTGCTGATCCAGAAAATCATGGCCGATAAACTGTCGGACAAGGTCTCGGTCATCATCGCGCCGGCGCCGACCGACGGCGGCTTTATCGGCGCCGCTTTGCTGGGCGCCGGCAAGCCGGCCGCGGATCTGGCGGCGGCCCCGGCGCCTTCGGAAGGACAATGATCATGTTAGCGAGCGTGGGCGCGGCGGCGGCCCTGAGTTATCTGGCCATCGTGACCCAAAACCAGGCGCCGTTGCGGGCCGCGCCCAGGGAGTCGGCGCAGCAGCAGGCCGTTCTGTGGCAGGGCGATACGCTGGAAGTGCGCGGCGAAAAACTGGACTATCTCCAGGTGTACGACCATCGGCGCGAGCGGGCCGGCTACATCAAAGCTTCGCAGCTGCGCCAGATATCGTCGCAGGCGGCCGACGCGCCGGCGCTGCTGGCGGTGCTGCGGTTCGTGCGCGACACCCCCGGCGCCGAGTCGCTGGGCATCGCCTACGCGGCGGCCTATCTGAAGGCGGCGCCGGCCGCCGCGATCGAGGCCGAGGCCTTCGACGCGCTGGGCGGCATGGCCGAGCGGCTGGCGCGGCGTGCCTCGTCGGCGCTCGGCAAGCAGAGCGACGCCGAGGTATCGGCCCAGCTGGAAGTGGTGGCCAATTATGGCGTCGCTTTCCAGTCGTTCGAGCGCGAGGGGCTAATGCAGGTGTGTTACGACGGCGAGGCGTTTCGGCGCGTGCTGGCCATGGCCTCGACCGCGCCGCAGCGGGCGCTGGCCGCGCTGGCGTTGACCCGGCAGGAATGCATCGATCCAGCCATGCGGGTGGGGCAGCGCGACGAGCACGATCTGTGGCGGGCGGCGGTGCTGGACCTGGTCAAGCCGGACGAGTTGGCGCCGTACCAGCGCAATCGGGTCCACATGCGCCGGGCGGCGGTGTGGTCGTCGATCGCGTTCGAGCGGATGCGGAAAAATGTGGCGCCGCAGGACGCCGCCAATCGCGCCTTGCTGGAATTGGCGACGGTCGACAAGAGCGCGTTGCCGGAACAGGATGCCGCCGCCTATGCCGACGCCGGCGTGCGCCTGGGCGCGGTGCGCTGGGCCGCCGTGGCGGACTTGGCGCCGACGGCCGGCCCGGGTGTGAAAGTGGTGACCGCTCCCGGCCAGCCGGGCGAAACTTGCGTGTCCCTGGTCGACGCCAAGCACGACCGCCAGCACGCGCTGGCGAGCCGCTGCACCTATGGCGTGGTGTGGCAGGCGTCGGCCAGCGTCAACGCGCAGGGCGGCGCGCTGGCACTGGCGGTGCAGCCGATGGACGGCTGGCGCGAACTGTGGCTGGCGCATGCGGACGGCGGCAATTGGCGTATCGACGTGCTGCCGCCGGCCGCCAGCGAACCGGAACTCGGTTATGCGGAATTCGCCGGTTGGGTGCCGGGCGGGACGAGTGTGCTGGTGGCGCGCGAAGCGAAGGTCGATGGCCGCTTTAAAAAAAGCTACGAGATGGTCGGCATCGCCACCCAGGAGGTGGAGCGGGCCGCCGACCGTCCCGGCTCGCTCACGCCGTTTTACCGCTGGCAGGACCCGGCCTGGAAACGGCAAACCGTGAGCTTGCGATAATTTACCCGGCGCGCCGGATATGCAGTAGAATACGCGCTCACGAATCAAGTCGCGTGCTGCCCGGTCGGGAGCGGGCGACAGTACCGGTCAATGCCTGATGACCATAGCAAATCGGTCCCACCCCTTCCCATCCCGAACAGGACAGTGAAACGATTTTGCGCCGATGATAGTGCTGCAACCAGTGTGAAAGTAGGTTATCGTCAGGCTAGTTATATGAAAAAACCCCCGCAGAGATGTCGGGGTTTTTTTTCGTCCGTTTATTTGCGCCGTCTGCCCGCTCTGATATCGCCGCGCTGACATGGAACAAAGCGCCGCGTTGGCCTGAACCGGAAAAGTGCGTCACAATTGGCCTGTTTGCGTTGTCGAATTATAAAAACAGGGAAAACATGAACGAACATGTGGCGCGGGATGTGGTGCTGGTGCGAGCGATCGAAACGGCCGATCAGAAACGCGAAGTGCTCAGCGAAGATGACCGCTTGTACGCCAGCCGCAGCGCGCGCGAGCTGGCGCAATGGCAGGCGGCCGGCAGCCAGTCCGAAGTCACGCCCGAGCAGCTGCTCCAGCAGCGCTCGGAACAAATATTGAAGCGCCTGTCCGAACGTTTGCCCACTTTCGCCGCCTTCGTCAAGCGCCGGCGCGGTTTGCGCTGGATCGGAGTGGCATTGCCCGTGCTGGCGCTGGTGCTCGGCGCCGGCATGGACCGCATCGGCGATCCGCATCGGGTCGACCTGTTGTCGGCGCCCCTGTTATTGATCATCTGCTGGAATCTGCTGGTGTATCTGAGCCTGCCGCTGATGCTGCTGCGTCCGAAGGCGGCCGGACGCTGGCGCGATGTTCCTTTGATTCGCCGCTTGACCGTGGGACGGGTCGCCTTGCCGCGCAAAATTCCGCACGTTTTGTCGGCCGCCTTATTTAATTTCGGCGCCGAGTGGGCCCAATTGAGCGCGAAACTGACCATCGCCCGTGTAAGCCGCGTGGTCCATCTGAGCGCGGCCATGTTCGCGCTGGGCGCCGTTCTGTCTTTATATGCGCGCGGCTTTTTGACGCAGTACGTGGCCGGATGGGAGAGCACCTTTCTCGACGCGGCCCAGGTGCATGCGATGCTGTCGGCGCTGTTTGCTCCGGCGCTCGCCTTGTTTCCCTTGCAGGGATTTTCGGCGGCCGATATCGAAGCGCTGCGCTTCGGTCGCCTGCCATCGGCGGCGGGCGGTGCGCGCTGGGTGCATTTGTATGCGGCCACCCTGTTGCTGCTGGTGATATTGCCGCGCGCCTTGCTGGCGGCGCTGGCCGATTGGCGCGCGCGCCGGCTCGAACGGCGCTTTCCGCTCGATCTGGATCAGCCATATTTTCTTCAATTGCGTGGCAAGGGCGGCGGCGCGGCCGGTATTTTGCGCGTGCTGCCGTATAGCTTTAGCGTCGATGAGGCGCGCGACCGGGGATTGAACGCGATCGCCGCTCAGCTGCTGGGCGAGCGGGCGCGCGTCATGCTGCGGCCTTCGTTTGCCTACGGCGAGGAAGCTAAGGAGGCGTTGCAGGAAACTGCGCTGGCCGATGCGGATATCACCCAGACCGCCGTGCTATTCAATCTGGCCGCGACCCCGGAAAAGGAAAACCACGGCGCCTTTCTCGATTATCTGGTGCGTGCATCCGGTCGTGGCGTGTTGGTGCTGATCGATGAATCGGCCTATCTGGAGCGGGCCGGCACAGCCCGCGCCGCGGAACGCATCGCTTTATGGCGCGACTTTTGCGGGTTTCACCAAACCTCGGCCCGCGTCGTCAATCTGCTCGATCCGCAAGCGCGCCCACTTGAAGCGGAAGCCCCATGAACGACGCCCCGGTACAGATCCAGTTCGCTCTGATCTCGCATACCAATAACGGCAAGACCACGCTGGCGCGCACGCTGGTTGGCGTCGATGTGGGGGAGGTGCGCGATGCCGCCCATGTCACCGTTTTCGCCGAATCGCATCCCTTGCTCGTCACCGGCGAAGGCGACACGCTGCTGCTGTGGGATACGCCGGGCTTCGGCGATTCGGTGCGTTTGCTCAAGCGGTTGGCGATGTCGGGCAATCCGATCGGCTGGTTTTTGCGCGAGGTGCTCGATCGTTATCGGGATCGGCCGTTTTGGCTCAGCCAGCAAGCCTTGCGCACGGCGCGCGACGCGGCCGACGTGGTGCTTTACCTGGTCAATTCGTCGGAGAGCCCGAAGGACGCCGGCTATCTGCCGGCCGAAATGAAAATCCTGGAATGGCTGGGCAAGCCGGTGGTGGTGTTGCTCAATCAGATGGGGGCTCCGAGGCCGGCGATCGAAGAGCAAGCCGAACAAACGCGCTGGCGCCAGCATTTACAGCAGTATCCGATCGTGCGCGACGTGCTGGCCTTGGATGCCTTCGCCCGCTGCTGGGTACACGAACGGGTGTTTTATGACGCGGTGGGCAAACTACTTGGGCCGGAGAAGCAGGCCGGTTATCGGCGTCTTTTTGCGGTCTGGGAGGCCAATAACAGTGCCCGTTTTCGGGACGCGATGGCGCTGACGGCGCAATTGCTGGTCAACGCGGCACGCGATCACGAGCCGGTGCCGGACGAGCAAAAGAGTATGTTGAAGAGCGCCCTGAAAGCGGTCGGCCTGGGCAAGAACGGCGAGCAAAAGCGGCATGAACAAGCCATGGCCACGTTGATGGGGCGCTTGAATCTGGCGATCGGCCATACCACCGCGCGTCTGCTGGCACTTCATAAACTGGATGCGAACGCGGCCGCCACCATTCACGCGCGGGTGCGCGACAATTTCGTGGTGCGCGCGCCTATCGACAAGGCGCAGGCGGGATTGTGGGGCGCGGTGATTTCCGGCGCGGCCACCGGTTTGTCCGCCGATTTGGTGGCCGGTGGCTTAACCCTGGGAACGGGCGCTTTGTTGGGCGGCGTGGTGGGCGCGCTCACGTTCGCGGGCGTGGCTTGGGGCTTTAATGCCAAGACCGAGCGCAATCATCCGAGCATGCAGTTTTCCGACGACTTTTTGCGGTCCTTGTTGGTCGCCAGTTTGCTGCGCTACTTGGCGGTGGCCCATTTCGGTCGTGGTCGCGGTAATTTTGTCGAAAGCGAGGCGCCGTCGTTTTGGCAGAGCGAGGTGGAGCAGGCGGTGGCGCGCAACGAGCGCGCCTTGATTGAGGCCTGGTCGGCGCTGCGCGCTCACGGCGGGGTGGGCAAGGACGAGATCGAGCTTGCGCAACTGGTCACGCGCATCGCCGCGCGGGTGCTGGAACGGCTGTATCCGGGCGTGAGTATCGATGATGGCGCGACGGCCGCGTTGTGACGATTGCGTCACAATAATTCTTGCCATCATCCTGGCCCTTTGTTATAGTTCGCCTCCCCGCAAAACGGCATGTCAATGTGTGTTGCGGGAGCGGCCCGAAAAGGTTGCTGGTAAAAAAGAAGTGGTTGACGACATAGCGAAAACGCTGCATACTCTTCCTTCTGCTGACAAACAAAACGCTTTGTCACCAAGCAGCGCAAC
>JAYVUV010000269.1:0-8359 GCA_043787615.1 Janthinobacterium sp. | reverse complement strand
TAGGCACATCACACCGATCATGCATCCCCCGTTCGTGGTATCGACCGGGTCGGATTGACTCACTTCAAACACCCTTTCCCCAATGCGCGCAAATCGTCTTTCCGCGATCAGTCGCTCCTCCAGATGGCGGGGGCAGACCGCCGGTCCCTCCAGTCTGTTTGATTGCCAGTCCTCCCAACTGGCCGAGCAGCTATGGAGCGGGATGAAGGACAGCACAATGGTGTAAATGAACGGGGTATACAACAGCGCGGCCAAGATGAGAAGGACGCTTTTGATGTAGACGGGTCGAAAAGGGTCACAGCGCATGCGCATCACTCCCGACTCATGGATGAGGTAATAAAAGGCGGCCCGGCAGTTCAAGAATAGGAAAATCGGTGGGGCGGCATACTTCACGCGACAGTTTTGTGGTGCGCCGTCGCGCTTGCGCACGACGATAGCGCAAGCCGCTGTCGTTCGACTTGATTTTCAGCAACGTCGGCCCGGGTTTGCGGCAAGTCAATGCGGCAAGCTTGCCGCGCCGCTAAAGTTTTGTTGCGCATTGTCAAACGCGCCCTGTGCGCCATCGTTTCCCATCCACACACAAGGAGCAGGTATGCAACCCATGGCACTGATACTGCAAGGCGGCGGCGCGCTGGGCGCCTTCGAATACGGCGTGGTAAGCAAATTGATTGAACTCGACTGGCAACCGACGGCGGTGAGCGGCGTGTCGATCGGCGCCATCAACGCGGCCGCCATCGCCGGCGCCCGCGACGGCGACATCGCCGCCAGCTTGACAGCCGTATGGAACGCGATCACCCTGCCCCAGGTTCCCTGGTTGCCCGCTTCCATGCAAGGCAATCTGTCCTTGCTGGGCAACCCGCAATTCTGGCGTTCGCGCTCCGATTATGTCGACATCGCGCGCTGGACCAGCCTATGCGACACCGCGCCCATGCACGCCACACTGAGCAAGCATTGCGACTTCGCCCAGATCAACGATCCGGCCCACATGCGCTTCGCCGTGACGGCCACCAACCTGCACACGGGCGGCCCCACCACCTTTTGCAACCACCACGCGGTGGGCGCCCACACCCGGGCCAGCAACCATTTGAGCACCCGCGCCGCGCTCACCCCGAGCCACGTGCTGGCCAGCGGCAGCCTGCCGCCGGGCTTTCCCTCGACCGTCATCGAAGGCCGCCATTTCTGGGATGGTGGCTTGTTCAGCAACACCCCGATCGACGCCATGCTCGACCTGCTCGAACCGGACGAGATCGCGTCGCTGCCCATTTTCGTGGTCGATCTATTCCCCACCGACGAACAGCCGGCGCCGGCCAATTTGCTGGAAGTACAGACCCGGGCCATCGCGCTCCAGTATCAAAACCGCTTCTGGACCCAGTACGGCGGCGACGGCCATCTGGACGGCTTCGTGGCGATGCTGGAGGAATTGGACAAGGAAGTGCCGGCCACCAGCGCGCTGCGCGAGGCGCCCGCGTTTCGCTGGCTGACCCGGCTCAGGGCGCTTAAAAACATCCGCGTCATCTCCAGCGCGGCGGCGCCGGCGGGCGGCGATCACGATTTCTCGCGGTACGGCGTGCACAACGCATACGAGGCCGGACGCGCCGCCGTGCTCGAATGCTTGGAACAGGACGCGCGGCAAACGCCGGCCTTGCGCGCGGCGTAGCCGGGCCGGGCGACGGCCGGCGCACTCGGAACGCACCACACCGGCGCGCGACTTGGCCGGACCGAGCGTGGTGGCCTCGGGCGGTGGGCGACGGACATCCAACCGGTCGCCGTCGATCCGGCTGTCGCCCAACGCCACCAGCGCCGTCTTGCCGCTGTTCAAACGCGTCGTCGGCGATGCCCCCCCTGGTGCTCGACGCATCCGTCTAGGGTGATGTTGAGGCTAAAGCGTAGAAGTCCGATGCCTGCATCCTGCAATTTGGGCGCTCCGCTGGAGTATCGCTTGTCGACACATATTTCGCAAAGGCTAGCGGCATGACCGGCGCGCTTCAAGTTCCTTGACGCGATTACCGGCATGGTCAGATAGCGCCAGCGGACCGCCCCGGCGCCGTTTTAAGCTCGTCTTCTACCCAACATGGAGACGACGATGCATTATCGACATTTGAAGCGCCCTGCCAACCCTGCCGGCGCCGTCTCGCCATGAGCGGCGCGCTCGACGGCTGGCGCGCGCGCTTGCGCGCGGGCGGACATTGGCTGGCGCTGGCGCTGCTGCTGGCGCTGCTGGTGACAGCGGCCCGCGCGCTCTACGCCACGCTGCCGCGCCACTACGCGATGACCATCTCGGGCGGCGCCTTGAGCGGCGACCGCCACGTGTTCGCCATGGCGCTGCGGGAAGCGGCGGCCGGCAACGGCGTGGCGCTGGAGCTGCGCCCCACCGGCGGCTCGCAGGAAGCGCTGGCGCTGGTGGCGCAAGGCAAGCTCGACTTCGCCCTGGTGCAGGGTGGCCTGGACCTGCCGTACGCCAGCGTCGCCCATGTGGCGACCGTGGCGCCGGAATTGCTGCACTTCCTGGTGCGGCCCGGCATCGCCGACTTCGCCGCGCTGCGCGGCAAGCGGATTAACCTCAACAGCACGGCCGGCGGCACCCGCCTGGTGGCCAAGCCGATCCTGCGCTTCGCCGGCCTACGCGAGGGGCTGGATTACACCGAGACCAATTTATCGACGGAGCAACTCCTGTCCATGCCGGCCGAGCGCTTGCCGGAGGCCATCGTGGTGACCGCGTTCGCGCCGTCCGACGTGGTCGATGTCCTGGTGCGCCGGCACGGTTACACCCTGCTTGAAATTCCGTTCGCGCCCGCCTTCGCGCTGCGCCACGGCTGGGCCGCCGACAGCCGCATCGGTGCTTACACCTATAGCGTGGCGCCGCCCGTGCCGAGCCGCGATATCGGCACCATCGGCATCAACCTGCGCCTGGTGGCCAACCGGGACACCGACCCGCAAGCCGTGCTCAAGGTGCTCGGCAGCCTGTTCGACCCGCGACTGGCGGCCCGGCTGCGCGTGCCGCTCGACGAGGGCAAAATTCTGGCCTCGGCCGGCTATCCGCCGTCCGAAGGCACCCGCATCTTTATGGAACGCAACACGCCGCTACTGTCCCATGCCGCCATGGACCGCGCCAAGGCCGGCGTCGGCTTGCTGGTATCGGCCTATTCCACGCTGCTGGTCTGCGTCAAATGGTTCAAGCAAACACCGCTGGCCGGCTTCAAGCCGGCCGCCGCCGCCGCCTCCCTGCGCGGCGATCTGGCCCGGCTGGCCGAGCTGGAGGCGGACTTCGGCCGGGAACTGGAGCGCGGCCCGCTCACGGCGGCGCGGGTGCGCCATTTCGACGACGCGCTCTCGCGCATCAAGTCGGGCGCGCTCGCCGCGCTCGGCGAGCGCGCCTGCGAGCAGCCGCACTTGCAGCACAGCCTGCTCATGGCGCTGGCGGACGCGCGCGCACGCATCGATGTCCAACGCCTGGCCCTCGCCATGCGGGCGGCGTGATGGGCAAGCTCGAGGCAAGCGACCCGGCGGCCGGCTTGCCGGACCAGCCCGGCGACACCGACCCGGCGGCTTGCCTGGTGGCCGACGCGGTGCTCGGCCGCAGCGGCCACGCCAGTCTGTCGCGCCTGCTGTCTCACGCGAGCACGGAGCGCTTTCGACGCGGCGCCACGATCTACCGCGCCGACACCACCGCCGCCTATTTTTACCTGCTCACCGACGGCGCGGTGGCGCTGGTGTCGCGCCAGGGCCGGCGCTGCGAGCTGAGCGCGAACCGCTTCGGCGAGGAAGCCGGCGCCGGCCTGCCCCATTATCTGACCGACGCGCTCGCCACCAGCGCGACCGGCGTGGTGCGCCTGCCGCGTGCCGCCATGCGCACCCTGGCCGAGGCCAACCCCGAATTGGTGGCCGATCTGATGCTCTCGCTCACCAGCCACTTGGCCGGCGAAAACCTGCTCCACCATCCTGCTCCGGTCGAACGTGGCCCGGCCGAACGTGACCCGGCCGAACGTGGCGCGGCCGAACGTGGCCCGGCCGAACGTGGCGCGGCCGAACGTGGCCCGGCTGAACGTGGCCTGACCGAATATGGCGCGGTCAAACGCGGCCCGGTCGAACGCGGCACGGCCGAACGTGGCGCGGCCGAACGTGGCCCGGCCGAACGCGGCCCGGCCGAACGTGGCCCGGCCGAACGTGGCGCGGCCGAACGTGGCCCGGCCGAACGTGGCCTGACCGAATATGGCGCGGTCAAACGTGGCCCGGCCGAAAGCGGCCCGGCCGCGCCAGAGCGCTCCACCGTGCCGCGCTGGCTGCTGGCGATCGCGCTGCCGCTGCTGTTGCTCGCTTGCGGCGAACGGCTCGGCGTGGGCGCGGCCGGCGTCATGTTTCTGGCCATCGTGTGCGCCACCGTCATCATGTGGGTATGCAATCTGACCGACGATTACATCCCCGCCCTGTTCGCCATGCTGGCCACCTTGCTGACCGGCCTGGTTCCCGCGCCGGTGATCCTGTCCGGCTTCGCCTCGGACGGCTTTTTGATGGCGCTCAGTACCCTGGCGCTGGGCAGCCTGGTGATGAGCTCGGGCCTCGGCTACCGGGTCATGCTGGTGCTGCTGCAACGGTTGCCGAACACGCATTTCTGGCACAACGCCGGGCTGCTGATGACCGGCCTGCTGCTCACCCCGGTGATCCCCACCGCCAACGGGCGCGTCGGCCTGCTGGCCCCGTGTTACGCCGACATGGTCGACAATCTGGGCCTATCCCGGCGTGGCCCGGCCGCCACCTGCCTGGCGCTGACCTGCCTGCATGGCGCCAGCCTGTTCTCGGCCATTTTCATCACCAGCAAATCGGTCAATTTCGCCGTATTCGCGCTCTTGTCGCCCCAGGGCCAGGAGCGCTTCCAGTCGATGGGCTGGACCGGCGCGGCGCTGGTGACGGGCGCCGTCCTGCTGGCGCTACATTGCCTGACCGTGGCCATCTGGTGCCGCCGCGGTCCGCCGCCCCGGCTGCCCCGGGCGCGCCTGGCGCGCCAGCGCGCCCTGCTGGGCGCCCTCACCGGCCGCGAATGGGGCGCCATCGGCGGCGTGCTGTTCATGATGGTCGGCATCGTCACCACCTCCGTGCACAAGGTGCAAGCGCCCTGGCTGGGCTTCACGGTGCTGTTCGGCCTCCTGTTATGCGGCACCCTGAGCCGGCGCGAATTGAAGGAAAAAGTCGATTGGACCATCCTGCTGTATTTGAGCGGCATCACCGGCATGGTCGCCGCGTTCGGCTATCTGGGCCTGGATCGCGGCCTGGGCGCCCATTTGAGCTTTCTGGCCGCCGGCATGCGCGAGCATTTCGGCTGGTTCGTGCTGCTGCTGTTCGGGGTGGTCACGCTGCTGCGCCTGGTGGTGCCATCCAACGCCACCACCGTGATCTTGGCCACGGTCTTGATGCCGCTGGCCCAGGCCAGCGGCATCAACGAATGGCTGGTCGGCTTCATCATCCTGGTGTTGTCGGAAGCCTGTTTTTTTCCCTATCAATGCAGTTACTACCTGCAATTGCAGGAGCTCAACCGTGGCGACGCGCTGTACGACGGGTCGATGTTGTTGCGCATAAACGCGCTCATGAATCTGGGCCGGTTGGCGGCCGTGTATGCCGCCTTCCCGTACTGGACCGGGATGGGCCTGCTATGAAGGCGCGCCTCGGCTCCATCATGCCGGCCGTTTTCACCGGCGTCGCCGTGGCGCTGTGCGGCTGGTACAACCTCAGCCGGCCCAGCATTTTGATCCTGCACAGCTACGACCCGTCCTACGCCTGGACCCGGGATGTGAATATCGGCCTGGCGCGGGTGCTCAAGCAGCGCTATCTGTATCAATTGCGCTGGTACTATATGGACGCCAAGCGCCACCCCTCGGAACAAGACAAGGCACGCGCCGGCCTGGCCGCGCGCGCGGTGATCGAAGCCACCCGGCCCGACGTGATCATCGCCATCGACGACGATGCGCAGCAGTACGTGGCGCGTCACTACACCAACGATGGCCGCGTCAAGATCGTGTTCGCCGGCGTCAACCGTGACGCGGCCGACTACGGCTACGACCGCGCCGACAACGTGACCGGCATCCTGGAGCGCATGCCGCTGGCGGCCGTGCGCGAAGCCTTGCTCGGCGCGGCCAACTTCGCCGCCCTGGGCCGGCCGATACGGCTCGGCTTTCTCGGCGACGGCTCCGATACCGTGGACGGCGACGCGCGCCAAGTGCGACGCTTCGACTGGCAAGCTGTGCGGCTGGGCGCGACGCGCCAGGTCGGCACCTGGCCCGAATGGCAGGCGGCCGTACTGGCCCTGGGCGCCGAGAACGACGCCCTGCTGGTGGCTGGCTACCGCCGCCTGCGCCGCTCGGCCAGCGATCCGGCCCTGGTCCCGGTGGAGGAAATCGTGACCTGGACCGAGGCGCACGCGCCGCTGCCGCTCATTTCCTGCGATGTTTTTTACACCGAGGATGGCGGCATGCTGGCCATCGGCACCTCGCCCTACGAGCAAGGCGAAGTGGCGGCCGCCCGCGCGCTCGACATCCTGCTGCGCCACAAGCCGGTCGACACCCTGCCGATGGCGCTGTCGCATCAATTCATCGTCAGCATGCGCGGCGCCAAGATGCAAGCCAAACACTTCGTGCTGCCGCGCGTGTACGAAGCGGCCGCCCGCACCGGCAACCAATATTATCCCTGACCGTCCGGCGCGCCCGGCTCGTCCGTGGCGGCGACGGCGACGGCGTCGCAAGGCATCTCCAGCATGAAAGCCGGCAAGTCGCGGCCGAACATGCGGCCGAACATGGCCCCGGCCTGCGCCGCCGCTTGCCTGAACTGGTGACGCGACGCCTCGACCACGCGCGCGTCGGCGCCGGCATGGCAGCGGCGCTGCAAATTTTGCATGCCGCGCAATTGGTCTTGCAGGGGCGTGAGCAAGTCGGTCGCCGCGCGCCCACCCACATAGGCGCCCTGACTCATGCCCATCAAGGTGAGCAAGGTGGCCGAGATGCGGATGTTGCCGAGCTCGTTGGCCCCGCTGGCGATCACATAGGCGGCGATCACAAAGGTAAACACCAGCATTTGAAATTTATAGATGTCGAAGCGCTTATTGCTCATCAACAGACCGCTGGCGCTGGCTTTGCCGTGCGCGTCGGCCAGCGGCGCGGTGAACCAGCCCAGCTGCTGCACATACTGGTAGATGGCCGGGTCTAGATCCTTGCGGAGCGAGGTCGCCACTTGGCTGGCGGCGGTGCCGGCTGTGGAAATACCGATCAAATACAGCAAATCGGTGGAAATTTCCTGCAACAAGCCAGTGCGCAACCACTGGTAAAACAGCAGCGTGGCCACGATCAAGGTAAACACCAGCATTTGCAACTGCGACAGGCTGGCCTGGCCGGTCGATCCGGCGATATTCCAGGGCAAAAGACGGCTCAGGCCGGGCCTGGCCCAGCCACGCCAGCGGCGCCGGCCCGCGCCGGGTGGGCGCGCGGCGCCGAAAGGCACGGCGGTGGCGGCCAGCGCGTAACAGCACAGCGCGAACAAGATGGCGGCCACCACGCTGGCGCCCTTGGCCGACACCAGCAGGCGCACATCGCGCCCGAAATAGACGCGCGCGGCCCCTTCCTCGCTATGGAAGGCCGCGATCTTCAGCCGCAGGGACTGGTCGCGCGCCCAGAAGCGCCACATCGGCGGCGCGGCCCCGTCGCCGAAATCGCCGCCGTCGGGAACCCGGAAATAGATGCGGGTGGTGGCGACGGTCTGGCCCGCCTCGTACGCATGCGCCGTCTTGGCCACCTCCACGCTCTCGACCACCAGCGGCAGCCGGCTGATCCGATCGCCGCGCGCCAATTCAAAGTAACCGAGCACGCACACCTGGTCGAGCCGCTCGGCGAAATTGGGCGCGATGCCCAGGTAGGTGACGTTGCCGCCGGCCAAAGTGGGCGACGGCAACGTCACCTGGGCATTGTCGAGGGTGGCGATGGCGGCCTCGATCGGCGCCCGCAGCTGCGCCACTTGCCGCTCGACCGGCACCGCGCCGGCGAAGCGCGAAGAGCAAACGTCGGGCACCGCCGCCGGCGCCCCGGAAGCGGCCTGCGTCGCGAGCGCGCAGGCCAGGCAGCATAGGAGGTTTTTCATGGTTTCGGGCTTTGATCGATGGCAATATCGGGCCGCGCGGGCCGCGCGGAACGGGGCAGCACCATGGTAGGCTGGACACGGCGCCGCAGCCTGACCTTCGCTGGCCCGGCCCGGCCTGGCATGGCCCGGCCTGCATGGCCTGGCCTGGCGTGGCCCGGCCCGGCCCGGCTTGGTGTGTGTGGCCCGGCCTGGCAGGGCCCGGCCTGGCGTGGCTCGGCCTGGTGTGCGTGGCCTGGCCTGCGTG
>JAYVUV010000268.1:0-7856 GCA_043787615.1 Janthinobacterium sp. | reverse complement strand
TCCGAAGCCGGAGTTGACCAAGCGCAGTGGGCAGCCGCTTTCGATTGAACTGGCGAAGACGATCAAAACCAGTTTCATTCACGACCCGACGAAAGCGATTCTGCGCGGCAGCCCCTGGGAATTTAAGCCGGGTGGGAAGTGCGGTACTCCGGTCAGCGATTTGTATCCACACTTGCGGGAGCGCATGGATGACGTGACGGTGATTCGCAGTTGTTATGGCGACGTGTTCGACCATGCGCCTGCGATCTATCTGCGCAATTCGGGTTCGCAGTTTCCGGGGCGGCCTTGCCTGGGCAGCTGGGTAACGTATGGGCTGGGCAGTGAGAACCAGAACCTGCCTGCGTTTGTGGTGATGTCAGATGGATCGACGAAATCTGGGCCGCCTGCGTATGGGGCGGGGTTCCTGCCAGCGGTATACCAGGGCACGGTGTTTTGTGGTGGGCATCATGTGGGGCTTCATGTTCCACGAACAGGGCAGCCTCAATTACGCGCTGCTGGCGCTGCACCTGGTGGGCGCACCGGTGGGCTGGCTGTCGAACGACACGCTGGCCCTGTTCGCCATCATGTTCGTGGCCCTGTGGCGCGGCCTGGGCTGGTATATGGTGATGTACCTGGCGGCGCTGCAATCGGTGCCGGCCGAGATGCAAGAGGCGGCCATGCTGGACGGCGCCAACCGCTGGCAGCGCTTCTGGCGCATCACCGTGCCGATGCTGCGCCCGACCATCATGGTGTGCACCATCTTGTCGGTGCTGGCGGCCTTGAAGGCTTACCAGGAAGTCGACGTGCTGACCCAGGGCGGGCCGATGAACTCCACCTTCACCGCCCTGTATTACGCCTACGACCAGGGCTTGAAGCACTTGAAGCTGCCGCGCGCGCTGGCGGCCAGCCTGGTGGTGTCGCTGTTTTGCATCGCCATCGCGCTATTGTGCCTGCCCTACCTGAAGCCGAAAACCGGAGCGCGCCGATGATGACCCGTCCGCGCCTGCTGGTCCATTATCTGCTGCTGACGGCGCTGGCCGTGCTGTGCGTGTTCCCGTTTTGGTGGACGGTGGTGACGGCGCTCTCCACGGAAGGCAATATCTTCGCCTTCCCGCCCACCTTCTGGCCGCGCGCGCCCTCGCTGGCGAACTTCGCCGCCGTGTTCGAGGCGATCCCGATGCTGGCCTTCTTCAAAAACTCGGTCGCCATCGCGCTGTGTACCGTGTTCTGGAAGCTGGCGCTGTGCGCGATGGCGGCCTACCCGCTGGCGCGCCTGCGCTTTCGCGGCCGGCGCCTGGTGTTCGGCGTGATCCTGGCCACCCTGGTGCTGCCGTCGGAGGTGAACTTCCTGGTCAACTTCATCACCGTCACCAAACTCAGTCTGGTCGACACCTACACCGGCGTGATCCTGCCGAACGTGGTGACGGCGGTCGCCATCGTGCTGCTCAAGCAAGCGTTCGAGGAAGTGCCGCAAGACTTGATCGACGCGGCGCGGGTCGACGGCGCCACCGAATGGGTCATCTTCCGCCGCATCATGCTGCCCTTGATCGCGCCCTGGCTGGCCACGGTCGGCGTGCTGACGGCGGTCGAGGCCTGGAACGAATATATCTGGCCCTCGATCGTGATGAGTAAGCCGGAGCAGTTTCCGCTGTCGGTCGGGGTGCTGTATTTGCGCGGCACCTTCGGCAGCAGCACCCGGGTGATCGCGGCCGGCACCGTGCTGACCGTTCTGCCCACCCTGGCCGTGTTCCTGTTCAGCCAGCGCTTTTTCATGCGCGGCATGGACGGCGCCGTGAAATAAGCCGCCATGCGCGCCGCCCGCCACACCGATGACAACAAGCCGGCGCTCCAGCCGGCATATGGGAGAGACGTACCGATGGATAAGCACGAGGATCAGCACAAGCAGCCAAGCCGGCACCCGGCGACCTGGATTCCGACCCTGTACCTGGCCCAGGGCCTGCCGTTTTACGCGGTGGCGCTGGTGGCCGGCCTGATGTTCAAGAGCATGGGGGTGGCCAACGACGTGATCGGCCACTGGACCGCCTTGATCGGTTTCGCCTGGGTCTTCAAGCCGCTGTGGAGCCCTTTCCTGGAACTGGTGAGCAGCAAAAAAATCGTGGTGGTGGTGTTTCAACTGGGCGGCGGCGTTTGTCTCGGCCTGGTCGCGCTGGCGCTCAAGATGCCGTTCTGGTTCGCCGCCAGCGTGGCCATGCTGGCCCTGGTGGCGCTTTGCTCGGCCACCCACGACATCGCCTGCGACGGCCTGTATATCAGCAGCTTGAGCGAAAAACAGCAAGCCGCCTACGCCGGCTGGACCGGCACCTTCTTCAACGCCGGCAAATTCATTTCGCTGGGCGGCCTGGTGATCCTGGCCGGCTACCTGGAAAAAAGCCTGGGCGTGGCCTCGGCCTGGGCCGCCATCTTCGGCATCCTGGCCGCCATGATGATCGCGCTCGGCCTGTACCACAGCTGGTCGCTGCCGCTGGCCAAAAATCCGGTTGGCGCGAGCGGCTCGGCGGCCGCCATCGCCGCCACCTTGAAGGACGTGATCATCGAATACTTCAAGAAGCCCGGCATCTGGGTCTCGGTCCTGTTCATCATCCTGTTCCGGGCCGGCGAGGCGCAGGTGCAAACCATCGGCCCGCTGTTCCTGCGCGAAGCGCGCAACCTGGGCGGGCTGGGATTGAGCACGGCCGAAGTGGGCGCGGTGTACGGCACCGCCGGCACGGTCGCCTTCATCGTCGGCAGCATCGCCGGCGGCTACTTCACCTCGTGGCTCAGCCTCAAGCGCGCCATCCTGTGGCTGATCCTGGCGGTCAATCTGCCCAACCTGGTGTTCTATTTTCTGTCGACCTACCTGCCCACCGATATCACGGTGATCGGCGCCGCCCTCAGCGTGGAGATGTTCGGCTACGGCTTCGGTTTCGTCGGCCTGATTTTATACATGATGCAGGTGGTGGCACCCGGTAAATACCAGACCGCCCACTATGCTTTTTCGACCGGCATCATGCAGCTCGGCTTCGTGCTGTTCAAACTGGTGAGCGGCGACATCCAGATCGCGCTCGGCTACCAGCACTTTTTCGTCTGGGTGCTAATCAGCGCGATCCCGGTGGCGATCTTGTCGCAATTGATACCGATGGGCGGCGCCGGCGCGCCGGCCGACGCCGACGCCGCCCCCGTGGCGCCTTGAGACGATGGCCAGCGTCAGCCTGAAACAAATCGGCAAGCATTACGACGGCCAGCGCGTGCTGCACGGGATCGACCTGGAGATCGCCGACGGCGAATTGATGGTCTTCGTCGGCCCGTCCGGCTGCGGCAAATCGACCCTGCTGCGCATGATCGCGGGCCTGGAGGACATCAGCGCAGGCCAGCTCCACCTCGACGGGCGGCTGGCCAACGACATCGCGCCGGCCGCGCGCGAACTGGCCATGGTGTTCCAGTCCTACGCCCTGTATCCGCACATGACGGTGTTCGAGAACATGGCTTTTTCGCTGGATTTGGCCGGCCAGGGCAAGCAACACATAGACCAGGCGGTGCGGCGCGCGGCCGATATTTTGCAAATCGCCGATCTGCTCAAGCGCAAACCGAAAGAGCTGTCGGGCGGCCAGCGCCAGCGCGTGGCGATCGGCCGCGCCATCGTGCGCAAGCCGCGGCTGTTCCTGTTCGACGAACCGCTGTCGAACCTGGACGCCAGCCTGCGGGTGCAGATGCGGGTGGAAATCAGCCGCTTGCACAAGGCGCTGGGCACCACCATGATCTACGTGACCCACGATCAGGTCGAGGCCATGACCCTGGGCCAGCGCATCGCCGTGTTCAACGGCGGCCGGATCGCGCAATGCGGCAGCCCGCACGAACTGTACAACCGGCCCGCCAATTTATTCGTGGCCGGTTTTCTCGGCACCCCGAAGATGAACTTCATCGAAGCCAGGGTGGTGCACGCCGGCGCCGCCCGCGTCGCGGTGCGGCTGCCGGGCGGCGCCTTGATCGAGGTGGAAGCCGACGGCGGCGCGGCGCGCCCGGGCGAGGCGGTCACGCTTGGCTTGCGGCCCGAGCACATCGGCGCGCGCGGGTCGGCCGACGCCCAGTCCAACCTGGTCGACGCGGTGGTGGCGCACGTCGAATACCTGGGCGACTTGTCCATCGTGTACGCCAGGGTGGACGGCGTGGCCGAGATGGTCGCGTTCAAGTCGCTGGCCGATGCCGCGGCGGCCGATGCCGCGGCGGCCGATGCCGCGCCGGCCGACGCCGCCGCGTCGGCGCCGCTCACGGCGGGCAGCCCGGTGCGCCTGCACATGCCGGCGCGACACTGCCTGCTGTTCCGGGCCGACGGCAGCGCCTTCGCGCGCGTCGCCGCCGACTGAAGACCGGGCCGGGCGCGCCGGAGCGATGGCGGCGCCCGCTTTATGTGACAATACGCGCTTTGCCAAATCGGCCGGCTCCGGCGGCCGGCCCTTTTCTCGAGCCGCAAGGAATGGCAGAATGGCATTCCTTGCAATTTTTCATGCCTTACCACCACTGCGACGCAGCCGGGCGGTCCGCCGCCAGCGTGTCTTTAGTTTGTTTTTGTCATTGAAGGATTTTCCATGTCCCAATTTCGTCTTGCCCGCATTAGTCTGCTCCTGGCCGCCATCGGCCTGAACGCCGCCCCCGCCCTGTTCGGGATCGCGCACGCCCAAGCCGCCGAAACGGCACCCGCTCCCGCCGCGCCGAAAGAAGATGCGGTGCGTCCGGAAATGTTCAAGCAACTCGATCCAGCCGTCATCAAGGAATTGATGGCCGCGAAAAACTATACCGATGTGCAAAATCGGATCGACCAAGTCCAGGCGCTGCCCAATCTGACTCCCTACGAAACGTTCGTACTCAACCGCATGCGCATCTCGCTGGCCTCGGCCACCGGCAACAACGCGATGGCCATGACGGCGCTGGAAGCGGTGATCGAATCGGGCCGCTTGCAAAAAGCCGAGCTGGGCGACTTCATCCAAGCCCTGGCCAACTATTATTACAACGCCAAAGATTATCCGAAGGCGATCGGCTGGTTCGAGCGCTACCAGAAGGAAACAGGCGATGCCGTCAAGGTGCGCCCTTACATCATCCGCGCCTATTATTTCAGCAGCGATTACGCGCGCGCCAAGAAGGAATTGCTGGGCGATTTGCAAGCCCAGCAAGCGGCCGGCACCCAGCCGCCGCTCGAATCGCTGCAATTGCTGGCCAACACGGCCGCCAAGACCAAGGACCCGGCCACCTTCCTGATCGCCATGGAACAGCTGGTGAAATACTATCCGAGCGACGAATACTGGACCGATCTGCTGAGCCGTACCCAAAGCAAGGCCGGCTACTCGAACCGTTTCCAGCTTGACATCTACCGCCTGGAACGGGTGGCGGTGAGCAAAATGTCCGCCGAGGAATACACGGAAATGGCGGAACTGGCGCTGGCCGCCGCCTTCCCGACCGAAGCGAAAAAAGCCATGGACGCGGGCTACGCCGCCGGCGTGCTGGGGACCGGGCCGAACGCGGCCAAACACAAAAAAGTGCGCGATCAAGCCGCCAAATCGGCCGCCGACGACTTGAAAAACATCGGCGCCGGCGAAGCCTCGGCCACCAAGTCGAAGGACGGCAACGGCTTGATCAACCTCGGTTACGCCTATGTCACGATGGAGCAATTCGACAAGGGTATCGAACTGATTCAAAAAGGCATCGCCAAGGGCGGCTTGAAGCGTCCGGACGACGCCAAACTGCGCCTCGGCTATTCCTACGCCATGGCCGGGCGCAAGGACGACGCGATCAAGACCTTGCAAACGATTCAAGGCAACGACGGCTTAGGCGATCTGGCCCGCTATTGGATACTGTGGATCAACCGTCCGGCGGCGGGTGCGGCGGCGCCAGCGGCAGCGGCGGCCGCCGCACCGGCAGCCAGCGCCAAGTAAGCGGCGCGGCGCTTCAATCAAGCGGGTCCGGTTTGCCGGCCCGCTTTTTTTTTGGCGCAACCGGCATGACCGTTTACTCTGGCGGCGTATCTTAGAGCGCTAGCACAAGTTACCTACAAGGTGAAGTAATGATCGCGACTACAACGCCCACGGCCTTCGGCGGCAAGCACACGCTCGGCCCAAGAGCAATTCTTTTTACGTTAAGCGTTCTCAGGCTTCAACTTCGAAAAAAATTCTTTAATATCAATTCCCAATGAAATGAGAGAGTCTTCATCTGAGGGGTTGTCGCTTCGATAGAAATAAGTCTCCCCAAGCACTGATGAACAGTCGATGAAAAAATAATCTCCTCCACCATCAACGGCGAACGGGAAATAATACTCTGGAGCGATCTTTTTCAATAAAACAAGATGTTTATAAACATCGACAGCTGTGCGTTTTCCGCTAACCGACGTAATGGGAAAAAAATTTGTAACAACGGTATCCAAATGATCATCCTCATAAACATATGGATCAGGCGCCCCTCCATTTGCGAGAAGATAAAGATCTTTCAAAAATATAGGGAAATTTAACCCTAGATTTGATTCGATTACCACAATTTCGGAAGCAGAAATGACTTCCTCAGGATTGTTAAAATTAACATTCATCATAGCCTCACTTATTTGTATTTTCGTCCAGTTGCAACTTGATACTGCTTAACGCCACCGTTATGAGGATACGTAGCCTCATGCGCATCTGTTTTTACGAGCTGCAAGGTTCCAGTGTTTGTTACCGGATTGTAGTCATCCAAATGGTGCCAAGTATAGCCGTCAGGCGGCTTCTGGGTTTCGCCTACTCCCGCAGCCCTATTGGCGACTCCAAAATCCTGTCGCCTAGAACCAGTATATTCAATCGCCACGATATTCTTTTGACCCTCACCAATAGGGTACAAATCAAGTGATTCGATGAAATCAACTCCACCGTTAATATTTTTTGCAGGCGGCATACCATAAGCAAGAGCACCGCTTCTATGCATATACTGCTCAAGCATCGCCCCTGCGTTTGGCGCCAACCAAGCCGCAGTGTCTTTCATTGCGGCACTTACGTTCCAATCTGCCTTATATTGCAGTACCGCGCCGGCGCCGAGGTTAAAAAACAATTCCCCACCGGTCTCGGCTCCGTTTTTTGCCTGCATTAATGGAGTGATATTATATGGCTTCGATTGCCTCAACCCATCAAAATAGCCTTCTTGCACGCCCCCATACTCCGCCAACAAAGTCAATCCATTGAGGCTTGTTTGCAAGCTGTTTGCAGTACCGTTGAATGAGGTAGTACCGAAATTAATTAATCCATTTTTCAGGCCAGCAACTCCGCCTTTTGGATTATCGACAACAGAAAAAAACGCGTCCTTAATATCATAGCCGACGTTACCCAACTTTTCCAAGACAGTCGCTGTTAAGTAGGAGGGGAAACTCCCATCCCTAACAGCGCCATCACCGTACGATTCCCAATAACTACTCATTGACGCACGCGATGTGTCTACCGCAGCGGTGACATTGGAAGGCTGTAGCAAACTTTTGCTGAAATCCATCGAAGCGATCGACACATTTTTTAATGAAACTGCTTCGCGTAAGGTCTGAGCAACGTTCTTCGATACTCCGTTTAAATATTTCTCTGCGCTATTTTGAAGAATGGCACCCAGCCTAGCTGCGTCTTGTGCTGCCGCTGCAAGATTTGCCGCCTTTTCCTCCTGCGACATTTCAAATTCCGAATACGGCGATACCACACCTGGCATTTGCTCCAACACTGGCCTATCAATTTGAATAGGACTCCACTCGACATTCGCGATAGGTCGCTCTGGGATGTGGCTTCTGTTGCTTCCAGTTGATACCATACTATCTGCTGGACTGCTCCCCAGCAAATTTGCAATACTTTCACCCACCGTATTCGCAATGGCGTTTTGCAAAATACCCGGTA
>JAYVUV010000267.1:0-2500 GCA_043787615.1 Janthinobacterium sp. | reverse complement strand
GATGCGCGGATGCGGCACGATCACATGTTGTTGTTGCATTTTAACAACAAGCCGACCTTCCCGGACACCGATTTCGCTCGCCGCGCGGCCCGCTTCGAGCCGATCTTCCCGGTCGAGCTGGCGCAGCAGTTGCACCACGCCGCGCAGCGCCTCGGAACTGGTGATCACCCAATCGTTGGCTTGCCCGAGCAAGGCGCGCAGGGTGGCGCTCAATTGTGGCGTGAGGGTCGGCACTTGGCGCCGGTAAGCGCACACCAGGTCCACCGCGGCGCCGGCGCCGCGCAAGCCCTCGCCCATCAACTCGCGGCCGCCGTCGCCGCGCACGATCAAGACGCGCCGCCCGCGCAACCGGGCCAGATCCAGGCTGCGCAGCAAGTGTTCGGAATCGCTGTGGGCCGGGTCGGCCGGGCTGACGATATCGGCGTTGGCGTCGCTCAAGCCGTGCGCGGCCAGCGCGTCCCGGCTGCCCTGGCCCAGCACCGCCAGCGTCACCTGGCGCGGCCAGGCGGCGATATGGGCGAAGGCGGCGTCAATCGCGTTGGGCGAGACGAAGGCCACCAGCGCATACTGTTCCAGCGCGGCCAGGACCGTCTTGAGCGGGGCCGGGTCGTCCAGCGGCGCGATTTCGAGCAGGGGCAGCAATTGCACCCGGCGCCCCAGCGCGGCGACCCGTTCGGCCAGCGGCCCGGCTTGCGCCAGCGGCCGCGTGATCACGACGGTGTCAGGCATGCGGCGGCAAACCTTGATGTTGATCGGGCGCGGCCGCGCAGGCGGCCAGGATGGCGTCGGCGTCTTGCGCGCGCAGCAGCGCGGCCACCTGCCCGCCCAATTGCTCGGGCGCGTCGGCCGGGCCGCTGTGTTCGGCGCTCGCCATGCGCGCGCCGTCCGGCGTGGCCACCATGGCGCGCAGGCGCAGCGTGTCGCCCTCCAGCGTGGCGAAGGCGGCCAGCGGAATTTGGCAACTGCCGCCGAAGGCTTTCGACACGGTGCGCTCGGCCCGCACGGCCAGCGAACTGGCGCGGTGGTCGAGCGGCGCCATCAAGGCCGACAAATCGAACGCGTCGTCCCGGCCGCTGAAAATCTCGATCGCCATCGCGCCCTGACCGGCGGCCGGCAAGCTGGTCTCCGGCGCCAGCAGGGCGCGGATGCGCTGCTCCAGGCCCAGCCGTTTCAGGCCGGCGGCGGCCAGGATGATGGCCGCGTATTCGCCCCGGTCCAACTTGGCCAGCCGGGTGTCCAGATTGCCGCGCAGGGGCAGGATGCGCAGATGCGGATAACGGGCCGCGATCAAGGCTTGGCGGCGCAGGCTGCTGGTGCCGACCACGGCGCCGGGCGGCAAGTCGGCCAGGCCGGCGTAATCGTTGGAGACGAAGGCGTCGCGCGGGTCTTCGCGCTCCAGGATGGCGGCCAGGGTGAAGCCGGGCGGCAAATCCATCGGCACATCCTTGAGCGAATGCACGGCCAGGTCGGCGCGGCCGTCGGCCATCGCCACTTCCAGTTCCTTGACGAACAAGCCCTTGCCGCCCACTTGGGATAAAGTACGGTCCAGGATCTGGTCGCCACGGGTGGTCATGCCGAGGATCTCGACTTGGCACTGCGGATATAATAATGCCAATTTAGCGCGGACGTGTCCGGCTTGCCACAGGGCCAGACGGCTTTCGCGCGACGCGATCACGAGTCTGGATGGAGCGGCGGGCGTGGTGCTGGGCTTCAATTCAATTGTATTCAAAACAAGTTCTTTCGCTGTCGTTAACCCTAACCGGTGTCAACCAGTATTTTGCTCATGTCTAAGATCACAAATTTTATCATGCGCCTCCCTTTGCAGACCGCGGCCATCAGCCCTTGCTCCCACACTCCCACATTGTTTGGTTCATCCCATGGTAAATGAAGCTAGCGCAACAGAAGTGACTCACAGCGACGCCGACAAGGACGCGCCGCTCAAGGAAGATATTCGCCTGCTCGGCCGCCTGCTGGGCGACGTGCTGCGCGACCAGGAAGGCGAGGCCGTGTTCGACGTGGTCGAAACCATCCGCCAGACGGCGGTGCGCTTCCGGCGCGAGGCCGACGCCAGCGCCGCCGAGGAATTGGACGGCATGCTGAAAAAACTGACGCGCGAACAAACCATTTCGGTGGTGCGCGCCTTTTCCTATTTCTCGCATCTGGCCAACATCGCCGAGGACCAGCACCACATCCGGCGCCGCCGCGCCCACCTGCTGGCCGGTTCGGCGCCGCAAAAGGGCAGCATCGGCTTCGCCCTGTGCAAGCTGAAACAAGCCGGCGTGGCCAGGGAAACGGTCGACACCTTTTTCGAGCAAGCCTTGATCTCGCCCGTGCTGACGGCCCACCCGACCGAGGTGCAGCGCAAGAGCATCCTGGACGCCGAGCACGAGATCGCGCGCCTGCTGGCCGAGCGCGACTTGCCGCTCACGCCGCGCGAACGGATCGCCAACATGGAGCTGTTGCACGCGCGCATCGCCACCCTGTGGCAAACCCGCATGCT
>JAYVUV010000266.1:0-5359 GCA_043787615.1 Janthinobacterium sp. | reverse complement strand
CGTTTGCAGCTGCCTGGGCTCCCTCGATGCAACTCGACCAAACATTCGCGTTCCGCATTACACCGCTGATGCGCACCCTGCTCGACGCATCCTTCGCATCCACCCCGGCGACGGACAAGGCGGAGTTGATTGTCAAGCTGATGCTGCATGAACTGACTGACACGGCGTATGCGCCCACTTTTCTTCCCATGCCGACTAGCGCCCTCGGGAAGCGGATCGCGGACATCGCTTCTGACGATCTGCGTAACCAACTCCACGTCGATGCGATTGCTTCGCGCGCCGCGACGTCGGTTCGCACCTTGAGCCGACTATTCTTGGCGGAAACCGGCCTCACGTTCAAAACGTGGCGCCAGAAGTCGCGGATAGTGCAAGGGATGGATCGCTTGGCGCGCGGGAAAACGATCGCGCAGGTGGCTTCGGAACTCGGCTTTGCCAGCACAGCGTCTTTTTCCTGTGCTTTCCGACAAGTCACGGCGCTAACGCCTTCGGCATTTGCGGATCGTTCGAACCGACAAGGCCTGTCATGTTCGTTACCGGAAGAAATTGTTCAACATAGGCTTTCGCGCTAAGTTCGGACAATAAAAAACCCGCTCTCCGATGAGGGAGGCGGGCTTTTAGCCATGCTCAATACTAAGACTTGGTGCCGCTTGCCGGAATCGAACTGGCGACCTTTTCATTACGAATGAACTGCTCTACCAACTGAGCTAAAGCGGCGAAGACGCGTATTCTAACAAACAATGCCGGAAACTTGCTAGCCCGGCCGCAATTTTCTTGACAATTTATGCGGCCCGGCTGTCCGACTCTTGATGGTAGCCGGTCACGCGCGCCACCTCATCCTTCGAGCCGAGGAACACCGGCACCCGCTGGTGCAACTTGTGGGGCGCGATATCGAGGATGCGGCCGCCGCCATCGGTGGCCGCGCCGACGGCCTGCTCGACAATGAACGCCATCGGATTGGCCTCATACATCAAACGCAACTTGCCCGGCATGGAGGTGTCGCGCGTATCGGCCGGATACATGAAAATACCGCCCCGGTTCAAGATGCGGTGCACGTCGGCCACCATCGAGGCCACCCAGCGCATATTGAAGTCGGTGCCGCGCACGCCGTCGCTGCCGGCCAGCAACTCGTCGACATAGCGCTTGACCGGCGCGTGCCAATGGCGCGCGTTGGAAGCGTTGATGGCGAATTCCTTGGTCGCGGCCGGAATTTGCATCTGGCTTTGGGTCAAGACCCAGGAACCCATCTCGCGGTCCAGCGTGAAGCAATTGACCCCGTTGCCGGTGGTAAGCACCAACATCGTCTGCGGGCCGTACACGGCGTAGCCGGCGGCCACTTGCTTGCTGCCGGGCTGCATGAAGTCTTGCTCGGTGGGCGCGCCCATGCCCTCGGGCGCCTTGAGCACGGAAAAGATGGTGCCGATCGAGACGTTGACGTCGATGTTGCTGGAGCCGTCGAGCGGATCGAACAGCAGCATGTATTCGCCCTTCGGATAGCGGTTTGGAATCGGATGGATCGATTCCATCTCTTCCGACGCCATCGCCGCCAGATGGCCGCCCCATTCGTTGGCTTCGAGCAGGATCTCGTTGGAGATCACGTCCAGCTTCTTTTGCACCTCGCCCTGGATGTTTTCGGTGTGGGCGCTGCCCAGGATGTCGCCCAGGGCGCCCTTGCCCACCGAGTGACTAATCGTCTTGCAGGCGCGCGCCACCACTTCGATCAACAGGCGCAGCTCGGCCGGAATGGTGTTGTGCGAGCGTTGTTCCTCGACCAGGTATTGCGTCAAACTGATGCGTTTCATGTATTCCCTTCGGTTTATTGATCTGGTAGGGCCTCAGTGGGCCAGCGCCTTGCCGACCACTTCGCGTACGTCGTTCGACAGTTTCTTGCGCGCGGCCACCTTCTCCAGCGCGGCCCGCATGTGCGCTTGCAAAGCGGGCGCGTAACGGCGCCAGCGGTCCATGCTGCGCGCCAGGCGGGCCGCCACTTGCGGGTTGAGGGCGTCCAGGGCGATCACTTGCTCGGCCCAGAAGGCGTAGCCGCTGCCGTCGGCGGCGTGGAAGCGCGCGGGATTGGCGTTGGCGAAGCTGAACAGCAGGCTGCGCGCCCGGTTCGGATTTTTCATGCTGAAGGCCGGATGCGCCATCAAGGCGCGCACCGCCGCCACGTCGGTGGCCGGCGCGCTCGCTTGCAGCGCGAACCATTTGTCGATCACCAGCGCTTCCTGCTCGAAGTCGCTGTAAAAGCGCCGCAGCGGCGCCGCGGCCCGCTCGGCGATGCCGCTGTGGATCATGGCCGACAGGGCGGCGGCGCGGTCGGTCATGTTGCCGGCCTCATCGAACTGGGTCTCGGCCAGCGCCAGCGCGGCGGCGTCGGGCGCGATCAAAAGATAGGACAGGGCCAGGTTTTTCAAGCCGCGCTTGCCGGCCGACAGCGCGTCCGGGCTGTACGGCCCCGGGGTCTGGTTGGCGTGGTATTGGGCCAGCAATTCCGGTTTGAGCGCGGCGGCGATGCCGGCGCGCATGAAGTGGCGCGCGGCGTGGATCGCCTGCGGATCGACCACCGCCATTTTGTCGGCGATATTGGTCTCGGACGGCAAGATCAGCGCCAGTTCGCGGAAGGCCGGGTCCAACGACTCGTCGCTCAGCAGGGCGCGCTGGGCCGCGATGAAGGTCGGGTCCAGCGTCAATTCGGCGCCGCCGGCCACCGCCGCGGTCAGGCTCAGCAAACGCGACATGGCCAGGCGCTGACCGGCCTCCCAACGGTTGACGGGATCGCTGTCGTGGCGGAACAGGTGCAGCAGTTCGGCGTCGCTATAGTCGTATTCCAGCACCACCGGCGCGGAAAAGTCGCGCAGGATGGACGGCACCGGCCGTTGTTCCACATCGGTGAAGCGCCAGCTTTGTTCGGCCGCCGTCAATTCCAGCACCACGGTGCTCTGGCCGCGCTGCGCGCCGGCGTTGATCGGGATATCCTTGCCGTCGGCGCCCAGCAACCCGAGCGCGACCGGGATGTGGAAGGGCAGTTTTTCGACCTGGCCCGGGGTGGCCGGGCAGCTCTGGCGCAGCGTGATGTCGAAGGTCTTGGCGACCTCGTCGTAATGGGTGTCGGCGCGCACCACCGGGGTGCCGGCCTGGCTGTACCAGCGCTCGAACTGGTCCAGGTCGCGCCCGTTGGCGTCGGCCATGGCGGCGCGGAAGTCGTCGCAGGTCACGGCCTGGCCGTCGTGGCGCGCGAAATACAAGTCCATGCCCATGCGGAAACCGTCGCGCCCGACCAGGGTTTGCATCATGCGCACCACCTCGGCGCCTTTTTCGTAGATGGTGACGGTGTAAAAATTGTTGATCTCGACAAAGGAGTCGGGTCGCACCGGGTGCGCCATCGGTCCCGCGTCTTCCGGAAACTGGGACTGGCGCAGGGTGCGCACCTGGTCGATGCGGGTCACGGCGCGGCCACTGTCGGTGCCGATCATGTCGGCCGAAAATTCCTGGTCGCGGAACACCGTCAAGCCTTCCTTGAGCGACAGTTGAAACCAGTCGCGGCAGGTGACCCGGTTGCCGGTCCAGTTGTGGAAGTATTCGTGGCCGACCACCGCCTCGATGCCGGCGTAGTCGACATCGGTGGCCACGCGCGGGTTGGCCAGCACAAACTTGGTGTTAAAGATGTTCAAGCCCTTGTTTTCCATCGCGCCCATGTTGAAGTCGCCCACCGCGACGATCATGAAGCGGTCCAGGTCGAGTTCCAGGCCGAAGCGCTGCTCGTCCCAGCGGATGCTGTTCTTGAGCGATTGCATGGCGTAATCGGTCTTGTCCAGATTGCCTTCTTCGACCCAGACCTGGAGCAGCACCTCGCGCCCGGATTGCAGGGTGTAGCGTTCTTCCTGGCACACCAGGCGCGCCGCCACCAGGGCGAACAGATAGGACGGCTTCTTGAACGGGTCTTCCCACTTGGCGTAGTGACGCCCACCGTCCAGCTCGCCCTCCTCGATCAGATTGCCGTTCGACAGCAGCACCGGGAAGGCGGCCTTGTCGGCGCGCAGCATCACGGTGTATTTCGCCATCACGTCCGGCCGGTCCGGGAAATAAGTGATGCGGCGAAAGCCCTCGGCTTCGCACTGGGTGAAGAAATTGCCGTTCGACACGTACAGTCCGGACAAAGAAGTGTTGTGCGCCGGCGCCAGGATGGTCTCGATTTCCAACGTGACATCGGCCGGGGCCCGCCGGATCGTCAGCGTGCGCTCGTCGCGCAGGTATTGGCCCGGTTTCAGCGCCTTGCCGTTCAAAGTCAGCCGCACCAGTTCGATGTGCTCGCCATGCAGCACGATGTCGGCGTTCTGGCCTTCCGGATTGCGGCGCAGGCGGATGCGGGTGGCGACGATGGTGCGTTGTGGATCGAGATCAAAGCCCATCTCGACGGTATCAACGAGAAAGCTCGGTGGCGTGTAATCTTGACGATAAATGGTCTGAGGGCTGTCTGTGCGCATAGGGTGTCTAATGGGAACGAGATCAAAGATCTATTTTACCAATACCAGCCCGGCCCGAGGCGCAATGTTAGGCGCGGCGTGAGCAGGCCGGATGGTGCCGTGGCGCATGTTATACGAGTCCGCTAGGCGGTAACAAACTGTAATAGTGCAGCGCATTGTCGCTGTTGATCGTACACTTATACGCGTATAGATGGATTAAATTTGTCGGAGATCAATGCCATGAAATATCTCGCTATTTTGGCGATCACACTCAGCGCCTTGCTGACCGGCTGCGCCACCACCATACGCAGCGACGTGACCGCCTTCCACCAATGGCCGGCGCAGCTGCAAGATAGCTCGTACGCCTTCCTGGCGCCGGCGCCGCCCGAGGATACTTTGGAATACCGCAGCTACCTGAATCTGGTGCGCGGCGAGTTAGGCAAGCTGGGTTTGCGCGAAGCGGCCGATCCGGCCCAGGCCACCCTACGCGTGAGCATGCAGTTTTCCACCATCGACCGGCCCGAGCGGGTGATCGAATCGAGCGATCCTTTCTTCACTGGACGCGGTTTCTGGCCCGGGCGCTTCGGCTATGGTTACGGTCACCCCTGGGGTTATGGCCGTTTCGGCTACGCCCGCCCGTATTTTTACGATCCCTTCTTTTACGGCCCGCTGGACTTGCGCGAAACCATACGCCACAACTACGAGCGCGAACTGAGGGTCGTCATCAATGGCAGCGACGGCAAGAAACTGTATGACGTGACGGTGCACAACACCAGCGCCAAGGCGGCCACGCCGGTGGTGATGCCGGCCCTGGTGGCCAGCGCCTTCGCCGGCTTCCCCGGCCAAAGCGGGGTGCCGCACCGGGTCGATTTGAAGGTGGAGTAAGCGGGCGGCCCGGG
>JAYVUV010000265.1:0-6993 GCA_043787615.1 Janthinobacterium sp. | reverse complement strand
TTTCGCTGTTACAGCGAGTAATACATGTCGAATTCGGCTGGATGGGTGGTCATGCGCATGCGCTGCACATCTTGCATTTTCAGCTCGATGTAAGCGTCGATCATGCTGTCGCTGAACACGCCGCCACGGGTCAGGAATTCGCGGTCCTTGTTCAAATTATCGAGCGCCTCTTCCAGCGAGGAACAAACGGTCGGGATCAGCGCGTCTTCTTCCGGCGGCAGATGGTACAGATCTTTCGAGGCCGCTTCGCCCGGATGGATCTTGTTTTGGATGCCGTCCAGACCGGCCATCAACAAGGCCGAGAAGCACAGATACACGTTCGCCAGTGGATCGGGGAAACGGGTTTCGATGCGGCGACCCTTTGGATTGGCCACGTGCGGAATCCGGATCGAGGCCGAGCGGTTGCGTGCCGAATACGCCAATTTCACCGGCGCCTCGAAGCCCGGCACCAGACGTTTGTAGGAGTTGGTGCCCGGATTGGTGATCGCGTTCAAGGCCTTGGCGTGCTTGATGATGCCGCCGATATAGAACAGGGCCGTGTCCGACAGACCGGCATAGCCGTCGCCGGCGAACAGATTCTTGCCGTCTTTCCAGATCGATTGATGCACGTGCATGCCGGAACCGTTGTCGCCGACGATAGGTTTCGGCATGAAGGTGGCGGTCTTGCCATAGCTGTGGGCCACGTTCCAGACCACGTATTTCAGATTCTGGGTCCAGTCGGCGCGCTCGACCAGGGTCGAGAAACGGGTGCCGATTTCATTTTGGCCGGCGCCGGCCACTTCATGGTGATGCACTTCGACCGGAATGCCCAGCGATTCGAGGATCAGGCACATTTCAGAACGCATGTCCTGGAAGCTGTCGACCGGCGGCACCGGGAAATAGCCGCCCTTGACGGTCGGACGGTGGCCGGTGTTGCCGCCTTCGAGTTCCTTGCCGGTGGCCCAGGACGATTCTTCCGAACCGATCTTGACGAAGCAACCCGACATGTCGATCTTCCAGCGCACGCTGTCGAAGATGAAAAATTCCGGTTCCGGACCGAAGTAGGCGGTGTCGCCCAGGCCGGACGATTTCAAATAGGCTTCGGCGCGCTTGGCGATCGAGCGCGGATCGCGGTCGTAACCCTTGCCGTCCGACGGTTCGATCACGTCGCACTGCATGAACAGGGTGGTTTCTTCCATGAACGGGTCGATGTTGGCGGTGTTCGGGTCCGGCATCAAGATCATGTCCGACGCTTCGATCCCCTTCCAGCCGGCGATCGAGGAACCGTCGAAGGCGTGGCCCGATTCAAATTTATCCATATCGAAATGCGACACGGGTACAGTCACGTGTTGTTCTTTACCACGGGTGTCGGCAAAACGGAAATCAACGAATTTGACTTCGTTATCTTTTGCCATCTTCAGAACTTCTGCGGCTGTCATTGCCATGCGTATCTCCTAAATGAATGTATGAATGAGCCGACCAAGTGCGCTGGGCCTGATGATGCGACGACGCGAACCTTGCGTGCGACCAAAACTCGATGTGATGATAGCAGGTTCCATGCCAGCCGCGAGCGAGTACCAACCCCAGCGAGCGGCGCGCCAAGCGCTTGAAATTGCTCGCATATTGGCCGGACACGATAGCACGACCACAGCGCTCACGCGTCACGCCAGAGCACCGTTTTGGTGCGAATTCACACTTTCGCACCGACTTGGTGCTCATCGCATTAAAACGGTGAGTTCCGTTTGGTGCAAGGCCGAAGCGCCGCACCATGGCCGCCCACAGGCACTATAATTATCGAATCATTATTTGAGGCTGGTCATCATGCGTTTCGTCGACAACATCCTGAGCGCGGCCAAGACCCGCATCCAGCCGGCGCCCTACGCCGGCGCCGTCACCCCGCAAGAAGCTTACGCGCTGCTGCAGGCCGATCCCGGCGTGACCCTGATCGACGTGCGCACCAACGCCGAGCGCGACTGGGTGGGCCGGGTCGCCATCGGCGAGGTGCAGCACCGCGCGGTGCAATGGAGCACCTACCCGGGCGGCGCGCCCAATCCCGATTTCATGGCCCAGCTGGCGGCGGTGGCACGGCCGGACCAGGTGCTGCTGTTCCTGTGCCGCTCAGGCGTGCGCTCGCGCCACGCGGCCAGCCTGGCCACTGAGCACGGCTACGGCCGGTGCTTCGATATCCTGGAAGGCTTCGAGGGCGACAAGGATGCCGACGGACACCGCAAGAGCGTGGGCGGCTGGTGCCGGGCCGGCCTGCCCTGGTCGGGCGCGTAGCCGACGATCAAGTCAAGCGGGCGTGGCGATGACTGCCGCGTCCGCGCCCGCGTCCGGGGTCGCACCCGCCTCCAGCGGCTTGCCTTCCATCAGGGACAGGATGCGCTGACGCACGAAGTTGATATGGCTGCGCAAGCCATACAGCCCATCGGCGAACGAGAGCGGAATCGAAATCTGATTCACCATCTCCTCGATTTCGTTTAAACGCAGCAACTGGGCCGCGTAAATCTCTTCGCGTCGCCCCTGCGGCGCGTCTTCCAGCGCCTGCTCGACCGTGCGCAACTGGCCGTACCAGCGGTACACGCGCGAGCGGATGCGCCACACATACAGCGGCGGCACCACTTTCGACAGCGGCAAGATCAGCGCGCCCAGCGCCACCACCAACACCCACATGCGGTCGAAAAAATTGGCCAGCCAAAAGCTCATATAACGCTGCAACAGCGGCGCGCCATCCTTGTAGAATTTGGCCGCTTCGCGCGCCACCGGAATTTCCGTGTAGCGCGCCGAGGGAAACTGGCCCTGTTGCTGAAACCAGCCGGTGCCGCCGTGGATCTGGCCGGCCGCCTGCACGAACAAGTCGATCAGGGCCGGATGCAAATCCTCGCGCGCGACCAGGGTGGCGGTGGGGGCGATCAACTGATAATCCTTGGCCGGCAAATCGCGCCCCAGGTCGACGATGCCGCGCGGTAGCACCACATGCGACAAGAAAGGCAGACGCCGCGTGTAGGCTTCGGCCTGGGCGAAATCGAACAGCTTGATGCCCGGCGTTTGCAACAGCATCTGGATCAGCGGCGCCTCCGGTGCCGAGCTGAACACCAAGCCGTCGATCTGGCCCTCCAGCAGCGCCACCGTGGCCGGCGTGTTTTCCAGCGTGCCGATCTGTAATTCCTTCGGCTCCACCCCGTTCACCGACAGCACTTGCTTGAACAGTCGCGGCACCCCGGTCCCTTCCGGCCCCAGGTTGATTTTCATGCCGCGCAACTGGGTCAACTGGCTGACGTCGGCGCTCTCGCGCAGAAACAACCAGACCGGCTCGGTGAACAAACTACCCAAAGAAACCAGGCCCTTGCGCTCCGCCTCGGCCTGTTCGGTCGAGCCGCTTTGCACAAAGGCGATATCGACCGCGCCCTGGTTCAGACTCTGCAAATTTTCCTGGGAGCCAAGCGAGCGCTTGAGGGTGACGCGGATCTGGTGCTGGGCCAGGGCGGCCGCGTATTTCTTGCCGAATTCTTCGTAGGCGCTATTTTCCTGGCCGGTCGACAAGGACACCTGGTGCGGCGGCGCCGGATCGACCAGCCAGTAGGCGACCGCGCAGACCGCGCCGATCAGCAGCACGGTGGGGCCGGCGGTGGCCAACAGGTCGCGCACCGAAAAACGTGTGAACGCGAGAATTTTGGTCATGGTATGGCGCATGGGTTTCATAGGCACAGACAATGCCAACAATCGCCAAACTATGCAAGACCATTCTCGCCGCGCTCAAGGCGCGCCATGTCTCGGCCGCCTCAGCCGCCGCACTGCCGCAACGGCGCCGGCGCCGACACCGTGGTCAAGCCGGACGCGGCGGGCGCCGCCGTGGCCGACAGCGCGCCGACCTTGGGCGGATCGATCAGCGGCATCAAGCTGGGCGCGAGCACCACCAGCAATTGCACCGGCAAGGCGCTGGTGAAATCATAATGCTTCGATTCCGGGCCGTGCACATAGGCCGTCATGCTGCCGAAGAAACGCTCGCCGATATTGAACACGAAGGTGGCCGAGCGGTTCACGAAGCGCGATTCGATCAAGCGCCCACCGCCGCCATACACGTCGAAGCGCTGGTCGCCGGTGCCGGTCTTGCCGCCGACGGGAATATTGACGCCGTCGGCCCCCACGAAGGCGGCCCTGGCCCGCTTGGCGGTGCCGTCGGACACCACTTCGCGGACCGCGTCGGCCACCGCGCGCGCCACCTCGGGCGCCAACACTTGCTCGCCGGTCCCGGCCTGATCGCGCTTGACCAGGGTTTCATACGGCGTGCCGGAAGCGAAATGGAGCGAGGAAATGCGCTGGCTCGGCTTGCGCACGCCGCCGTTGATGATGATGCCCATCAACTCGGCCAACGCGGCCGGCCGGTCGGCCGAGGCGCCCAGCGCGGTGGCGAAGGACGGCACCAGGGAATCGAAGGGATAGCCCATCTTTTTCCACTGTTTATGAATTTCAAGGAAGCCCTCCACTTCCAGCAAGCCGGCGATGCGACTGTCCTGGGCATGCTTGCGGTGGGTGGTGAACAACCATTTATACACTTCCTGGCGCTGCTTTTCGCTGGCCGCCACCATCTCGCTCAGGGTGGCGCCCTCGTGCTGGCGCAGATAGGCCACCATCCACAATTCGAGCGGATGCAAATTGGCCAGATAACCGCGGTCGGCCAGCGACCATTTGTCGATCGCGTACTGATCGTACAACTTGGCCAGGCGTTCGGGCGGCACCTCGTTTTGCGACGGCAAGTTGTCGCTCATAAAGGTGCTGAACTGCTCCAGGCTGCCTTCCGGCGCGATGGTGCGATAGATATTGCTCAGCCGCACCGGAGTCGGATGTATGCTGGCCAGCAAGATCGCCTCTTGTTCCTCGGCACTTTTGCCCTTGTATTTTTGGTAGAAGCGTTGCAGGAATTCGCGCCCTTCCTTGTCGGCGAAGCGGCTCAAATACTCGGCCCGGCGCGGATCGTCGGCGTCGGCCAGCAGCGAGGCCGACGAGCCCGGCGTCTGGAACATATAGAAGCGCGCCACGTCGCGCATCAACCGCACGAACACCAGATTGGTGGAGCGGCGCAAGGCTTCGCGCACGGACAGGATGCGGCTATCGTCTTCCTTGGAAAAATTGCCGAAGGTATGCATGCCGCCGCCGGTGAAAAATCCTTCGCCGGGGTTGCCCGAATACTTGCGCTCCAGCGCCGCCAGCAACATGGCTGGCAGCGCGCGCGCCTGATCGATCGGCAAGGGCTTGAGGTAGGCCAGCGCCCATTGCGAAATCATGTCCTTGGGATCGACCACCACTTTGCCCAGCTCGGCCGCGGCCATGCCGCCGTAACGCTGGTGCAATTGGGCGACGATGTCCAGATAGCTGACCAGGGTGCGCAACTTGGCGGTGGAGCCGAGATCGAGCTTGGCGCCGTCGTTGATGTCCAGCGGCTGGTCGAAATTGTCGGTTTGCAGGCGCAGGTAATTGACCTTGTCGCCCTTTTCCAGCAAGGTGAAACTGTAGATCACATTGGCCGGGTCGCCGTTACCCAGCATGCCCTTGCCGGTCAAGCCGGCCGCCTTGGCCGCCTCCGGATCGCGCAATTGGCGCAGCACGGCGGTGACCGCCTTCTGGGCCTGGGCGTCGAGCGTGCTGACCACGCTCAAGTCGAGCCGGTCCAGATTGTACAAGCGGCTGTCGCCCAGCAATCCGGCCAGATGGGTGCGCACCGCGTTCGAGGCCTTGCGCGTGACGAAGGAAGTGGCCAGCGCGCCGCCTGCGACGGACGCGGCCGCCGGCGCGCCGTGCAACTTCTGGCCCAGCGCGGCGTCGCGCAAGCGCGGCGTGATCACGCCGGCCTGGGCCAGCAGGCGCAAATGGCTGTTGGTCAGCACTTCCAAGTCGGCCCCGCCCTCGCCCAGATAATGGGAAGGCCGGCGCTGGGCGATCAACAGGCTGAGCGCCTGCTTGTAGGCCAGCGCGTTGGCCGGCTCTTCCAGGCGGCCCTTGAGCTGACGGCTGACCTCGGCGAAATCGCGTCCGTACCAGACCCACAAGCCATCGCCGATGCCATTGACTTCACCATAGCCGGGCTTGGCCGAAAGCGGCACCGTGTTCAAGTAATCGGTCACGATCTGGCGCCGCACGACGGTGGTGTCCTCGCCCTGCTGGTAGGCGCGCAAGGTGGCCGAGACCATCTGGCGCAATTTGTCTTTCAGGGAACTGGTGCGGCCCTCGGGCGAGTGGCGGTATTTTTCGATCTGGGTCGCCAGCGTGCTGCCGCCGCCGGTGCGGTGGCCGCCGAAGGTGTTGAGCGACTTGTCCAGGATCGCCTTGCTGAGGCGGTCCCATTCGACCGCCGGGTTGCGCTTCGGATAGGTCGGGTCCAGCAATTCACGGTTTTCGATGAACAGCAGGCTTTGCACCAGCACCGGCGGCGTGTCCTCGTAGCCATCGTAGTAGCGCTCGGGAAAACTGGCGGTGAACAGCGGCTGGCTGCGGCAATCGAGAATTTCCAGGCCGACCTTGGTTTTTTCGCGATAGGTGGTGAAGATGCCCATGTCGGCCAATTCCACCATCTTGGGCGAGAAACGGGCCTGCGCCGTGACGGCGTAATCGCGCTCCTTGAGCTTGCCCAGGAAGTCCGGCAAGTTGGCGTAACCGAGGCGCTCATCGTAGGGGCTGTCGTGTGGAAAGCGGATCGCGTTGCTGGGGCCGGGTTCCACCGTATAAGTCAGCTTGCCCACCAGGCGCGCGAAAAACTGCGCCTGCAGGGCCGAGGTGCGCACCTCGCGCAAGGTCCACCACACGGCCATGGACAGCAAGACCAGTAGCAGCAACATCAGCGCGGCCAGGGGGCGGCGCGGCTTTTGGGGCGGAGTCGATTCGATGGGGGCCGGAGCCTGGACCAGGTGTGCTTCTGTTTCTTTCATGGATCGCAATGAAGGTAGTGCAACGGACCGGCGCGCGCGCCGCCTTGTCGCCTGTTGTCGCGCGCGCAGGGCGCGCACCTTAAGAACAAGC
>JAYVUV010000264.1:0-2398 GCA_043787615.1 Janthinobacterium sp. | reverse complement strand
CCGCTACTAATCGTTTTCGGTAACAGTGCAAAAGGCCGGCTCACTTACGTGGGCCGGCCTTTTGGTTATTGGCGCGGATACAGCCTGGCGACGGGCTGGCGCAAGTGGGTGGCCCGCACGGCCAGTGCTTTTTGCGTGCCCAGCAACCAACATGCTTGTGCGCAAGGGGCTTCCGGCAACGAATTGGCTCGTGGGCCCAGCAGTAAGCGCAACGGCGGCGACCGATGGGTACCAGCCGCGCTTACGGCTGCCGTAGCCTATCAACTGCGAACAGAGCCGGATGAATTTGATGCGGGCCGGCTCGGCCGCGCCGCCGACATACACCTGGCCGCCGTCGGCATGGTCGGCGCCGAAAATGAGGCGCAGCAGTTCGGTGCGCCCGGAGCCGATCAAGCCGGCGATGCCGAGGATTTCGCCGGCGGCCAAGTCGAAGGAAACCGGCAGCACCGCGCCGGCGCGGCGTAAATCGCGCACCTTGAGCGCCGGCGCGCCCGACGCCCGGCCGCCGAGATCGATGGCCGCGTCGGCGGCGCGGCCCACCATCAGGCGCACCAGATCGGCGCTCTCGTAGCCGCCGATAGCGTCGTCGCACACCAGCGCGCCGTCGCGCAGCACGGCGATGCGGTCGGCCACCCGCTTCAACTCCTCCAGCCGGTGCGAGATATAAACGATGGCCACGCCCTGCGCCGTGAGGCGCGCGATCTGGGCGAACAGCAGCTCGACCTCGCGGTGGGTCAGCATGGCGGTCGGCTCGTCGAGCACCAGCAAGCGGCAGTCGCCGATCAGATTGCGCGCGATCTCGATCATTTGCTGGTGGCCGATGCCCAGCGCGCCGACCAGGGTCCAGGGATCGATCTGGTCCAGGCCCACCTTGGCCATCTGGGCGCGCGCGTCGCGCTCCAGGCGGGCGCGGTCGATCCAGCCGAAGCGGTGCGGCAACTGCTTGAGGAACAGGTTTTCGGCCACCGACAGGGTCGGGATCAAGTTCAATTCCTGCATCACCATGCGGATGCCGCAGCGTTCGGCGTCGGCGCGCGAGGCGGGGGCGTAGGGCAAGCCGTCGAGCAGCATGCCGCCGGTGGTGGCGCTCTCCAGACCGCAGACGATCTTCGACAGGGTGCTCTTGCCGGCGCCGTTTTCGCCCGTGAGCGCCAGCACCTGGCCGGCGCATATGTGCAGGGACACCCCGGTCAGCACCGGTTCGACGTAGGTTTTGCCGATGTGGATGAGCGATAGCAGGGGCGCGACGGGGTCGGCCGGGACGGCGTGAATGTGGGACATACGGTCTCCGCGAAGGATGAAAGAGGGGCGCGCGACGGCGCCACCGCGACGCGGTCGGACGCGCGGCGGCGCCGCCGGACCGGCCCGAAGTCGGTGGCCGGGGCGGCGCGGACCTTACATCTTGTCGGCCTTGGCGATCAGTTCGACCTTGGTTTCGATGGTGCCGCCCAGGGTGGCCTGGGTCTTTTTCTCGGCCAGAGCCTTGAGCACGGTTTCGATACCGAACACCGCCTGTTGCGAGCCGAACTGGTCGACCGTGGCCAACACGCGGCCGTCGGCCAGCATCGGCTTGATGGCGTTGATGTTGTCGTAACCGATCACACGCACCTTGCCCGCCTTGCCGGCGGTCTTGATGGCGGACACCGCGCCGATGGCCATGTTGTCATTGCCGCACAGCAGTGCGGTGAGGGCGGGATTGGCGTTCAACATGGCGGCGGCCACCGTGTTGGCCTTGGCGATTTCCCATTGGCCCGACTGCACGCCGACCACCTTGGCGCCGACCGCTCCCATCGCGTCCTGGAAGCCCAGGGTGCGCTGCTGGGCGTTGAAGGTGGTCGAGACGCCCTCGATGATGCCGACCTGGTCGCCTTTTTTGATTTGCTTGCCCAGGAACTCGCCGACCAGCTTGGCGCCCTTGCGGTTGTCCGGACCGACGAACGGCACGGTGAAGCCTTTTTCCTTCAGCGCCGCGTCGTCGAGCTTGTTATCGATATTGACCACCATGATGCCGGCATCGACCGCTTTCTTGAGCACCGGCACCAGCGCCTTGGAGTCGGCGGGGGCGATCACCAGCGCGTTGACCTTGGAGACGATCATTTGTTCGACCAATTTAATTTGGCTGGCGGTGTCTTGTTCATCCTTGATGCCGTTGGCGATCAAGTCGTATTTGGCGGCGTTGGCTTGTTGATGCGCCTTGGCGCCGTTTTCCATGGTCAGGAAGAATTCATTGGCCAGCGATTTCATCACCAGCGCCACCTTCGGTTTGGCGGCCGGCGCGTTTTGCGCCCCTGCCGGCATACCGGGGGCGAGGCAGGCGAGGACGGCGAGCGATAGCAGTTTCAAACGAAAGCGGGTGTTCATGGTGTGTCTCCTAATTGGGATAAAGCAAGTCTAAGCA
>JAYVUV010000263.1:0-11892 GCA_043787615.1 Janthinobacterium sp. | reverse complement strand
CGAGCTGGGCGAGGAGGGCGGCCAATTCGCCGTCGATCTGAAATTTAAATCGATGGCCGATTTCCGTCCCGAAGCCGTGGTCGAGCAAGTCGAGCCGCTGCGCAAGCTGCTCGAGGCGCGCACCAAGCTGGCCGACCTGCGCAACAAGCTGGCCGGCAACGACAAGCTGGAAGACATCCTCAACGATGTGCTCAACAGCACCGAAAAGTTGGCCGAACTGGGTCAGCAAACCAATCCGCAGAAAGACTGACCCATGTCCGCTCAACCGACCCCCGCGTCCGGCGCCGCCGCGACCACCGAAATGGCCTTGCTCGATCAAATCGTCGAGCAGAGCAAGGTCGCCAAATCGAGCGTGGAGCATGCGCGCGCCAAGGATATCATCGCCGAGCTGGTCAACCAGGTGATGGATGGCACGGTTGTCGTGTCGAACAATCTGGCGGCCACCATCGACGCCCGCGTGGCCGAGCTGGACCGCCTGATTTCGAAGCAGCTGAGCGCCATCATGCACGCCCCCGAGTTCCAAAAGCTCGAAGGCAGTTGGACCGGCCTCCATTATCTGGTGAAAAACACCGCCACCGGCACCGGCTTGAAGATCAAGATGCTCAACGCGACCAAGAAGGAATTGGTCAAGGATTTCCAGAGCGCCTTGGAGTTCGACCAGAGCACCATGTTCAAGAAGGTCTACGAGGAGGAATTCGGCACCTTCGGCGGCGCCCCCTTCGGCTCCCTGATCGGCGACTTCGAGATCACCCGTCAGCCGGAAGACATGTACTTCATCGAGCAAATGTCGCACGTGGCGGCCGCCTCGCACGCGCCTTTCATCACCTCGGCCTCGCCGGAATTGTTCGGGCTGGAAACGTATAGCGATCTGGGCAAGCCGCGCGACCTGTCCAAGGTGTTCGACACGGTCGAGTACGCCAAATGGAAATCGTTCCGCGAATCGGAAGACTCGCGCTATGTCGGCATGACCTTGCCGCGCTTCCTGGGCCGCCTGCCTTTCCATCCGGCCGATGGCGCCACCACCGAGGGTTTTAATTTCGTGGAGGATGTCGATGGCACCGATCACCATAAATATTTGTGGTGCAACGCCTCGTATGCCTTCGGCAGCAAGCTCACGGCCGCTTTCGACGACTTCGGCTGGTGCGCCGCGATCCGCGGCGTGGAAGGCGGCGGCTTGGTCGAAGACTTGCCGACCCACACCTTCAAGACCGACGAAGGCGAAGTGGCGCTCAAGTGCCCGACCGAGATCGCCATCACCGACCGGCGCGAAAAGGAATTGAGCGACCTGGGCTTCATCTCCCTGGTGCATTGCAAAAACACCGATTACGCCGCTTTTTTCGGCGCCCAGTCGACCCAGAAAGCCAAAAAATACAACACCGATTCGGCCAACGCCAACGCGGTCTTGTCGGCCCAGTTGCAATACATTTTCGCCGTCTCGCGCATCGCCCATTACATGAAGGCGATGATGCGCGACAAGATCGGCAGTTTCGCCTCGGCCGCCAACGTGGAGGATTTTTTGAACCGTTGGCTGACCCAGTACGTTTTATTGGACGATAACGCCAGCCAGGAACAGAAAGCCCAGTTCCCGCTGCGCGAAGCCTCGGTGCAAGTGGCCGAGGTGCCGGGCCGGCCCGGCGTGTACCGCGCCGTGTCTTTCCTGCGTCCCCATTTTCAGCTCGACGAGCTGTCCGTTTCACTCCGTTTGGTCGCGGAGTTGCCGCAGTCGACCAAGTCTTAAACTTTAATAACAATCTGAAAGGAACAATATGGCAATCGACGTCTATCTGCAAATCGAGGGCATTAAAGGTGAATCCACCGACAACGCCCATAAAGACTGGATTGAATGCAAATCGGTTCAATGGGAAGTGTTGCAGCCTAAATCGGCTACCGCATCGACCGGCGGCGGCCACACCGCCGAGCGCACCGAACACAAAGACATCGTGATCGCCAAACTGGCCGATCTGGCGACGCCTTTGCTGTTGCAAAATTGCTCGTCCGGTAAAACCATTCCGAAAGCGAAAATCGAGTTCCTGCGCGCCGACGGCCAGGGCGAACGCATCAAGTATTTCGAAATCGAACTCGAAAACGTCCTGATCAGCAGCGTGGCGCCAGCCGTCGCGCCTGGCGACATCCTGACCGAAAGCCTGTCCTTGAAATACTCCAAGGTCAAGTGGAAATACACCCAACAAAAAGTTGGCGGCGGCTCCGGTGGCAACACCTCGGGCGGCTGGGATCTGTCGGCCAATAAAACGGCTTGATGCGTTAGTTCAGGGTGCCACCGGCGCCGCCGCCCCGCGCGGCGCGGCGGCGGCGCCCGTGTTTGGCGCCGCCGGTCGGCGCCCCATCCGCGACGTGGTCCACGTTGCGGACTTTTTTTTGGAACAAGATGAAAGGTTTTACGCCGGGACTGTTCGACCGCTTGATGGACACCCCCTCCCACGGGTCCAGCGGCACCGTGTCGCGCTTGTCGATCGAAGACTTGAAAGACACCGTGGCGCGCGACTTGGAAGCGCTGCTCAACACGCGCACCGTGATCCCGGAAGACCTGTTGGCGCACTACCCCGAATGCGGCAAGTCGATCGTCACCTACGGCTTGAACGACTTCGCCGGCTTGAGCCTGTCGAGCACCGACGACCGCGCCCACATCTGCGCCTGCCTGGAGGCGGCCATCGCCCGCCACGAGCCGCGGCTGCGCAATGTGAAGGCCTCGCTCGAGGTGCAGGAAGGCTCGATCAACCGCCTCAACTTCGCCATCACCGCCTTGCTGGTGGTGAGCACGGCCGAGGAACCCGTCAATTTCGACGCCATTTTGCAGCCATCGAGCTTGCACTATTCAATTAGCAAGGCGCGCCGCGTGGCGCAGTCCGGAGCCTGACCGTGGAAGATCTGTTACCGTATTACGAGCGCGAACTCGGATTTTTGCGCCGCTACTCGCGCGAATTCGCCGAGCGTTATCCCAAGATCGCCGGCCGTTTGCTGATGGGCGGCGAGGTGTGCGAAGACCCGCACATCGAACGCATGATCCAGTCCTACGCGCTGCTCAATTCGCGCATCGCCAAGCGGCTCGACGACGATTACCCCGAATTCACCGAAGCGCTGTTCGAGGTGCTGTATCCGCACTACCTGCGGCCTTTTCCCTCTTGCTCGATCGCCCGTTTCGAACTGGGCGAGGCGGTGGCCCAGATGACGGCGGCCACCGTGCTGGCGCGCGGCACCGCCCTGACCAGCCGCCACGTCAAGGGCGTGGCCTGCATTTTCCGCACCGCTTACCCGGTGACGGTGGCGCCGGTGGCGCTGAGCCGCGCCAGCTTCTCGGCCATCATGGAAGCGCCGGCCGCGGTCCAGCTGCCACCCAGCGCCACCTCGAGCCTGAGCATCACCATCGAGAGCGTGGCCGATAAAATGGACCTGGGCCAGCTGGCGCTCGGTTCGCTGCGCGTGTTCATCGACGGCGAACCCTCGTTTTGCGCCGCCCTGCGCGACGCCATCTTCATGCGCACCGTGAAAGCCTATGTGGAAGGTAACCAGAGCGGGCGCTGGATCGCGCTGGACAACAGCCCGCTCAGCGAAGCCGGCTTGGACGAGGAAGACGCGCTGATTCCGTTTCCGGCGCGGGCGCACCCGGCCTACCGGCTGCTGACCGAATACTTTTGCTTTCCCGAGAAATTCAACTTCCTCGACATCGACCTGGCCGCCATGCTGCGCCAGCTGCCGCCCGGCTGCCGCCGCGTCACCCTGCACCTGGCCTTGAGCGGCTTGCGCACCGATTCGAACGCCTCGCGCATGCTCAGCACCATGGCCACCAACAACCTGCTGCTCGGCTGCACCCCGGTGATCAATCTGTTCAAGCGGGGCGGCGATCCGATCCGCCTGACCCACACCAGCGCCAGTTACTCGGTGCTGGCTGACGCCCGCCGCCCGTACGGCTACGAAGTGCAGTCGATCGACTCGGTCAAGATGGTGCGCCAAACCCCGGAGGGCGAAGAGGTGGTCGAATTCCGGCCTTTTTATTCGCTGCGCCATGGCGAGACGCCGGATAAAAGCGGCCATTACTGGGCCATGCGGCGCGACGAAGCCGTGGCCCGCAAGAGCCCCGGCTACGAAACCGAGATCACCATCGTCGACATCGACTTCAACCCGTCCGAGATCGAAACCGACACCCTGAGCCTGGAGCTGACCTGCACCAACCGCGATTTGCCGGCCCTGCTCACCTACGGCTTGCACGGCGGCGACCTGGCGCTCGAAGGCGGCGCCGGCATCAAGGCCATCAGCTTTCTGCGCAAGCCGACCGCCTCGCACCGTTTCGAGCGCGGCCGCGCGGCCCACTGGCGCCTGATCTCGCACCTGTCGCTCAACCATCTATCGTTGACCGACGGCGGCCTGGAAGCGTTCCGCGAAATGCTGGCCCTGTACGACTTGCCCCGCTCGGCCACCTCGCAGCGCCAGATCAGCGGTATCACCGCGATCGGCAACAAGCCGGCCAACGCCTGGTTGCCGGGTAATCCCTTCGCCTGCCTGGTGCGCGGCATCGAGGTGCGCCTGACCATCGAGGAAGAGGCCTTCGTCGGCAGTGGCATCCATGCTTTTGCCCATATCGTCGAGCGTTTTCTCGGCTTATACGTGCATGCCAATAGCTTCACCCAGCTGGTGGTGGTGTCGAACAAGACAGGGGAGGAGTTATTACGATGCAAACCACGAAGCGGCGATTTGAGCCTAGTGTAATCGAGCGGCTGTTCGATCAGCCGTATCGTTTCCAGTTTTTCCAAGCGGTGCGCCTGCTCGAACTGTGGCTCAAGCGTCACGGCGTGGCGCACGAAGGCGCCGTCGCCAGCATGCTGCGCTTTCAAAATTCGGTGGTGCTCAGCTTCCCGGCCAGCCAGCTCGAAGCGCTGGCGCCGGAGCCGCGCGAGCTGGCGCGCGACAGCCGTTCGCTGTCGGACGCGCTGCTGCGCTCCGAGCTGAAATACATCCGCGTCACGCCGGCCTTCATGGGCTTTTTGGGCGGCAACGGCACCCTGCCGGCCCACTACACCGAGCGCATCGCCTCGCACCTGATGTACGAGAAGGACGCCGGCCCGCGCGCCTTTCTGGACACCTTCTCGAACCGCTCGCTGGCCCTGTTCTACGAAGCCTGGCGCAAATACCGGCTCGAACTGAAGTACCAGATCGAGGGCAAGGACAAATTCCTGCCGCTGCTGCTCTCGCTGGCCGGCCTGGGGCCGGAATCGCTGCGCGCCCGCCTGTCCGACCAGGGCGACGCGGTGCTGGACGAATCGATCGGCTATTTCGCCGCCGCGCTGCGCCAGCGGCCCGCGTCGGCGGTGTCGATGGGGCGCGTGCTGTCCGAATATTTCGGCCAGAAGGTGCACATCACCCAATTCGTCGGGCGCTGGTACGACGTGCCGCCCGACCAGCAAACCATCCCCGGTCGGTGCAACGCCGTGTTGGGCTCCACCGCCCTGGTGGGCGCCCGCGTGTGGCAGCGCGACTTGCGTATGCGCGTCACCGTCGGCCCGCTCAAGCACGGCGATTTCGACGCCTTCCTGCCGGGCGGCTCGGCCGCGCGCGCGCTGGAAAAGCTACTCACCATGTTCACCGGTTTTTGCCTGGAATACGAGGTCGAGCTGGTGCTGCGGGCGGCCGACGTGCAAGGCACCACGCTGGACCCGCAGCGCATCGGCGGTCGGCTCGGCTGGGACAGTTTTTTAATCACCGCCGGCCCGTCGCAAGACCGGGCCGATGTGCGTTACGACATTCACGCGCTCTAATCACCATCTAAAAACAGGGACAAGCCATGAGCATCAACTTGAAAACACTCATCAGCAAATTGAACGACACGAGCCGGGTCGCCACCACGCGCGCGGCCAGCATCTGCGTCGGCCTGGGTCAGTTCGAGGTCGACATCGAACACGTGTTCCTGGCCTTGCTCGAACAACCCAAGAGCGACTTCGTGGTCATCGCGCGCCGCGCCGGCATCAGCGTGAGCATGCTGGAAGCCGATTTGCAAAATGAAGTGAGCAGCCTCAAAACCGGCAATTCGCGCACCCCCGTGTTTTCGGTGCGGCTACCCAAGCTGTTTGAAAACGCCTGGCTGATCGCCTCGCTCGACGCGCAGTCCGGGCGCCAGAGCGCGATCCGCAGCGGCCATCTTTTGCAGGCTTTGCTGACCGATCCCGAACTTGCGCAACTGGCCTATCGCGGCTCGAAGCTGTTCAATAAATTCAACCTGGACGACATCAAGCACAATCTGGCCAAACTGAGCGAAGGTTCGCAGGAAGCGGTGGAGGCCGGCGAGGCCGATGGCGCGGACGAGGGCCAGGGCGGCGATCCGGTCGGCGACTTGACCGCCAAGGCGGCCGGCAAAACGCCGGCGCTGGACCAGTTCACCACCAACCTGACGCAGCGCGCGCGCGACGGCAAGGTCGACCCGGTGATCGGGCGCGACATGGAAATCCGCCAAGCCATCGACATCCTGATGCGGCGGCGCCAGAACAACCCGATCCTCACCGGCGAGGCCGGGGTCGGCAAGACCGCCGTGGTCGAGGGCCTGGCGCTGCGCATCGCCCTGAACGATGTGCCGGACGTGCTCAAGGGCGTCGAAATCCACACCCTGGACATGGGCTTGCTGCAAGCCGGCGCCAGCGTCAAGGGCGAGTTCGAAAACCGCCTGAAAAACGTGATCGACGAAGTCAAGAAAAGTCCGCACGCGATCATCCTGTTCATCGACGAGGCGCACACCATGATCGGCGCCGGCGGCCAGGCCGGCCAGAACGACGCCGCCAACCTGCTCAAGCCGGCCCTGGCGCGCGGCGAATTGCGCACCATCGCCGCCACCACCTGGGGCGAATACAAGAAGTATTTCGAGAAGGACGCCGCGCTGGCGCGTCGCTTCCAGGTGGTCAAGATCGAAGAGCCGAGCGAGGAACTGGCTTGCGCCATGTTGCGCGGCATGGCGCCGCTGATGGAGAAGCACTTCAACGTGAGGGTCTACGACGAAGCCATCACGGAGGCGGTGCGCCTGTCGCACCGCTATATCATGGGCCGCCAGCTGCCGGACAAGGCCATCAGCGTGCTCGATACGGCCTGCGCCAAGGTGGCCCTGGGCCAAAGCGCGACCCCGGCCCTGATCGAGAATCTGGTCAAGAAGCTGGACCGGGTGAACGCCGAAATCGCCTCGCTCGAACGCGAGGAAAGCGGCGGCGCCAGTCACGCCGCGCGCCTGAAGCAATTGCGCGAGCTGCGCACCGTCTCCACCGGGCAGCATGGCACTCTGGCCGCGCGCTGGGAGAAGGAAAAGGCCCTGACCGAACAAATCAAGGCCAAGCGCCTGGTGCTCGAAGCCGGTCAATCGACCGACGCCGGCCAGGGCCGCGAGCTGCAGGACCAGCTCAAGGCGCTGCGCGAGCTGCAGGGCGAGACGCCGATGGTGCCGGTGCAGGTGGACGGCCATGTGGTGGCCGAGATCGTGGCCGGCTGGACCGGCATCCCGCTCGGTAAAATGGTCAAGGACGAGATCAAGACCGTGCTGAAATTGAAGGACATGCTGGAAGAGCGCGTGCTTGGACAGAGCCACGCGATCGAGGCGGTGGCGCAGCGCGTGCGCACCTCGCGCGCCAACTTGGACGACCCGAACAAACCGAAAGGCGTGTTCCTGTTCGTCGGCCCGTCCGGCATCGGCAAAACCGAGACCGCGTTGGCCTTGGCCGACGTGCTGTATGGCGGCGAGCGCAAACTGATCACGATTAATATGAGCGAGTACCAGGAAGCGCACAGCGTCTCCGGTTTGAAAGGCTCGCCGCCCGGTTACGTCGGCTACGGCGAAGGCGGCGTGCTGACCGAGGCGGTGCGGCGCAATCCGTATAGCGTGGTGCTGCTCGACGAGGTCGAAAAAGCCCATCCGGACGTGCTGGAGCTGTTTTTCCAAGTATTCGACAAGGGCGTGCTGGACGACGCGGAAGGGCGCGAGATCGACTTCAAGAACACCATCATCATCCTGACTTCGAACGTGGCGTCGAGCACCATGATGCAGGCTTGCCTGAATCTGGAAGCGAAGGATTTGCCGACCCCGGCCGAGCTGGAAGAGAAAATCCGGCCACAGTTGGTCAAGGCGTTCAAGCCGGCCTTTTTGGGCCGCCTGAAGGTGATTCCTTATTATCCGATCGCCGACGAGGTGCTGGTCAAGATCATCGAACTCAAATTGCGCAAGATCGAGCAGCGCATCGTGGCCAATCACAAGGCCGAGTTTAGCTACGACGAGGCGTTGATCGAAGCTGTGCTGGCGCGCTGCACCGAGGTCGATTCCGGCGCGCGCAACGTGGACAACATCCTGAACGGCACCTTGCTGCCGGAGATCGCGGAATCGGTGTTGACGAAAATGGCAGAAGGCTCGGCGATCGCCAAGATCAAGGTCAGCGCCAATAAGCAGGGGCAGTTCAAGTACACCATCAAGTAAGGCGGAAGCGCATGTTTCGGTTTCGCCGGAGCATGCCGAGAGCGGTGTTTCAAGCCGTGGCATCACGCTCAGTTCGGAGAAAACCGGGGGCGCGACGTGCGGATGGTGTAAATTCGGACCTCAATCCGATCACGGGCGGACGCGCGGCGCCGTCCGTGACGCGCTGGCGGTCGGCGTCAGTCGTTGGGCGGTTTCACGCCCAGCAGCTCTTCGATGTGCTGCATCGACGCCGAATCCTTGACCACCGAGCGCAGCCAGTCATGCAGGCTTTGCTCGCCGGCGTCGGCGGCCTTGTCGGCGTAGTAGGAGATCGGGCTATGCGGCTCGGTGCGGCGGAAGAACTCGGCCACCAGGCGCAATTGGCGCAGCGCCTGGGTGCGGGTCTGGATGCTGCCCGGCGGGCCGCCGGGCGCCGCTTGCTGTTGGCCGCCGCCGTGTTCGACCGCGCCGCCCGCTTGCGCGCCGCCGCCGTCCGCATGCGGCGTTTCTTGATGCTCGCCTTGACCCGGCTTGGCGGCCACCGCCGCCGACGGCATCACGCGCAGCATGTTCTCCAGCGCGTCCTTGGCGGTCGAAAAACCGGGGCTGTCTTGCCCCAGGCGCGCGTCCGACGCTTGTTCCAGCTTGAGCAGCGCATCTAGGCAATAGCGCGCGTCGGCGCTGAAGCGTGCCATGAACTGCGGCGAGTTTTTTTGCCGCGCCGCGTCCATGTCGCTTAATTTAGGTGCGCCCGAATTGTCGCCGCGCTCGTTGCTGTTGGCGCGTTTGCGGGCGCCCTCGAAGTCGATGGTCGAAAATTGGGTGCCGCGCCCTTCGGTGAGCGGCATTTCGCGCACCAAAGTGGGCGTGCGGCCGAGTATCCAGCTCAAATTGCCGATGCGCTGATCCTGATCGCCATCCTCGGCCTCGGGATACAAGCCGTTTTCCCAGAAGTGCTCGCACAAGCCGGCCAGCAGCAGATAGCCTTCGCCCAAGCCGCGCAATTGGTCTTGTTTGGCGCTGGCCTCGGTGAGCCATACGGCCAGCCGCAGGTCCTTGCTTTTTTCGGTCAGCAAGGCGGCGCAGCGCTTGGCCACGAAATCCCAATCGGCCTCTTTTAATTCGGTGACCCATTCGCCCTGGTCGAGCGAGGGGTCGTCGAAACGGCGCGCCAGGCTGATGGCGTCGAGCTCACTGGAAAACGCCATGTCCTGGCCGCTCGGTTGGTCGGCGCTGATCGGTTGAAGAAGTGCTTCTGCTGAAAACATGATGACCTTGTGGTGTGGCGGCGCTTTACTGCGCCATGCGGAATTCGATGCGGCGGTTGCGCGCGCGGCCTTCGGGCGTGTCGTTGCTGGCGATCGGACGGTCCGAGCCCTGGCCGGAGGCGGTCAAAAAGTCGCCGTTGATGCCCTTGGCCGCCAAGTAGAACTTGACCGCCTCGGCGCGCGCCTGGCTCAGGCCCAGGTTGCTGGCACGCAGCCCCTGGTTGTCGGTGTGGCCGATCACTTCGACCTTGCGGTCCTTGAGCTTTTGCATCGCCACGCTCATCTCGTCGAGGATCGAGCGGCCGGACGGGGTCAGGGTGGCTTTGCCGCTTTCGAATTCGATGATGCGGTTGGCCAGAGTGGCGTCGAGGATGTTTTGCTCCACCGCCGACACGCGCAAGCCGTTGTTGACGGTGTAGGTTGGATTGAGGTTGGTGGCGATGTCGCTGGCGATTTTTTGGCGCTGCGCTTCGTTGGCCACTTCGCCGCGCACGCTGACCACGCTGCCGTCGATCTTGAGCTGGCCGCGGCTGATCAGTTTCAAGTCGGGCGTGATCATTTTCTGGACATAGTTGTTCCAGTTGGCCGGCAGGGCGACCTGGCCGACGGCGATCTGGTCGACCACCTTGTCGGCGCCGTACAGTTCGCGCAGGCGGGCCAGCACGGCGGCCTTGCTCGATTCGTCGGGCACGGTGCCGCTGACCAGCACCTGGCCCGGCTGCGGCGTGGCCACCGCCGGCACCACCGTTTGGGCCTGGCCGCGGGCCGAGGGCAGGGCCGCGCCCAACATCAGGCAAAAAGCGATCGGTATGCTGCGCATGTTCAAGTTCCGATAAAGGCTGCACGAACCGAGTCGTGAGCGGATTTGAGTGAGAGGGTCGATTGGGCCAGGTAGCTGGACACCTTCTTGATCGCGTGGTCGGTGTCGACCTGTTGTTCGACCCAGGCCAGGTCGTCGAACGTGATGTGGTGTTCGCGTCCGGCGGTCGGGTCCATGATGGCTTGCAGGGTCTGGGCCGAGGCGCCGCTAAAGCCGATCACCAGCGAGGGCATCTCGCGCAGGCGGGTGACGAAGACGGCCAGCTCGAAGTCGGCGCGCGCCAGGAACGGGGTCACCAGGTGCATCCAGAACGCGGCCACCAGGTTGCGGTAGATCGGGTCGTCCGGCAGCGGCAGCACCAGGCATTTTTCCAGCCGGCTTTGGCCGCTGGCCATCACCGGTTGCAGCAGCAGGCCCAGGGCCAGCAGGGTTTGCCGCACGGTGCCGGTGAAGCCGGATTGAGCGAGCATCGCGTCCAGCGCGCCCACCGTTTGCAGTTCCAGAAAGTCGGTGAAGGCGGCGTCGTAGGCGGCCGAGCGCAAGTCCAGGTCGATCACGGTGCCGACCACCGCCTGCAGCGGGGCGGTGGCGTCGTCGGCGCTTACCACGGCGGCCGCCAGCGGCTCCATGCGGTTCCACAGGCGCGACAGGATCAGCGGCGAATTGGGTACGAAGCCGTCCGGGTCGTTCACTTCCATGGTGCTGATCATGAGGAAGGGGAAGCGGCGCTTGGACTGGTCGCTGCTGGCCGTGATATGGCCGGCGATGGCGCGCCGCCGGCGCGGGCCGATGAAGGCGAAATTGAGCGGCGCCACGGTTTCGTAGATCAGTTTCCAGCGCGGGTCGGCGCTCAGCATGTCCATCGCGCCGGCCAGCCAGTCGTCGAGAATTTTGAGCAGGACCGGGTTGTCGCTGGCCTTGACGAAGTCGCCGCGGCTGGGGATTTTACCGAAGTAGCCGATATTGGTGGGAGTGCTCATCGCGTCGCTCCCGTGGCCGCGCCGGCGGCCGCCGAGGCGCCACCGACCGTGGCCGGCATGGCCGGCGCGGTGTTGACGGCCGCCGGGCCGGCCGGCGCCGCCGCCTGGGCCGCATCCGCCGCCGGCGCCGGGCCGCCGACGATGGTCTCGGGCAGTTTCAAGCGGCGGAAACCGGTGCCGCCCTGGGCCGGCGCGGCCGGCGCCGGCGCCTTGTTCGGCACGATTTTCAGGTTGGCGCTGACCACCACGCCGCTGTTTTCCCAGCTCAGTTCAAACACGCCGTCGTCCTTGCGCTTGCGCTTGGCGGCGTCGATCATTTTTTTCACCCCGGACGGGCGCACCATCGTGCTGCTCAACGAACCAGGCCACTTCGGCTTGAAAAAAATGATCGAC
>JAYVUV010000262.1:0-8070 GCA_043787615.1 Janthinobacterium sp. | reverse complement strand
GGGCCGCCGCCCACCACGATCACGTCGCTCATGTCGGCAGCGGCGTGCCCGGTTTCCACGGCCCCTTCCCGCTCTGGATCAGCACATTGTGCTCGTCGACGTAAAAGTGGACCCGCTCCAGCATCTCCACGAACACCCGGTCCAGGCGCGACGGGTCGCGCTCCTCCGGCCGCTCGGGATTCCAGCGGAACAGGCTGAAATAATACAGGCGCGGCCCGGTCAATTTAACGCTGGACGAAGACTGCGCCTGCCGCAATCCGGCGTGCTGCGCATCGACCTCGGTGAAGGACAGCACCGCCCACGCCGCCTTGCAGCGCAGGATGCGGTTCACGTCCTGCTGCACCACCGGTATGCGCCGGTTGCGCGGCGCGGCCAACCGCGCCGGCCCGACATGGCAACTGAGTTCGCCCGGCTCGCCCCGGATGCCCAGGTTCCAGTACACCGCCTCCATCGCCAGCACCCGCGCCTTGTATTCGTTGCCGTCGATCCTGGAGGTCAGCGCCGCCGTCATGGTGCCGATCAAATCGATGTAATCGGTGCGGAAAATATCGGTGTAGACCGCCATCTCGCGCCCGTTAACCATTTGCACGCCGGGGCCGGTCACGCCGTCCCAGGGCATGAACTTGCCGTCGGCCAGGGGCGCGCTGCCGATTTCCTGATCGGTCAGCGGCACCACGGTCGGCCATGGATAGGCCTCGCCGCCGATGCGTTTACCGGGCTGGAAGGTGCGCGTCGCGTCCGGCGCCACCCCGGGCCAGTAACTGCCCAGCGCCGCGCACAGCTTGGCGTCTTCGATGAAGGGCGAGCCAAGCGAGTAGCCGGCCAGGTAGCGCTCCAGGGTGCCGGTGGCGTTGCCGCGTTCCCCGATCACGCTGTAGTTGACGCCCTGGCTGGTGTCCCAACCAGGGTCGAACAAGCCGGGCGAGCCGTCCGGCAAACCGACCTTGCCGCGCACCAGGGGGCCGTTGGGCTGCTGCACCGGCCCGCCGTGCGCGCCCAGCTGGGCCACGATGGAGGTGATGGTCACGTCCTTGATGCTGAAGCCCACCGGCAGCGTGACGTTGGCGGCGATGCGGGTCTGCGACAAGGCCAGCGGCTGGATCACCCACAGCGCCTGGCTGATTTTCTTGGGCACCGTGTTTTGCGACCACATCATCAAGTCGCGCTGCGTCATCTGCGGGAAAAAATCGGGCAGGCCGACCATGCAATAGGCCGGCAAATGGTGCTCGACCAGCGGCTCGAGCTGCGGCACCTCGGCCGCCACCCAGCCGTCGCCCGTGAAGTCGATATAGTGCTGCGCCTGATAACCGCCGTCGTGCACGATGGCGGCCATCTCGGGGTAGGTGTTGAGGTTGTCGACCGTGCCGTCCGGGTTGACCCGGTGCCGCACGTTGGTGTATTCGGGCGCGTTGCGCTGGGCGTGCTGCTCGGCGTCGTCCTGGTAGGCCGGTTCGGCCGGAATGGTCACGCCCGGGATCACGAACAGCGACGACATCTGCAAATCCTTGGGCAGGCTCGGATACACGGGAAAGGTCAGCGGCTTGTCCTTGTAGCGCGCCACCTCGGTCATATTGGCCGCGCGCGGCACCAGCACGCCGTTGCCATGTTCGGGATCGAGCGACAGCGAGGCGATGCGCTCGTCGCGGATGGTGAAGGGGAACTGGCCCAGGTCGGCGCCGCGCCAATTGTTTTTCAAGCCCTGCATGTCCAGGTATTTGTGGAACTGGGCCAGCTCCTCGTTTTGCACGCCGCGCGAGTAGGCGACGTCGAGCCGCATGCCGGCGACGCACTCGGCGCCGCCGAACAGCTTATGCAGTGGCACCCAAAATCCCAGCAACTCGTCGCCGCTCAAGGTATCTTGCGGGCCGAAGCTGGCCGGGTCGCCCGGCATGCGCACCGCCAGGTAGGCGGCGAAGCGCTGCGGTGTGACGTGAAAGTCGAAAGGCTTGGCCTGATCCACGTTGACGAACAAGCGTTTGCGCGCATCGTATTTGGGCGGCAGCGTGCCGACCCGCGCCACGCCCGAGCGTGAAAAGCACAATTGGGCGTGACGGCCGTGCACCGAATCGGGCGTGTTGCGGTAGTGGAGCGCGAACACCGCGATGCCGAGCGGGCGGCCGCCGGCGCGCTCGCGCAGCGCCGCCAAGGTGGGCGCCTGCACCCCGTAGATGAAGTTTTCCAGCGCCTCGATCTCGGCCAGGGTGGGGAAGCCGCCCAGCGCGCGCCCGCCCGTTCCGGCCACCACGGTGGGCGAGGCGAAGGCGTGGTACAGCAAACTGGTGTCGGGATTGCCCGGCTGGACGCCCTGGGTGCCCGCCAGCGCGAAGTCGCCGAAGCCCTCGAAGGCGCGGTCGATGCGCGCCAGCGGCTTGAGCAACTGCTCTTGCAGGGCGGCGGCGCCGATATCGAGCGCGCCATCGGTGACGGCCAGCAGCATGTCGCGCCAACCCAGCGCGGCCAGGCGGGTGCAAGCCAGCTTCACCGCGTCGATCAGCGGCGGCGCCTCGGCCGTCAACGCGGCGCGCGCCACGCCGCCCATCATGACGGCGCCCACTCCGGCACCGGCCCCCTTTAAAAAACTTCTGCGCGTACTTGATTGCTTCGTTTGCTGCATGGATGGTGCCCCTTCTGTGGATGAATGGAGACATTGGAAATGCGATCCGCGCCACTGGACAGATATAATAAAAGCAAGTTTAGTAGAGCATAATTCGGCCCTCCCCTCAATCGGCCGCCGGGCGGAGGCCCGGCCGATGGCCGATAGTGTTGTAAAAAATATACAATTTATGTCGCCTTCCTTTCCCCTGCCCTCGCGCTTGCCGTTCGCGGCGGCGGCCCCATATGGGCTGACATGAGCACTCCGCCTCCGGCCAGCCATCGCTGGGAAGATTTCCATCCCGCCGTCGCCGCCTGGTTCCAGCGCAGCTTCGACGGCGTCACCGAAGCCCAGCGGCGCGCCTGGCCGCTGATCCGCGCCGGCCGCCCGACCCTGGTCGCCGCGCCCACCGGCTCCGGCAAAACCTTGACCGCCTTCCTGGCCGCCATCGACCAATTGGTGCGCGACGGCGTGGCCGGCGGCGGCGCCCTGCCCGACCTCACCACGGTGCTCTACATTTCGCCGCTGAAGGCGCTCTCGAACGACATCCGCATCAATCTCCAGGCGCCGCTGGAAGGCATCGCGCGCGAGCTGGCGCGCATGGGCTTGCCCGACCCCGGCATCCGCGCCGCCGTGCGCACCGGCGACACCACCCAGCAAGAGCGCCAGGCCATGCGCCGGCGCGCGCCGCACATTCTGGTCACCACCCCGGAATCGCTGTACGTGCTGCTCGGCTCGGACAGCGGACGGCGCATGCTGGCCGAGGTGCGCACCGTGATCGTCGACGAAATCCACGCCGTGGCCGGCGGCAAGCGCGGCAGCCACCTGAGCCTGAGCCTGGAGCGCCTGGACGCCCTGTGCGCGCGCCGCGCCACCCGCATCGGCCTGTCGGCCACGCAAAAGCCGCTCGAGCTGGTGGCGCGCTTCCTGGTCGGGCGCGGCGGCGATGCGGACGGGCATGCGGATGGTTGCGCCATCGTCGACGTGGGCCACCACCGCGCGCGCGACCTCGCGCTGGAGCTGCCGCCGGTGCCGCTCGAGGCGGTGATGCCGAACCAAGTGTGGGAACGGGTCTACGACCGCATGGCCGAATTGGCGGTCCTGCATCGCACCACGCTGGTGTTCGTCAACACCCGGCGCATGGCCGAGCGCACCGCGCGTCACCTGGCCGACCGGCTCGGCGCGACGGCGGTGGCGGCCCACCACGGCAGCCTGGCCAAGGAATTCCGGCTCGACGCCGAACAGCGCCTCAAGCGCGGCGAGCTGCAGGTGCTGGTCGCCACCGCCTCGCTCGAACTGGGGATCGACATCGGCGACGTCGATCTGGTGTGCCAGGTCGGCTCGCCGCGCGGCATCGCCGCCTTTTTGCAACGGGTCGGGCGCTCCGGCCACCAGGTCGGCGGCATGCCCAAGGGACGCCTGTTTCCGACCTCGCGCGACGACTTGATCGAATGCGCGGCCCTGCTCGACTGCGTGCGGCGCGACGAACTCGATCTGCTGCGCATCCCGGTGGCGCCGCTGGACGTGCTGGCCCAGCAGATCGTGGCCGAGGTGACCAGCCGCGAATGGCAAGAAGACGCCCTGTTCGACCTGGTGCGGCGCGCCGAGCCATACGCCCGGCTCACGCGGGCCGCCTTCGAGGCCGTGCTGCGCATGCTGGCCGAGGGCTACACCGGCCGTCACGGGGTGCGCGGCGCCTATCTGCACCGCGACGCCGTGGCCGGCACCCTGCGCGGGCGGCGCGGCGGCAAGCTGACCGCCGTCACCTCGGGCGGCACGATCCCCGACAACGCCGACTATGCGGTACTGCTCGAACCGCAAGGCCACGCCATCGGCAGCGTCAACGAAGACTTCGCGGTCGAGAGCCTGGCCGGCGACGTTTTCCAACTCGGGAACACCTCGTATCGCATCCTGAAGATCGAGAGCGGCCGGGTGCGGGTCGAGGACGCGCACGGCGCCGCGCCCAACATCCCGTTCTGGCTGGGCGAGGCGCCCGGCCGCAGCGACGCGCTGTCGGCCGGCGTGGCGCGGCTGCGCGGTCGCATCGACGCCTTGCTGGGCGGCGAAACCGGCGATGCGGCCCCGCGCGCGCCGGGCCAGGATCTGGCGGCGGCCGTGGCCTGGCTGGTCGACGAGGTGGGCGTGGGCGACGCGGCCGCACGCCAGATCGTCGATTACCTGGCGCGCGCCCGCGCCGCGCTGGGCGCGCTGCCGACCCAGGACACGCTGGCCATGGAGCGCTTCTTCGACGAATCGGGCGGCATGCAACTGGTGCTGCACACGCCGTTCGGCAGCCGCATCAACCGGGCCTGGGGCCTGGCGCTGCGCAAGCGCTTTTGCCGCAACTTCAATTTCGAGCTGCAGGCGGCGGCCACCGAGGACGCGATCGTGCTCTCGCTGTCGGCCGGCCACAGCTTCCCGCTGGACGAAGTGTGGCGCTACCTGCGCCCGGCCAGCGCCGAACATGTGCTGATCCAGGCCCTGCTCGACGCGCCCCTGTTCAACGTGCGCTGGCGCTGGAACGCCACCACCGCGCTGGCCCTGCCGCGCTACAGCGGCGGGCGCAAGGTCGCGCCGCAATTGCAGCGCATGAAAAGCGACGACCTGCTGGCGGCGGTGTTCCCGGACCAGGCGGCCTGCCTGGAAAACATCGCCGGCGAACGCGAGCTGCCCAGCCACCCGCTGGTGGACCAGACCCTGGCCGACTGCCTGCACGAGGCCATGGACAGCGACGGCTGGCTGGCGCTGCTGCGCCGCATCGAGGCCGGCGAAGTGCGCCTGATCGCGCGCGACCTGCCGGCGCCGTCGCCGCTGGCGATGGAAATCCTGAACGCCCGTCCGTATGCTTTTTTGGACGACGCCCCGCTGGAGGAACGCCGTACCCAAGCCGTACGGAGCCGGCGCTGGAGCGATCCCGAATCGGCCGACGACTTGGGCGCGCTCGACGCCGACGCCATCGCGGGCGTGGGCGAAGAGGCATGGCCGGAGGCGCGCAACGCCGACGAAATGCACGAGGCGCTGATGGGCCTTGCCTGCGTCACGGCGGCCGAGGCGGAGCGCAACGCGGGCTGGCCCGGCTGGCTCGCGGCGCTGGCCGGCGGCGGGCGTGCCACTTTGCTGCGCGGCGCCGGCGCGGGCGACGTCGCGCTATGGGTGGCGGTCGAACGCCTCACTTGCCTGCGGGCGGTCTACCCGAACGCCGTCGCCACGCCGGCGCTGGCCATTCCGGCCGGCTGCGACGAGGCGTGGCGGGCCGACGACGCCTTGGTCGAACTGGTGCGCGCCAGATTGAGCGGCTTCGGCCCGCAAACCCTGGCGGCCATCGCCCACACGCTGGGACTGGGCGACGGCGCCGTGGCCATCGCGCTGGCCCGCCTGGAGAGCGAGGGGTATGTGATGCGCGGCCGCTTCACCCCGGGCGCCACGGCCGAACAATGGTGCGAGCGTCATCTGCTGGCGCGCATCCACCGCTACACCATCAAGCGGCTGCGGCGCGAGATCGAGCCGGTCGAACGGCGCGATTTCATGCGCTTCCTGTTCGACTGGCAGCACCTGGCGCCGGACGCGCGCTTGCAAGGGCGCGACGCCCTTCCGGCCGTGCTGGCCCAGCTGGAAGGCTTCGAGGCGGCCGCCGGCGCCTGGGAAAGCGAACTGCTGGCCGCGCGACTGAGCGACTATTCGCTGCTATGGCTGGACGAGTTGTGCCGCGCCGGCAAAGTGGTGTGGACCCGCCTGGGCGCGCCGCCCCGCGCCGCCGGCGGCCCCCTGCGCGGCACGCCGCTGGTCTTGCTGCCGCGACGACAGGTCGGCCTGTGGCAATCGCTACCGGACCGGCCGGCCGCGCCCGAATTATCGGCCCGGGCCGAGCGCGTGCTGGCGGCGCTGCACCGCCACGGCGCCCTGTTCTTCGACGAACTGCTCAGCGAGGCGCGCCTGCTGCCGGTCGAACTGGAAACCGCGCTGGGCGAACTGGTGGCCACCGGCCAGGCCAACGCCGACAGCTTCGCCGGCCTGCGCGCCATGCTGCTGCCGGCCGCCAAACGCGCCAGCAACGACAAGCGTCGCCGGCGCGGCGGCGGCGTGCCCACTATGGAGGAAGCGGGGCGCTGGGCGCTGGTGCGGCGCCCAGCCGCCGACAACGACAACGACGACGACACGCCGCCGCGCACGCCGCAGCCGTCCAAAAAGCCGGCCACCGATCCCGCCACCCTGGAACACATCGCCCAGGTGCTGCTGCGCCGCTACGGGGTGGTGTTCTGGCGCCTGCTGGAACGGGAGGCGGCCTGGCTGCCTTCCTGGCGCGAGCTGCTGCCGGTGCTGCACCGGCTTGAAGCGCGCGGCGAGATTCGCGGCGGGCGCTTCGTGGGCGGCCTGGCCGGCGAACAGTTCGCGCTGCCGGAGGCGATTCCGCTGTTGCGCGAAGTGCGCCGCCGTCCCCACGACGGCGGCATGGTGTGCGTCTCCGGGGTCGATCCCTTGAACCTGTGCGGCACGCTGCTGGCGGGCGAAAAGGTGCCGGCCCTGGCCGGCAACCGGGTACTGTTCCGCGACGGCTTGGCGGTGGCCACCATGATCGGCGGCGCGCTGTCCTATCTGGAGCAGCCGGGAGCCGGCGAGCGCGAGTCGATACACGCCGCGCTGGCCGCGCGACGCTGAGCCGCGCCGCGCCGCGCCGGGCCGAATTATGACAATCTTGTAATGATGCGGTCACTTTTTTGTCGGGCCGGCCACGCTAAAGTGCTCCCACTTCGCCGCCATTCCGCGCGACGAAGCCAACCACAAGGAGCATCATGAAAGTCATCGCCACCCTCGTTTTCGCCGCCGCCAGCATGGTCAGCCTGTCCGCGTCCGCGCTCACCGCCAGCGACCTGTATGGCAGCGCCGCCACGCCCGGCTTCACCACGCGCCACATCAGCATCGACAGCGGCACCCGCTACGTCAACGTCAACCACGGCGACGTCGTCACGTTCTCGAACGGCACAGACAGCGTCACCTGGTATTTCGACGGTATCAATAGCGCTTTCCCGCTGAGCAAAATCCTGCCCGGCGCGGCCGGCGCCATGAGCATCAACGTGTACGTGCAGCCGGAAGCGCTCGGCTAATGGGCCGCCTTCGCGCCCTACACCTGGCGGGCGGCCTGTGCGCCGCCCTGCTGTGCGCCCTGGCCGGCGCGCACGAGGGCCACCATCACGGCGCCGCCGCCGCGGAGGCGGAGGCGCCGCCCGCCTTCGTCGCCACCACCGCCAAACCGTTCGCTCAGTTGATGGACGACGCGATGGCGGTCATGGACCACGGCATGCGCGCCGCGCCCATGAACGGCCAGCCGGAACACGACTTCGTCACGATGATGATTCCCCATCACCAGGGCGCGATCGACATGGCCAAGGCGCTGCTGCTGACCACCACCGATCCGAACCTGCGCAATCTGGCCCAAGGCATCATCGCCGAACAACAAATCGACATCCAGCGCATGCAAG
>JAYVUV010000261.1:0-4507 GCA_043787615.1 Janthinobacterium sp. | reverse complement strand
AGCGGGCGTTCAAGTGGGCCAGCAGGCTGGCCGCCGCCGCCGGCGCGAGCGGGGCGCAGCGCGGCGCGGCCAAGCGCTCGCGCTGAGGCGGCGGCAAGTTGGCCAGATAGGCGGCGCGCCACGGCCAGTCGTCCAGCGCCAACACATGGGCCACCAGCCATGCCGGCTGCTCGGCCAGCAGCAAACGCATTTGCGCCGCGCTCGCGTGCGCCACGGTGGCGGGAAGCGCGGCGGCGCCGGACACCGGCGCTGTCGCCGTCGCCGCCTCGCGCACGCCGCTATCGCCGGCAATGCCGAGATCTTTTAGTTCGGTCAAATGGCGGCGTAAGATACTTTGGTCCGGCGCGGCGAGCCGGGACAAGATCCAGCGCTGGTCGTCCGGGTTCAAGCCGTGCAGCAGCAGGGCCGATTGGCGGTGCGCGGTCATCAGCCCGGCTCCTTGGCGCTGGCGTCCGGCGCGGCCAGCCAGCCGTTGACCTTGTCGAGCATCTCGGCCCGTTGCTCCAGACTCAGAGGAGGAGGCAGCTTGCGCTGCGTCAGCCTCCACACCAGCAGAGCCAGCAGCACGGCGATCCCGAGCAGGAAAAACAACACCCCGATCACGGAACCGGTGGCCGGCACGGGGCGCTGTTCGATCTTATCGGCGGCGACCGTGTCGGCCGCCGCCGTATCGGGTGCCGCCGGCGAAACGGTCGGCGCGGCGCCGGCCGGGTTGGCGATTTGATCGACGGAATACACCGAAACCGCGTCGCCGCGCGCCTTATTGATGCCGGCCGCCAGCGCGACCACATCTTTCAAACGGTCGAGTTGAGTCTGATCCAGCACGCCCTTGACCACCACCGCCACGGCCACCCGGCTGATCGCGCCCGGCGCGGAGACCACTTGTTCGACCCGGCGCCCGACCTGGTAGTCCGCTTCATGGCTGAGCGTGGCGCCCGGCGCGGCCGCCTGCCCATCGGCGGCCGGCGCCGCGTCGGCCTCGTTTTCGCGCGTGGTGCGCCGTTCGCGCACCAGCACGCCATTAGCTTGCTGCCCCGGGCCGCCCAACACGTTTTCGGTGGTGACTTTGGATTGATCGCGGTTGAGGGTGACGTCGACGCTGGCGATGCCCTGGCCCACGCCGAAGGTGCGGTCGAGTACATCGATCACTTTTTTGTTGAGATAGCTTTCCAGAGCGCGTTTGTCATCCAGGCCGTCGGTCGGCGCGGCCGCCTCGGCGCCGTCGGCGGCGCTGCGCCGTGTCAGCGCCACCCCGTGCTGGTCGACGATGGTGACGTCGTCGGCGCGGATGTCGGGCACGGCCGCGCCGACCAGGCGCTGGATGCCCTGCACCTGGCTCGGCTCAAGCGTGCGGCCGGCCTTCACCGCCAGGGTGATCGAGGCCTTGGCTTGCTTGGCGCTTTTCTTGAACAAGCCTTGCTCGGGCAGCACCAGATGGACCCGCACCGATTGCACCTCGTCGAGGGAAAGGATGGTGCGCGTGATTTCACCCTGCAAGGCGCGTTGATAATTGACCTTTTGCGTGAATTCGGTCATGCCCACCTCGCTGGCGTTGAACAATTCCAGCCCCACCGCGCCGCGCAGCGGCAGTTCCTTGCCCACCAGCTTGAGGCGGGTCTTGTAGACCAGTTCGGCCGGCACCAGGATGGTGTTACCCTCGCCGGACAGGCGAAACGGCGTTTTCATCTTGTCCAGTTCGGCGGCCATGGTGGCCGCGTCCTGCGGCGCCAGATCGGCGAACAAGACTTGGTAATCGGTGCGCAGGGTCCAGGCGCCCAGCGCCACGGTGGCGCCGGCGATGACCAGGGCGCCGGCGATCAGGCCAAGCCTGGCCCGGCCGTCAAAGCGTTGCAAAAAATCGTTAAGAGCGCTCACAGTACTGCCTTTACATTTGCATTTGCATCAGCTCGCGATAGGCGTCGAGCACATGGTTTCTAACTTGCATCACGAGTTGCATGGAGATTTTGGCTTGCTCCAGATTGATCATGACCTGGTGCAGATTGCTGACGTCGCCCGCCGCCAGCTGCTGCACGCCTTGGTCGGCGCCGATCAATTGCTGGTTCACCTGCGACAGTTGCTCGCCGAACCAGGTGCCGAACTGGCCCGACGGCGCCGCCGCGCCGGCGGCCCCGAACGCGTCCGCGCCCGTCGGCGCGGTGGGCATCGACAGCGGCGGCAGGAAGGCGAGGGCGTCGATGCTCATGACGCGCCACCCAATTCCAGCGCCTTGAGGGCCATGGTCTTGGCCGCGTTCATGGCCACCACATTGGCTTCGTAGGCGCGCAGCGCGCTCGACAGATTGACCATCTCGGTCACCTGGTTGATGCCGGGCATGGACACGAAGCCCTTGTCGTCGGCGTCGGGATTGCCCGGCTCATACAGTTGACGCGGCGCGGCGTCGGTTTCCTCGATGCGCAGCACCTGGGCGCCGTGCAGGCGGGCGCCGGCCAGTTGTTCGAAACCGACGGCGAACTCGGTCTTGCCTTCGGCCACGCTCACGTGCAGCGGGCGGAACAGCTTGCCGTCGGCGCCACGCGTGCTGTGCACGTTGGCCAGGTTGACGGCGGTGACGTCGAGCCGGGTTTTTTCCACCTGCATGCCGGTGGCGCTGATGGCGAAGGCGTTGCGGTAATCCATTATCGTTTTCCTTCCGAGACGGCCGATCCGAGGATGGACATATGTTGTTTCAAGGCCGCCAGCAAGGCCTGGTATTGGACGGTGTTTTGCGCCATATTGGCCACTTCCGTGTCGAGCAGGGCGCTGCGGTCGGCCTCGCCCGCCGGCGCGCCGCGCCGCAGCACGGGATGCACCCCCGCCAGCATGCCGCCCTGGAGCGGCTCGCCTTGGCGCAGGGCGCCGCGCGCGGCCGCCATCTGGCGCTCGAAATCGACGCTGGCCGGGGCGTAGCCGGCGCTGTTGACGTTGGCGATATTGTTGGCGATGGCCAGATGGCGCATGCTGGCCGCGTCGAGCGCCAGACGCACCATATCGACCGTGATGGCTTCAGTTTGACCGAACATCGGAAAGCGCTCCTGTGAAGTGGTGGGAAGACATTATTGGATCACCAGCTCGGCGCGCAGGGCGCCGGCGGCCTTGACGGCGCGCAGGATGGAAATGATGTCGCGGGTGCTGGTTTTAATACGGGTCAAGGCTTGGATCAAATCGGCCACCGTATTGTTGGAGGCGCTGACATAGCCGGTTTCATCCTTCTCGGCGACGTGGATGCGCGAATTGGACACCAGCGCGGTGCGCACGTCGGCCCCGGGCAGGCTTTGGTAGCCGAGCACGGGTTGGGACACGCTATTGTCGGTGACGATGGACAGTTTCAAGTCGCCGTGCGAGATCACCACCTTGGCGATGCGCACGTCGCCGCCTGAGACCACGGTGCCGGTGCGCTCGTCGACCACCACCCGCGCCCGGTTGTCCGGTTCCACGCTCAAGCCCTCGATGCGGGTGATGAAGTCCACCAGCCGGTTCCGGCTCCCCTCCGGCACCAGGATCTCGACCGATTCGGCGTCCTGCGGCTTGGACAGGGCCAGGCCAAAATGGGTGTTGATGGCCATGGCGATGCGCGAGGCGGTGGTGAAATCGGCCTCGGTCAGGGTAAACAGCATGGTGTTGTCGGGCTTGAGCAAATTCGCCCGTACGCCCACCTCGACCGTCGCGCCGCCCGGAATGGCGCCCACGGTGGGATGGTTTTTTTGCGCCACGTTGCCGTTCAAATCATATTTATAGCCGCCGACAAACAGCGCGCCCTGGGCCAGCGCGTAGACCTTGCCGTTCGGCCCCTTGAGCGGGGCCAGTAGCAAGGTGCCGCCGGCCAGGCTGCGCGCATCGCCGATCGAGGTCACGGTCACGTCGATGGTGTCGCCTTCGTGGGCCACAGGCGGGAGCTTGGCGCTCACCATCACCGCCGCCGTGTTGCGGCTCAGCACATCCTCGGGCTGCACCGCCACGTCGAACTGGGCCAGCACATTGGCGATCGATTGGCGGGTCGCCTTGTTGTTAGACGAGTCGCCGCTGTTGGCCAGGCCGGTGACCAAGCCGTAGCCGACCAGGGCGTTCTCGCGCCAGCCGGCGAACTTGCCGATATCTTTCAGACGCGCCGGGTCGGCCTGGGCGCCCTGGCACAGCAAGAAGCAAGCGGCCACGGCCGCGTAAAGGTGGCGGCGCATCAGAAACCGGCCCAGACGAACAGGCGCGACCAAAAACCGGGCCGCTGGCGGTTGGCCAGGTCGCCATCGCCCAGATAGCTGATCTTGGCGTCGGCCAGGCGATAGGACATCACGGCGTTGCTGTCGGAAATGTCGAGCGGGCGCACGCGGCCCTCGACCCGGATCTTTTGCTGGTCCGAGTTAATTTCAAGCAGTTGTTCGCCGGCCACCAACAAGTCGCCGTTGGGCGTGGTGCCGGTCACGGTCACCGTCATTTGCGCCAGCAGTTTGCCGGCGCGCTGGATGGTGCCGCCGCCGTCGAAGCCGTTGTTCACGCCGACCGTCAAGTTTTG
>JAYVUV010000260.1:0-3685 GCA_043787615.1 Janthinobacterium sp. | reverse complement strand
CCCGGGCCGGCGCCTGGTGCTGGCGTTCCAGCCGCACCGCTATAGCCGCACGCGCGACCTGTTCGAGGATTTCGTCAAGGTGCTCGGCACCCCCGACGTGCTGCTGCTGGCCGAGGTGTACGCGGCCGGCGAGGCGCCCATCGTGGCGGCCGACGGCCGCGCGCTGGCGCACGCGCTGCGCACGCGCGGCAAGATCGAGCCGATTTTCGTCGAGTCGATCGCCGACATGGCCGACACCATTTTGAGCGTGGCGCGCGACGGCGACGTCGTCATCACCATGGGCGCCGGCGCCATCGCCGCCGTGCCGAATCAGTTAAAACCGCAATCGATAACTTCTACCAGGATCTGACGTGAGCCAATCTACTCCAATCGATGTGACCGCGTTCGGCAAAGTGGGGGTGCTGTTCGGCGGCCGTTCGGCCGAGCGCGAAGTGTCCCTGATGTCGGGCGAAGGCGTGCTCAGGGCGCTGCTCGGCAAGGGCGTCGACGCCCATCCCTTCGACCCGGGATTGCGCAGCCTGGCCGAGCTGGCCGAGCAAAAATTCGACCGCGTCTTCATCGCGCTGCACGGCCGCTTCGGCGAGGACGGCAGCCTGCAGGGCGCGCTCGAGCAGCTCGGCATTCCCTACACCGGCAGCGGCGTGATGGCGTGCGCGATCGGCATGGACAAAATCTACACCAAGATGATTTGGCTGAACCAGGGCTTGCCCACGCCGCGCTACACGGTGCTCGACGCGAGTTCCGATCTGGCCGCGGTGGCGGCCGACCTGGGCTTGCCGCTGATCGTCAAGCCGCCGCACGAGGGCTCCACCATCGGCATCACCAAGGTGGCCGAGCTGTCGGGCTTCCAAGCCGCCTACGACACCGCCGCCGCGCTGGACGATTCGGTGATGGCGGAGCAATTCATCACCGGGCGCGAATTCACGGTGGCCGTGCTGGGCCACGGCGCCGGCGCGCGCGCCTTGCCGGTGGTGGAAATCGTGGCCCCGGCCGGCAATTACGACTATCAAAACAAGTACTTCACCGACGACACCCAGTATTTCTGTCCGGCCCAGCTGGACCAGGCCAGCGCCGACGAGATGGCGCGCCACGCGGTGCAAGCTTACCGCGCGGTAGGCTGCGCGGGCTGGGGCCGGGTCGATGTGCTGATGCGCGGCTCCGACAGCAAGCAGTTCCTGATCGAGGTGAACACCTCGCCCGGCATGACCGGCCACTCGCTGGTGCCGATGGCGGCGCGCGCCGAGGGCTTGAGCTACGAGGATCTGTGCGTCGAGATCCTGGCTTCGGCCAGTCTCAAAATGAGCATCGGCAAACACGCGGGTCGGGGCTAAGCGGCGCATGTGGCACGACGCAAAAGCCTTGAACGCGGCCGCCAACGCCCTGATCGCGCTGGCCTTGCTGGCCTGCGGCGCGGCCGGGCTGTGGTGGCTGGCGCAGCGGCCGGTGTTCGCGCTACGCGTGATCCGGGTGGAAAGCGCCGACCAGGGCGAGTTAAAGCATGTGAATCATCTGACCCTGCGCAGCGGCACGGCGGGCCGCATCAAGGGAAATTTTTTCACCGCCAATCTGGATAATGTGCGCCAGGTGTTCGAGGCGGTGCCTTGGGTGCGCGGCGCAACGGTGCGGCGCGAGTGGCCGAACCAGTTGATCGTCACGCTCGAGGAGCACGAGGCGCTCGGCACCTGGGGCGAGGACGGCCGCCTGCTCTCGACCAAGGGCGATGTATTCACCGCCAACGTGGCCGAGGCGGAGGAGGATCACGCGCTGCCGGAGTTTTCCGGTCCGGAGGGCAGCGAGCGCGATGTGCTGCTGCGCTTCGACGAATTGCGGCGCTGGTTCGCGCCGCTGCGGCTGGTGCCGCAAGCGCTGGCGCTGTCGGGCCGTTATGCCTGGACCGTCAAGCTCGATAACGGCATGAGCGTGGCGCTCGGGCGCGAGCAGGATCACAGCACCTTGAAGCAGCGGGTCCAGCGCCTGGTCGGGATTTATCCGCAGCTGGCCAGCCGGCTGCAAGACATCGGCAGCATCGACATGCGTTACCAGAACGGCTTGGCGCTGAGCGCCGCCAGCCTGGTGATACCGGCCGAGGGCAAGCCGGGGGCCGCGCCGGCCAAGCAGCAAACCAAGACCCGTAAGCCCATCATCAAGAACACACAGTAGGCGAGATACATGACAAAAGACGCGAAAAACCTGATCGTCGGCCTCGACATCGGCACCTCGAAAGTGGTGGCGGTGGTGGCCGAGGTGATGCCCGACGGGCGCCACGAGGTGATCGGGCTGGGTCAGCACGAGTCGCGCGGCTTGAAGAAGGGCGTGGTGGTCAATATCGAGGCCACCGTCGAATCGATCCAGCGCGCGCTGGAAGAGGCCGAGCTGATGGCCGACTGTAAGATCCGCAATGTCTACGCCGGCATCGCCGGCAGCCATATCCGCAGCTTCAATTCGAGCGGCATGGTGGCCATCAAGGACAAGGAAGTGACGGCCACCGACGTGGCGCGCGTCATCGAAACGGCAAAAGCGGTTAACATCCCGACCGACCAGCAATTGTTACATACGGTGCCGCAGGAATTCATCGTCGACAGCCAGGAGGACGTGCGCGAGCCGATCGGCATGAGCGGCATCCGGCTCGAGGTGAAGGTGCATATCGTGACCGGCGCGGTGTCGGCGGTGCAAAACATCGTCAAGTGCGTGCGGCGCTGCGGGCTGGAAGTGTCGGACTTGATCTTGCAGCCGATGGCATCGGCCGACGCGGTGCTCACTCCCGACGAGAAGGAGCTGGGCGTGGTCTTGATCGACATCGGCGGCGGCACCACCGACGTGGCGGTGTTTTCCGACGGCGCGATCCGGCACACGGCGGTGATTCCGATCGCCGGCGACCAGATCACCAACGATATCGCGATGGCGCTGCGCACGCCGACCTCGGAAGCCGAGGAAATCAAGATCCGCTACGGCGTGGCCAAGCAGGTGTTGTCGGACCCGGGCGAGACGCTGGAGGTGCCGGGCCTGGGCGACCGTGGTCCGCGCACCCTGTCGCGCCAGGCGCTGGCGGCGGTGATCGAGCCGCGGGTGGAGGAGTTGTTCGCCATGGTGCACCAGGTGGTGCGCGAATCCGGTTACGAGGGCGTGCTCTCGTCTGGTATCGTGCTCACCGGCGGCACCGCGATCATGCCCGGCATGGTGGAAATGGCCGAGGATATTTTTCTCAAGCCGGCCCGTTTGGGCACCCCGGATTATCGCGGCCAGCTGGCCGACGTGGTGCGCAGCCCGCGCTACGCGACCGTGCTCGGGCTGCTGCTGGAGGCGAAGAAGCAGTATTTGCGCGGCCATATCGTGACGCGCCAGGATGGCTCGGTGAAGGCGGTGTGGCAGCGCATGAAGGAATGGTTTTTGGGTAATTTTTAAGTGATGGGCGGCGTCGGTGTCGGTTTGGCAGCATAAGAACATTTACAATAACTTGCAGTTTTCAATCCCCAGTTCTTCTACCGATATGAGGATTGGCGCTTGAAAACCGCATTCATAGGAGCACATCATGGAGTTTGATATGGTCGATAACGCATCTCTAGGTACCGTCATCAAGGTCGTCGGAGTCGGCGGAGCGGGTGGCAATGCAGTTCAACACATGATCAACAAGGGGATGGCGGGCGTGGAATTCATCGCCGCCAACACCGACGCGCAGGCGCTGTCG
>JAYVUV010000259.1:0-4771 GCA_043787615.1 Janthinobacterium sp. | reverse complement strand
AGATGAAATCGGTCGTGCGCTCTGGAATAAATTCTAGATGCGCTTGAGTCCCTTTCAACCAGCCCTTGCCAGTGATACCACCCGAGCCAACCGCGATGGTCGACTGGATGATGTGAAAGCCTTTGCCCAGCGGGTCGGAGGTGGGATCGATCAGGGTCATGATCCGTTCACGCTGGTAGTCGTGCAGCATGGACCAGACCACCGGCAAGCTGGCGCCGCCGGCCACGAACAGGCCGAGCAAGGTTTTCCACGACAGCCCGGCCAGAAAAATCACGGAAAAACCGGCCGCCACCACCAGCAGGGCGGTGCCCAGGTCGGGTTGGCGCGCGATCAGCGCCACCGGCACCACCAGCAGCAGCGCGGCGATCAAGAAGGAATGCCACTCCAGGGCGCCGGCGCGGCGCTGAAAAAACCAGGCCAGCATCATGGGCGCTGCCACCTTCAGGAATTCGGAAGGCTGGATGTCGATGCCGACGTGTAGCCAGCGCCGCGCGCCCAGCTTGACGGTGCCGACCAGCGCCACCGCCACCAGCAGCGCCACCGCCAAGGCGTAGGCCGGCACGGCGATGCGCATCATCATTTGCGGCGTGACGTTGGCCACCGCCCACATCACGAAAAAACACATCACGATATTGCGCAGCTGGTCTTCGACCTTGCCGGGGATGCCGATGCTGGCCGAGTAAAGCGTGACCAGGCCGGTCCCCATCAGCAGCATGATGATGAGGATCAGCGGCAGATCGAACACCAGCAGATAGGGTGTGAGGCGGCGCCAGAGCGAACGCCTTTCGTTTATACGCATGCCATCTCCTGTTACCGGGCCGCCGGCGGGGCGGTTGGCCGGACCGCCGGCGCGATCGGCTTGCGGACCGGCGCGGGTGCCGGCGCGGGTGCCGGCGTGAGCCCCGGTCCCGGGGCCGGCATGGCCTCGGCCGACGGGTCGTCGCTCAAGTCCTCCACCGGCTGCAGGGCCTCGGCGTCTTCCTTGGGCACCTTGGTGATTTCCTTTTCGTTCGGGCGCTTGCCCAGCAAATAATAATCGAGCGCCTTCTTGGCGATGGGCGCGGCGATGCCGGCGCCGAAGCCGCCGTTTTCCACCACCACCGCCAGCGCGATGCGCGGCTTGTCGGCCGGCGCGAAGGCGGTGAACAAGGCGTTGTCGCGCAGGCGCTCGGCGATCCGGCTGGCGTTGTACTTCTCGTTTTTCTTGATCGCGATCACCTGGGCGGTGCCGGTCTTGCCGCCCACCGTGTAGCTCACGCCGGCGAACACCTTGGCCGCCGTGCCGCCGGCCTCGCTGGTGACGCCGATCATGGCGCGCTTGATCACGTCGATATTTTCCTGCTTGAGCGGGATGCGGTAGCTTTCCTTGGCCACCGTCAGCTTGCGCGCCCGGGTCGCGCCGTCCTCGATGATCTTGACCAGATGCGGCTTCATCACCACCCCGTTATTGGCCAGATTCGACACCGCGTGGGCGATTTGCAGCGGGGTGTAGGAATTGTAGCCGGAGCCGTTGCTGACCGAGATGGTATCGCCCTGGAACCATTTTTGCGCGGCGGCCGTCTTGAAGCGGCGCCGCTTCCAATCGGTCGAAGGCAACACCCCGACCCGCTCGTTTTCCAGGTCGATCCCGGTCGCCTGGCCGAAACCGAAGGGCGCCATGAAGTCATGGATCATATCGATCGGCATGTCCTTGCCCAGCAGGTAATAATAGGTGTTACAGGAGACCACGATGGACTTGTGCATATCGACGATGCCGTGGCCGTCGACCTTATCGTCGCGGAATTTATGCGCGCCCAGATACATGAAGCCGGGGTCGGCGTAGGCTTGGCTCGGCGTGCGCTTGCCCAGCTCCAGCGCGGCCAGCGCCATGAAAGGCTTGAAGGTCGAGCCGGGCGCGTAGGTGCCGGACAGCGGCCGGTTCACCATCGGCCGGTCCAGCGAGTTATTCAGCTCGGCCCAGCTTTGCTGGTCGATGCCGTCCACGAACAGGTTCGGATCGTAACCGGGTCGCGACACATAGGCCAGGATATCGCCGGTGGCCGGGTCGATGGCCACCATCGCGCCGCGCCACTCGCCGAAGGCTTCCTCGATCACTTTTTGCAGTTCGATGTCGATCGACAGGATCAGGTTATTGCCCGGCACCGCCGGCGTGCGCGACAAGGTGCGCACCGCGCGACCGCCGGCCGACACTTCCACTTCCTCGTAGCCGGTGGTGCCGTGCAACTGCTTCTCGTAGCTTTTTTCCAAGCCTTCCTTGCCGATATGGTCGGTGCCGTTATAGTTGGCCGCATCATCGGTGGCGTCGATGGCCTTGGCCTCGGACTGGTTGATGCGGCCGATGAAGCCGATCACGTGGGAGGCCGTCTCGCCCAGCGGATATTGGCGGAACAGGCGCGCCTGCACCTCGACCCCGGGAAAGCGGAAGCGCTGCGCCGTGAAACGCGCCACTTCCTCTTCCGTCAAGCGGGTGCGCAGCGGCACGCTCTCGAAGTTTTTCGACTCTTCCAGCAGCTTCTTGAAGCGCTTGCGGTCCTTGACCTCGATCTGCACCAGGGTCGCCAGCTCGTCGATCACGGCGTCGAGCGTGGTATGCAGCTTGGACGGCGTGATCTCCAGCGTGAAGGCGGAGTAATTGCGGGCCAGGACCACGCCGTTGCGGTCCAGGATCAAGCCGCGATTGGGCACGATCGGCACGATGGCGATGCGGTTGTCCTCGGCCTGGGCCGCGTAGTCGCTATGCTTGATCACTTGCAGCCAGACGAAGCGGGCCAGCAGCAGCGCGAAGCAGATGAACACCAGCGTGCCCAGCACCGTCAGGCGCAGGCGGAACAAATGCAGTTCGCGTTCGGTGTTGGTGATCTCGGTCATCGCGGTTTCAAGGGTGGACGGGGTGGCGCGGCGGACTCAAATCGGGCGGGTATGGTCGCGGTCGACCGCGCGGCGCTGCGGCGCCAGCAAGACCCAGGTGGCCAGCGGCCACAACGCCACCGAGACCAGGCTTTCAAGGAAGTAGAGCCAGCCCGGGAATTTGCCGGAGACGAAAAAGCGCACCAGCAGCTGGATCGCCTGCGTCATCAACAGCAGCGGGAAGACGTGGACCGCCTGCGTCATGACGGGGAACCACAGCACGCGGCGGTGCATCATGATGGCGAAGTAGGACAGCAAGGTGTAGGCCAGCGCGTTCTCGCCCAGCAGGCTGGCGTCGTGCACGTCCATCAGCAGACCCATGAAAAACGCCATGCCGATGCCGACCCGGCGCGGCTGGTGGATGCCCCAAAACACCAGCACCAGCGCGACGAAATCGGGCGCGCCCATGAAGCGGCCCCACGGCAGCAGGTTCAGGAAAAAAGCACAGATCAGGCTAAAGCCGATGAAGATCGGGCTGACCGGCAGCAGAATATAGTGGGGGCGGTTCACGGGGCGGGGTCTTTCGCTGTGGCGGCGGGCGCGGCTTGCGGCGCGGCCGGTTTGGCTTGCGGCGCGGCCGGTTTGGCCGCCGGCGCCGGCTGGCCGGCGGGCGGCGCGATGAAGCCGGCGGCCGGAGCGGCGGCGCCGTTGGCCAGCGCCGTATCCTTGATCGGCGCCATTTTGCCGGCCACTTTTTTGCCGACCTTGACTTCCTCCACCGGCGGGCGGGCCGGAATCGGCGGCGGCGACATCAGCACCAGCAGCTGGGTGTTGCGGTCGATGCCGGCCAGCGGCTGGCACACCACGCGGCCGAAGGCGCCGCTGGCGTTGCTCTCGACCTGGATCACGCGCGCCACCGCCAGCCCGGCCGGATACACGCCATCAAGACCGGAGGTGATCACCACGTCGCCGACCTGAATGTCGGCGTTGGGCGCGGTGAAGCGCAGCTCCAGGGTGTTGGACTGGCCGCGCCCGTACGCCACGCTGCGCAAGCCATTGCGCAGCAGCTGAACCGGAATGGCTTGCTCCTTGTCGGTCAACAGCGTGACCTCGGAGGTGAACGGGAACACGCGCGTGACCTGGCCCACCACGCCCAGGTTGTCGATCACCGGCAAACCGGCGCCCACGCCATGCTGCAAGCCACGGTCGAGCACGATCTTGCGGGTGAACACGTCGCGCGCGTCATATAAGATCTCGGCCATCAGCGACTTGACCGGCAAGCGCTCGCGCGCGTCCATCAGCTTGCGCAGGTGGCCGTTTTCGGTGATGTTGAGCTGGGCCTGCTGCAAGGTCTGGGCGGTGGCGATCTGCTGCCGCTTCAACTCGCGCACTTCCTTTTCCAGGGTGGACAGGGAAGAAAAATAGTCGCCCACCCCGAACAGCACGTCGCGCGGCATCAGGGCCGCCATCTGCACCGGGTAGAGCACCGTGCCCACGGTCTGGCGCACCATGGTCAAGGTGTGCAGACGCGAATCGATCAACAGGAGGGCGATCGAAATGCACGCGAAAACCGTCATCTTGACTCGGGCCGAGGCGCCTTGTTTGAAGAGCGGCGGAGGACTATATTCCATGACTTCCAATAATCGGGCGCACAGGCGCCAAGCAGCGGGCGCGCGGCTGAACCGTCAGCCGTTCGCGCAGCGGCCCGCCACACGCGGCGGGCCGGCCTCGGACGTAGGCGTCGTTCAGAAATGACTGTCACATGCCGGAACCGGCCACATGTCACACTGATTTCTTCACGACTCCTTACTCGTAGGAGAAGATCGAGCCGAGCTTGTCCATACGTTCCAGCGCCATGCCCGAGCCGCGCACCACACAGGTGAGCGGGTCCTCGGCCACCAGCACCGGCAAACCGGTTTCTTCC
>JAYVUV010000258.1:0-12280 GCA_043787615.1 Janthinobacterium sp. | reverse complement strand
TCGTCAGCGAGGCGGCCATCGCGGCGCACTTGCAGGCGCGCAGCGACGCCGCGCCGGCGCCGGCGCCCTCGCAAGCGCCGTCCGGCTATCCGACCCTGCTGGTCGGCGCCGGGCGCGCCTTGCAGACCCGGCTCGGGTGGTGGGCGCGCTTCCAGCGCGCCGATGGCTGGCTGCCGGGCGCCGCGCGCCTGCTGGCGGCCGGCGCCATCGTCGGCGTGGTGCTGGGGCTGGGCAGCTTCAGCGATCATGACAGCGTCACCATGTATAACGCACTGGCCGTGCCGCTGACGGTCACGCTCGACGGCGAAGCGGTGGCGCTGGCGGCCCATGGCATCGCGCGCGTCAACGCCGGCGGTGGCCGACACCACCACCTGGAGACGCGCGGCGCGGACGGCGGCTTGGTCGAAGCCTTCGACGCCGACAGCGATGGCGCCATGTCGAACATGGTCTACAACGTGGCCGGCGCCTCGCCGCTGGTCGAGTGGAGCGCCGTGTATGGCGGCGGCGCGCGGCCGCCGCCGCGCCAATTGGGCGCGCCGCGCTGGCTCGCCAGCGGCGCCGATTTCCTGTTCGCCCAGCCGCCCCGTTCGATTTCGAGCAAGTCCGGCGGCGGCATCCGCACGGTGCTGGAAGGCTTGGCCGGGGTCCCGGCCGCGCAGCAACTCGGTCTGCTCAAGGACGACGCCGAACGCGCCCGCGTGCTGGCGCTGCATGCGCGCTGGGACCGCACCGCCGACCCGCAAACCGCCGACTGGCTGGAAGCCGGCGCCGGTCAGCCTGGCCTGGCCGAGGTGCTGGCCAAGCGGGTCGAGCAAAGTCCGAACGACGTCTTGCTGCTGCGGGCCGAATTCGACGCCAGCGGCCCGGGTCAGCAGGGCGTGTTGTGCCGGCGCGCGGCGCAACGCTCCTTGCGGGCGCCGGCCGACGGCGACTTGAAATACATGGCCCTGCGCTGCCTGCCGGACGGCGCCGAGACCGACCAGCTATGGCGCGCGGCGCGCGCGCAGTGGCCGCGCAACGGTTGGATCGCCTACGCGCTCGCCTATCAAAGGCAGCACAGCGACGAGTGGGACGTCGCCGCCACCGATCTATCGCAGGCGCGCGCGCTGCTGCCCCATCTGCGCGATCGCGCCGGCTTGGAGCTGGCCCGCATCCGGCGCTTCCAGGGCCAGCCCGTCGACGATTTGGTGGCCTCGTCCGACTCCTTGCGCCAGTCGCTGGCGCCGGAGAGCGCGGCCGGCGGCGAATCCAAGGGCGAGCCCGAGGGCGAGCCCGAACACAACGCCTATGCGCACCTGGCCGGCGGCCGGCTGGAGCAGGCCTTGAGCGTCGGCGCCACGTCGCCGGCATTCACGGCGCGCTTGGTGCGCCTGGCGGCCGCCTCGGATGGCGCCAGTCCGGCCATCGTCGCGCGCATGCTGGCGCTGTCGCCGACCCAGGGCGTCGACTTCGCCACCGTGTGGACCAGCATGGCCGTGGCGATGCGCGGCGGCGGCGATGGCGAGGCGTATGTGGAACCGTCGTACCGCATCTACGGCAAATATCAGCCCTTGATATTGGCCTTCTTGAAGCAGTTGCAAGGCGGCGCCAACCCGCTGCAGGCCGAGCGCATGGTGAAAGCGCTGCCGCCGGCGGTGCGGGGCGAGGCCTTGAGCGCGGCGGTGGTGCTGCTGCAAGACAAGGCGCCGGCCGCTTGGCGCGCGGCGAGCCGGCGCCTGCTGTTCGTGGGCGAACATCCGTATTTCGGCTGAGCGGCGGCGCCGTCCCGCCGGCATGGCGCGGCGCGCGCCGACCGCCACTTTTTCGGCGCGTCGGCGCATGGCGGCCGCCGCTCCGGGTGGCGTCACATCGGTGAAGGTCGCTCACATGGCGGCCCGTGAGCAGCGTATGCGACGCCCTGGAATCGGGCGCCGGCGTTTGGCGGGTGGGAAAGCGGCATATAATTTACACTGGAAAATTTGCCGCGCGTTCTCTTCCCACTTTCTTGGAGCTCCCACGATGATCCGTACCGCCTTCTTGCTCGCCCTGTTCGCCGCGCCGCTGGCGCAAGCGGCGCCGGACCCTCTGAGCACCGTCGCCGAACGTTCCGGCTTCCGGGAAACCGGGCGTTACGAGGAAGTGGTCAAGCTGTGCGCCGCTTTCCAGCGCGCCTATCCGAAGGCGGCGCGTTGTTTCGAATTCGGCCGCACGCCGGAGGGGCGGCCCATGCTGGCGCTGGCGGTCTCGCGCAGTGGCGCCCTGAGCGCCGAGCAAGCCAAGCGGCGCGGGCTGCCGGTGCTGCTGGTCCAGGGCGGTATCCACGCCGGCGAGATCGACGGCAAGGACGCCGGCTTCCTGGCGCTGCGCGAAGCGCTCGAGGGACGTGCGGCGCCAGGCGCGCTGGCGCGCCAGGTACTGCTGTTCGTGCCGGTGTTTAACGTGGACGGCCACGAGCGTTTCGGCCAGTGGAACCGCCCCAACCAGCGCGGGCCGGTGGCGATGGGTTGGCGCACCACGGCCCAGAACTACAATTTGAACCGCGATTATGTGAAGGCCGACGCGCCCGAGATGCAAGCCATGCTGGCGCTGGTGAACGCCTGGGACCCGCTGGCCTATGTCGATCTGCATGTGACCGATGGCGCCAAGTTCCAGCCCGATGTGTCGATCCAGGTCGAACCGGTGCACGCCGGCGACGCCGCCCTGCGCCAGGCCGGCGTCGCCTTGCGCGACGCGGTGATGGCCGACTTGCGCGAACAGGGTTCGCTGCCGCAGTCGTTCTATATGTCGTTCGCGGTCGAGGACGACCCGCTGTCCGGCTTCGTCGACCAGGTTTCCCCGCCGCGTTTCTCGACCGGATATTTCATGCTGCGCAACCGCTTTTGCATGCTGGTCGAAACCCACTCGTGGAAGGATTACCCGACCCGCGTGCGCGTCACCAAAAACACCATCGTGTCGATGCTGACCCAGGTGGCCGAACACGGCGCGGCCTGGCGCGAGACGGCGCGCCAGGCCGACCTGCGCGCCGCCGGTTTGGGCGGCACGCAGGTGGCGCTCAGTTACACGGCGGGGCCGCAGGCGCGCACTATCGACTTCCCCGGCTACGCCTACACCCGCACCTTGTCCGAGGTGTCGGGCGCCAGCATGACGCGCTACGACGAGAACACGCCGCAGGTCTGGAGCGTGCCCTTGCGCGACCAGATCGACCCCGATCTGCAAGTGACGGCGCCGACCGGCGGCTATCTGGTGCCGGCCGCGCTGGCGGCGCAGGTGGGCGCCAAATTGCGCCAGCACGGCGTCGCCTACAGCGTGCAGAAAAACGGCCAGGACCGGGCCGAGGTGGAAGTGTTCCGCGCCAGCGCCACCAAGTTGAGCGCCCAGTCGAACGAGGGCCATCAAACGCTGAAAGTCGATGGCGCCTGGGCCAAGGAAACCCGGACCCTGGCGGCCGGCGCTTTATTCGTGCCGATCGCCCAGCCCAAGGCGCGCCTGGTGATGACGCTGTTCGAACCGCAGGGCGCCGATTCGCTGCTGGCCTGGGGCGTGTTCAACACCGCCTTCGAACGCAAGGAATACATGGAAGACTATGTGGCCGAGGACGTGGCGCGCGAGCAGTTGGCGGCCGACCCGGCGCTGGCGGCGGCGTTTCGCGCGCGGCTGGACGGCGACGCCGACTTCGCCAAGAGCGCGTCGGCCCGGCTGGAGTTTTTCGCGCGCCGCCACGCCTCGTGGGACGAGCGCTTCAATTTGTATCCGGTGCTGCGCACGGCCGCCGTCCCTTGACGCGCCGGGCATGTGAAAATGCCAAGGGGGCGTGACAAAATGGTATTCTGCGTGCCGTGTCCCTGCGTGCCTGGCGGGGATCAACCCACATCGGTTTCTATGACGCAGAAAAAAATCCTTCTCTTGAGCGTGTCGGCCGGGGCCGGCCACATGCGCGCGGCCCAGGCCATCGAAGCCTATGCCAACGTGGCGGGCGGCCCGGCCGTGGCCACCCATCTGGACGTGATGGATTACGTCACGGCCGGCTTTCGCAAGCTGTACACCGATTTCTACATCAAGCTGGTCAACAAGGCGCCGGCCTTGTGGGGCTATCTCTACCAGGCCACCAACACGGCGCAGCCGGACAGCTCGATGCAGCGCTTGCGGCGCGGGGTGGAGCGGCTCAACACCCAGGCACTGCTCAGGCAAATCGCCGCCTTCCGGCCGGACGCGATCATCTGCACCCACTTCCTGCCGGCCGAGATCCTGTCGCGCGCGTTGCGCCTCAAGCAGCTCGATTGTCCGGTTTGGGTCCAAGTCACCGATTTCGATCTGCACCGCATGTGGGTGCACGAGCATATGCGCGGCTACTTCGCGGCCAACGAGGAAGTGGCTTTCCGCATGCGCGACCAGGGCATCGACGCGGCCGCCATCCATGTGACCGGGATTCCGATCATGCCGGCCTTCGCGCACGCGCCGGCGCGCGACGCGTGCGCGCGCGAAGCCGGCATCGACCCGCGCCGCACCACCATTTTGCTGATGGGCGGCGGCGCCGGCTTGGGTAGCCTGGACACCATCGCCGCGCGCCTGCTGGCGCTGGACGCCGACTTCCAGCTGATCGTCCTGGCCGGGAAAAACGCCCAGGCGCTGGCCGCGCTGCAAGCCTTGGCGGCGCGCCATCCGGGGCGCTTGCTGGCGCAGGGGTTCACCAATCAAGTCGAGCGCTTGATGGCGTGCTCCGACCTGGTGATCACCAAGCCGGGCGGCTTGACCACCTCCGAATGCCTGGCGTTGGGCTTGCCGATGATCGTCAATTCGCCGATCCCCGGCCAGGAAGAACGCAACGCCGATTTCCTGCTCGAACAGGGCGTGGCCCTGAAAGCCTTCGATGGCGTCACGCTCGAATACCGGGTGCGTCATCTGCTCGCGCATCCGGCGCAACTGGCCGAGATGCGCGCCAAGGCGCTGGCCCTGGGCCGGCCGGACGCGGCGCGCGTCGTGCTGGAGCGGGTGCTGGACGCCGGCGCGGCGTGATGGTGCCGGTCGCCCCGCCGCCCATGGCCGCCAAGCCGTGGCAAATCGCCCTGACCTTGGCCTGGGTCGCCTTGCTCGGCCTGTTTTTCGCCCAGACCGAAATCCAGATCGAGGGCGCGGCCGGCTGGGCCGCCAACCTGCCGACCTGGCGCATCGAGCACCATTGGCTGCTCGATATTTTCTGGGGCGGACGGCCGATGACCGGCTACCACGCCTGGGTCTTTCCCTTCATCGCCCTGTTTTTCCATTTCCCTTTGCTGTTCCTGCATCGCTGGTCGGCCCGGCTGGAATGCCGCGCGCTCGGTTGCGTCATGCTGTTCTGGATCGTCGAGGATTATCTGTGGTTCGTGTTCAATCCCGCCTATGGCGTGGCGCGCTTCGACCCGGCCCATATCGCCTGGCACAAGCATTGGCTGTGGTTCGCGCCCACCGATTACTGGGTGTCGCTGCTGCTGGCCGGTGTGCTGCTGTGGTTTTCTTATACGAGGAAAAAATGAAGTGTCGTGGTTTTTCCGTCCGCCGCGCGCGGCGCGTCCTGTCGGCCGGGGTGCTGGGCTTATTGTCGACGGCGGCGCTGGCCCAGGCCGTTCTGGTCCAGCCCGAGCCCGAGCCCGACGCGCGGCCGGCGGTGTCGGCGTCGCAGTCGCCAGCGCCGGCGCGCGACGCCGAGTGGGCCACCCTGGTCGACCGCGCATCGAATCTGCACCGGGTGGGGCCGGACTTTTATCGCAGCGCCAGGTTAAGCCGCGCGGAGTTGCCGCTGCTGGCCACGCTCGGCATCAAGACGGTGATCAATCTGCGTCACTTTCACGCCGATGGCGACGTGCTCAAGGAGACCGGTATCAAGATGGTGCGGGTGCCGGTGAACACCTGGGCCATCAGCGACCAACAGGTGGTGGCCACCTTGAAGGCGATCCGCGCGGCCGAGCGGGAAGGCCCGGTGCTGCTCCATTGCCTGCACGGCGCCGACCGCACCGGCATGATGACGGCCATGTACCGCATGGTGTTCCAGGGCTGGAGCCGGGAGCGCGCCATCGACGAATTGCATCGCGGCGGCTTCGGTTACCACACCGTGTGGAAAAATATCGACAATTACCTGCGCCTGGTGGACGCGCAGGCGATCCGCCGGCGCGTCGAGCAAGCCTGACGCGCGCCATCGAACTTATGGAGAAGCCGATTTCATGACACGACCTTCCAGCCTATTATTTTTCGCCCTGCCGGCCGCGCTGATGCTGGCGCCTCCGGCCGGCGCCGTGAACACCAGCGCGGACTTGAGCAAGCTGTCCGAAGCGACGGTGGCGCTGCAAGACGTCAGCCAGCCGGGCAAACCTGGCAAGTCGTTCGCGGCCGGCACCGTGATCCACGCGCCGCTGGCCACGGTCTGCGCCGCGATCCAGGATTTCGCCGGCTATCCCGGTTTCATGCCGAACGTCGACCGGGTCAAGGTCACGCCGGCCGGGCAGGGCGACACCCTGCTCGATCTGACTCTCAAGCTACCGATGGGCAAGGTCAAGCAATACCGCTTGCGCATGCGACCCAAGGGTGACGCCGGCACCTGCCATCTGGCCTGGAAGCTGGTGCCGAGCCCAGGCTTGAAGCCGGAAGAGACCATCGCCGACACCAGCGGCGACTGGGATTTGGCGGCCCAGCCATCGGACCCGGAACGGACCGTGGTGCGCTATCGGGTGTACACCGATCCGGGTCCGGTGCCGCTCGGCCTGGGCTGGATCGTCGACAGTTTGAGCAAGGACAGCATTCCCACCATGCTGGAGGCGCTGCGCAAACGCAGCGCGCCTTGAACCCTGGGCCGGTCGCCGGCGACGCGGGCCGGGCCGCCAATTGAGGTAAAATCGCTGCCATCGGTCCGGCCGGCCCGGAATGCAGCGAAGCGAGAATTGAGAACATGAACAGCGTATTGAGCGACGAACACCACCTGGGCGACGAGCCGGTAGACGGCCCCGGTCCCGGCCCCGGTCCCGGTCCCGGCCTCGGCTTGGGCTTGGGCTTGGGCTTGGGCTTGGGCGAAGCCGGCCCGGCCGCGCACGACCCGACCGCGTCGCGCCGTTTCGAGATGTTGCAAAAGAATTTGCGGCGCCAGACCGGCAAGGCCATCGTCGACTTCGACATGATCGTCGAAGGCGATCTGGTGATGGTGTGCATGTCCGGCGGCAAGGACAGCTACACGATGCTCGATATCCTCATGCATCTGAAAAAGATCGCGCCCGTCAAGTTCGACCTGATCGCCGTCAATCTGGACCAGAAGCAGCCGGGCTTCCCCGAGCATGTGTTGCCGGAGTATTTCGCGCGCATCGGCATCCCGTACAAGATCGTCGAGCAAGACACGTACAGCATCGTGACGGAGAAAATCGCGCCCGGCAAGACCACCTGCTCGCTGTGCTCGCGTCTGCGGCGCGGCATCTTGTACCGCACCGCCAAGGAACTGGGCGCGACCAAGATCGCATTGGGACATCATCAGGGCGATATCCTGGAAACCTTCCTGCTCAATATGTTCAACGGCGGCACCATCAAGACCATGCCGGCCAAGTTGCTGGCCGACGATGGCGAGAACACGGTGATACGGCCGCTGGCGTATTGCCGCGAGCAAGACATCGAGAAGTACGCGGCGAAGATGGGCTTTCCCATCATTCCGTGCAATCTGTGCGGATCGCAACCCAATTTGCAGCGTCAGGCGATGAAGGAAATGCTGGCTCAGTGGCAAAAAGACCATCCGGTCTGGATCAAGAGCATGGCCACCGCGATGGGCAACGTCAAGCCTTCGCACATGCTCGACCGCGAGCTGTTCGACTTTTCCAACTTCGAAGTCAAGCAGGGCGCTCCCTTGCAAGGCGACATTTTGTTCGACAAGGAAGAAGCGCCGGCGGGGCCGAACACGGTTAGTTTCCTGTAACGCACGGCGCCGGGCGCCCCGGCCTTACACGTCTTGCTTGATCTGAAACACTTCCACCCCCACGCCCTCGCAGTCGGGGTACACGTCCGGCTTCATGGTCGAGACCCGCGCCGCGCGCACCAGCGGGTGCGCCAGCATGGCGCGCACCACGTCGTCGCACAAACTCTCTTGCAGATGCACATGGCCCTGGGCCATGCGCTTGGCGATGGTGGTGCGCATGAAGTCGTAATCGACCACCTCGTCCAGACTGTCTTGTTTCGGGGTCGACAGCGCCAGCGGGATGTACAGGTCGACGTTGATCAGCACGCGCTGTTCGCCGCGCTTTTCGAAATCGTGCACGCCGATGTTGATCATCACTTCGTAATTGCGCAGGAACAGGCGGCGGCAGTCGCTCAGGCGGGGGTGGGACAGGGCGGATGACATAGGAAACCTCTTTGATTGGTGAAAATTATTTGGCGATGAACATCACGTCGCGCCGGGTCGGTACCAGATGCTGGCCACCGTCGACCAGCAGGGTGGTGCCGGTCAGCGCGCCGGCGCGGGCCGCGTAGCACACGCTGTCGGCCACGTCGGCCGCCGTGCTGGAGCGGCCCAGCGGCGTGAGCCGGTGGGCGTGCGCGAATTCGGCCTCGCTCTGCTCGCCCGAGCGCAGCGACAGGCCGGGCGCCACGCCCACCACCCGCACCTTGGGCGCCAGCGCCTGGGCCAGCATGGTGGTGGCGGTGTGCAGCGCCGCCTTGGACAAGGTGTAGGACAAATAATCGGGATTGAGATTGTACAGTTTCTGGTCCAGCAAGTTGATCACCACCGACTGGGCGCCCTCGGCGGTGGCCGCGTGCAAGGCCTGGGCCAGCAGCAGCGGCGCCACCAGATTGGCTTGCATGTGGCTGTGCAGCAAGGCCGGCGAAAAATCGGCCGCGTCGTCGTAGTCGAACTGGGAGGCGCTGTTGACCAGGCAGGACACCGGCCCCAGCGCCGCCCGCGCGCGCGCCAGCAGTTGGCGCACTTCGCCGTCGTCGCCCAAGTCGCAGCGCAGCGCCAGCGCGCGCCGGCCCAGCGCCACGATCTCGGCCACGGCGGCGTCGGCTTCCTGGCGCGAGTCGCGGTAATGCACCACCACGTCCCAGCCGTCGCGCGCCAGGGCCAGGGCGATGGCGCGGCCCAGGCGGCGGGCGGCCCCCGTCACGAGCGCCACGGGGGCCGGGGGCGTTGCGGTCGGATTGTGTGCTTGCGTCATGGTCTGCCCTACGGTCGATAAAATGCGCGGTTCGAAACGGTTTGTCATGTTTGCCATTGCAAGCCCGGCCAACGCTGGCTATCCGGGGCGGCAATTGGCTACAATGCCGACATGGCCCTTCCCGCACCCGATAGCGACGCGCTGGCCGCGTCCCACGCCTTGCAGCACCTGATCGCCGCCGATATCGCGCGGCACTCGGGCAGCATCCCCTTCGTCCGCTTCATGGAGCTGGCGCTGTACGCGCCGCGACTGGGCTATTACAGCGGCGGCGCCGCGAAGCTGGGCCGGGACGGCGATTTCACCACCGCGCCCGAATTGACCCCGCTGTTCGGCGCCGCGCTGGCGCGGGCGGCCGCCGCTATTATGGCGCAAAGCGCGCCCCGCATCCTGGAATTCGGCGCCGGCAGCGGCAAGCTGGCGCGCGATATCCTGGTCGAGCTGGCGCGCGCCGGCGTGACGGTCGAGCAATACGCCATCGTGGAACTGTCCGGCGAGTTGCGCGCGCGCCAGGAAAGCGCGCTGGCCGATTTTCCCCAGGTGGTGTGGCTGGACGACTTTCCCGCCCGTTTCGACGGGGTGGTGATCGGCAACGAGGTGCTCGACGCGATGCCGGTCAGCCTGGTCAGCAAGGGCGCGGCCGGTTGGGCCGAGCTGCACGTCGGTTTGCGCGACGGCGCCCTGGCCTGGGTCGAGCGGCCGGCCGGCGCGGCGCTGCTGGGCCAGATCGCGGCCCAGATCCCCGAGCCGGCCGGCTTGCCGGACGGCTATGTGACGGAGGTGCACGCGGTGGCCTGCGCCTTCATGGCGACCCTGGCGCGCATGCTGGACGCCGGCGACGGCGGCGCCGCCATCTTGCTCGACTACGGTTTTCCGGCGCATGAGTATTATCTGGGCCAGCGCGCGGCCGGCACCTTGATGTGCCATTATCGCCACCATGCCCATTCCGATCCCTTGTATTTGCCGGGCTTGCAGGACATCACCGCCCATGTCGACTTCACCGCCATGGCGCTCGCCGCCCAGGACGCCGGGTTGGAGGTGCTGGCGTATATGCATCAAGCCGCGTTTTTGCTGGCCAACGATATCGGCGAACTGCTGTTGCGCACCGATCCGGCCGACGCGATGGCGTATCTGCCGCAGGCGAACGCCTTGCAAAAGCTGGTTTCGCCGGCGGAAATGGGCGAGTTGTTCAAGGTTTTGATCGTCGGCAAGGCGGTGGCCTTGCCGCCCGCCTTGCTCGGCGCCGACCGCGCCCACCGTTTATAAGCGCGCGGCCGCGATCTTGCCAAGTTTGCAGCAGGGAGATCGGCTATGATGATCGATGCCGCGCGATACCCCGTCGTCCGGCCACCTTGAAATAAATGAAACGATGGGAAAGATACACACTCACTATGACAACCTGAAAGTGTCGCGCATGGCGCCACAGGAAGTCATTCGCGCGGCGTATAAGGCGCTCAGCCAGAAGTATCACCCGGACAAGAACCCGGGCGATGCCAAGGCGGCCCGCATCATGGCGATCCTCAACAGCGCGTATGGCACCCTGTCGGACGCGCAGCGGCGCAAGGAGCACGACGAGTGGATCGCCGCCGAGGAGTGGGAGATCGAGTGGCTCGAAAGCACCCAGGACGATGGCCGCGCCAAGGGGCGGGCCGACGCCGTCGCGCCGGCCCAGGCCTGGACCGAGGACAGCGAACCGGGCTTGCGGGCCGCGCCACGCCGGCGCGACTGGATCTGGTGGTGCTGCGGCTTGGCCGCTTGCCTGGCCCTGGGCTGGGGCGGCGCCGTGCTGACCCGGGGTAAGACCGAGGCCGCGCCCGACGCCCTGGTCGAGGCCTGGGATGGGCGCGGCGCGCGCGCCCATCGGGGCGAGATCCGGGGCGAACTTCGGGGCGAGATACGGCCCGGGGAGCGCGCCGATGCCGGAACCGGTGCCGGAACCGGCTCCGGCTCCGTTCCTGGCGCGCGCGCCGACGCCGGCTTGGGCGTCAGGGAGGCGGCGTTGGCCGACGCGGCCATGGAGGCGGCGTTCGACAGCCTGGCCGGCGCCAAGCCGGCCGCCGCCGAGCCATCCGGCTTGAAGCCACCCCTGATACGGGTGGTGGCCGTGTCGCAGGTGGTGCTGCCGCGCGCGCTCGGCCCCTGCGACGAAGCGCAGCCCCTGGTAGCGCCCAACGGCGAGCCGTGGCCGGTGCAATCCGGTTATGTGCAGGGCTTCCCGGTGGGTAACAAAGGCGAGGAATTGCAGCTGACGGTGGACAATAGCGGCAACGGTTTCGCCGTGTTCGTCAAGTTGTACGATCTGGACCGGCGCTCGAATGTGCGCTACATCTTCATTTTGGCGCGCGACAAGCTGACGGTCGACAAGCTCGCGTTCGGCAAATACGAGCTGCGTTACCAGCGCATCGACGGCGGCGCCGGCGCGGCCGAGGGTTGCGGCGCCATCAAGCAGGGCGCCGCCAAGCCGGCCAAGGCCTTCGACCAATTGCCGGCCTTTTAAGCCGGCCGCCTCATTCGGCGATGTGGTCGGTCAAGCCCATTTCGCGGCTCGACATGAGGCGGTCGATGTCGATCAGGATCAGCATGCGCTGCTCGATCGCGCCCAGGCCCACCAGGTACTCGGAGTTGAAGGTGCTGTTCATGTCCGGTGCCGGCTTGATCTGCTCGGGGCTCAGGGTGGTCACGTCGGACACGCTGTCGACCACCATGCCGACGATGCGCCCGCCGATATTGAGGATGATGACCACGGTGAACTGGTCGTACACGGGCTGGCCCAGCTTGAACTTGATGCGCATGTCGACCACCGGGATGATGATGCCGCGCAAGTTGATCACGCCCTTGATGAAGTCGGGCGCGTTGGCGATGCGGGTCACCACTTCATAGCCGCGGATTTCCTGCACCTTGAGGATGTCGATGCCGTATTCCTCGGAACCGAGCGTGAAGGCCAGAAATTCACGCCCGCCGCCATCCCGGTTGGCGCCGCCCGATTGGGGTAGTTGCATGCTGTGTTCTCCTGTTGGTCGCGGCCGCCGTGCCGGCCGCCGCGGTTGGTGTCGGCGCCGCGCCGGCTAAAATTGTTCCCATTCCGCGCCGGCACCGTTTCGCCCGGCGTCGCGCGCCGCTTCGGCGCCGGGCCGCGACTTCGGCGC
>JAYVUV010000257.1:0-5509 GCA_043787615.1 Janthinobacterium sp. | reverse complement strand
TTCCGATTGCGGTTGCACGCCGCCGACCGCACAGTAAACCATGCAGGCGCCGTCGAGCACGCGCATCGAACGTTCCACTTCGATCGTGAAATCGACGTGCCCCGGGGTATCGATGATGTTGATGTGATGCTCGGGGAAATTGTTAGCCATCCCCTTCCAGAAACAGGTGGTCGCCGCGGACGTGATCGTGATGCCGCGCTCTTGTTCCTGCTCCATCCAATCCATGGTGGCGGCGCCGTCATGGACTTCGCCGATCTTGTGGTTGACGCCGGTGTAGAACAGCACGCGTTCGGTGGTGGTGGTCTTACCTGCGTCGATGTGCGCGGAGATACCGATATTGCGGTAGCGCTCAATGGGGGTCTTGCGGGCCATAATTAATCCTAAATGAATGGACAAAACCGGGCTGCATTTTTTGTACAAAAATGAGCCCGGCCTCGAACAACAGATACTGATCGGCTCCTTGCGGAAGCCGGCGTTTATTAGAAGCGGAAGTGCGAGAACGCCTTGTTCGCTTCTGCCATGCGGTGGACTTCATCGCGCTTTTTCATCGCGCCGCCACGGCTTTCGGCCGCTTCCATCAATTCGCCGCCCAAACGTTGGGGCATCGATTTTTCGCTGCGCTTGTTGGCCGCTTCGCGCAACCAACGCATCGACAGGGCCATCCGGCGCACTGGACGCACTTCGACCGGCACCTGGTAGTTGGCGCCGCCGACGCGGCGCGATTTCACTTCGACCAGCGGTTTGCAGTTGTTGATCGCGGTGGCGAACACTTCCAGCGGATCCTTGCCCGATTTGGTTTTGATGTGCTCGAAGGCACCGTAGATGATGTTTTCCGCGACCGATTTTTTACCGGACAGCATCAGTACGTTAACGAATTTGGCGACATCCGTGTTGCCGAATTTTGGATCTGGCAAGATCTCGCGCTTGGGTACTTCACGACGACGTGGCATATCAATTCCTTTCAATCTTCAGTTGAGGTGCGTTTTTCGCACTCTCGCGGACGACCATCATAGTCTTCCACTTACTCGACCCGATGCGGTCGACTACATTCACTTTGTTAGCTACCACTCAGCGAAACTGGGTATTACTTTTTGCCTGCTTTGGCACGTTTGGTACCGTACTTCGAGCGCGCTTGCTTACGGTCTTTCACGCCTTGGGTATCGAGGGCGCCGCGCACCATATGGTAACGCACACCCGGCAAATCCTTAACGCGGCCACCGCGCAACAGCACAACACTATGCTCTTGCAAGTTATGGCCTTCACCGCCGATGTACGAAATGACTTCGAAACCGTTGGTCAAGCGAACCTTGGCCACTTTACGCAGCGCCGAGTTCGGCTTTTTCGGCGTCGTGGTGTAAACACGTGTGCAGACGCCACGTTTTTGCGGGCTGTTTTCCAGCGCCGGCGATTTGCTCTTGACGCGTACCGAAACACGCGGCTGGCGAATCAATTGATTGATGGTTGGCATCGTTATAAATCCAACAAAATACTACGATTAATAACCCGGGCGGTTGCCCGGCGACTAAAACCTCGTCCCGTCTCATGCTGGCAGCGGAGGCGCCGACAGCCACTCGCGAGGAGCGGCCGGAACGCGTATACGATGTGCAGAATAAATTCGAGAACTCACGAGTATAGCCGCTGTATTACATGGGGTCAATCAGTTTACCGGCTTCGCCGCGCAAAGAGCGCGCCGGCCGCGCGCGCGCGGCGCGTCGCCCGGTCCAACGAACGCACCGCGCGCCGCCAAAAGGCCGGATAATGGCGCACATTTTTCTTCTTCCCGTCTTATGCGCCCCCTGCTTCGCCCCGCCAATTTGTTCCTCGTCCTGACCTATCTGCTGCTGTCGGCCGTTCCCTTCGTCCCTGTCCTGCTGGGCAAGGGATACGAGCGGCCGCTTCAAATGCTGGGGGTGGAAGCCTTGGCCTGGATCGCGGTCTGGGCCGTCTTCAAGCGCCCGGCCTGGTTTCACCCCTTGCTGCTGCCCGCGTTCCTGGCGGTGCCGACCGAAATCTATCTGTTCATCTTTTACGGCCAGGGCATCTCGACCCATCACCTGGGCATCATCGCCGAGACCAGCCCCAAGGAATCGCTCGAATTTCTGGGCGAAAAAGTCTGGCTGATGGGCGCGGTCATGGTGGGCGTGATCGCCTGGTGGCTGCTGAGCTGGCGCGCCGCCTTCAAGACGCGCGACCTGGACTGGTCCGACGTGTCGCGCCCGGTCACCCTGGCGGCGCTGACCCTGGTGGCCGGCGTGTTCGGCTACGGTTATGAATTCGGCGTGCACGCCAAGCCCCCGGCGCATTCGGCTTCGGCTTCGGCTTCGGCTTCGAACTCGGCTTCGGCTTCGAACTCGGCGTCGGCCTCGGCGTCCGCCCCGGCCCATGCCATCCCCAAGTCGGTGCCCGCGTCCGGCTTCGGCGACACCACCGCCGACGAGGCCGACGAAGAAGACGCGGAGGAAGACGACGACGCCGCCTCGGCCAGCGCGGCGCCGGCCCACCACACCGGCTTGAAATGGCCGCGCCTGCCGTACTGGGCCAAGCTGCCTTTCGACTTCGACGTGTTCAGCAATTCCTGGCCCTTCGGCCTGGTCGCGCGCGGGGTCGACTTCTATAAAGAGCGCCAATACCTGGCCGACCTCGGTGTCAAGAGCAGCAAGTTCACCTTCAGCGCCCACCAAAGCATGGCCGATAAGCGGCCCGAGGTGGTGGTGATGGTGATCGGCGAATCGTCGCGCTACGACCGCTGGGGCTTGAACGGCTACGAGCGCGACACCAATCCCCTGCTGAAACAGGAAAGCAATCTGGTGACCCTGCCGGACGTGATCACCTCGGTCTCCGCCACCCGCCTGTCGGTGCCGGTGATCATTTCGCGCAAGCCCGCCACCCAAAGCTTGAAGGACGGCTTTTCCGAAAAATCCTTCCTCACCGCCTATAAAGAAGCGGGCTTCAAGACTTACTGGCTGTCGAACCAAATCTCGTTCGGCAAGTTCGACACCCCGGTCTCGGTGTTCGCCAAGGAGGCCGACGTGATCCAGTTCCTCAATCTGGGCGGCTTCACCAACAATTCCAATTTCGACCAGATCCTGTTCGATCCGCTCAAAAACGCGCTGGCCGACCCGGCGCCGAAAAAACTGATCGTGCTCCATTCGCTGGGCAGCCACTGGAATTACAGCCAGCGCTATCCGAAGCAATTCGACAAATGGCAACCGTCGCTGTTCGGGGTCGACAAGCCGGTCTACACCGACACCAAGATCAAGCCGCAGCTCAATAATAGTTACGACAGCTCGATCCTGTACACCGACTGGTTCCTGGCGCACGTGATCGACACCCTCAAGGAGCGTCGCGAGCTGAGCTCGCTGATGTACGTGGCCGACCACGGCCAAACCCTATACGACGGCAGCTGCAACCTGGCCTTCCACGGCCACAATACCCAGTACGAATTCCACGTGCCAGCCTTCGTCTGGTATTCGGAACAATACAAAGACCGTTATCCCGACAAGGTGGCCCAACTGGCGCGCCACCGCAAGGCGCGCCTGGCCACCGAAAACGTCTTCCACACCCTGCTCGACATGGGCGACATCCGCTACGCCGGCGAGCGACTCGAGTGGAGCTTCCTGAGCAAGCAATTCAAGCAGCATAAACGCTACGTCGACAGCTATGGCTGGACCAATTACGACAACGCCATCATCAAGGGCGATTGCCGCGAGGTGATCGACAAGAACAAGCCGCTGGCGCAAGACAAGTAAGCGTCAGCGCGCGATCGCGCGGCGCCCCGACGGGCCGGGCCTCGACGGGCCGCGCCCCGCTGGCTTGACCGGCCCCCCCCGCTTCAAGCCCCGTTGCGCGTGCCGTCAGCCATGTTGGCGCGCAACTTCCACGCTGTCAGCAATACGCCGCCCACCAACAAGGACAGCGCCAAAGGCTTGCCGCGTGTCGTCAAGTAGGTATAGGCCGAGCGTTCGTGCACGGGATGGCGATGCCCGCCCTGCCGTTCGTACAGATCCATACCGTTTGGAACATACAGGGAATCGCTGCGATCGGCGGCCGAGGGTTGGTTTTTTTTCTGCTGCTTGAACATCAACAGATTCATCACTTTATCGAGCAGGCGCGGCATCATATAACCTTCGAGCGCGACCGCCTTGGCGGCGCCGCCGACGTAAATGTCACGCTGTGGGTGCTCGGCGGCGTAGAGAATCGCGTCGGCAACCAGTTCAGGCGCGTAAAGCGGCGCCGGCAATTCAGGTTCATTATCCATATAGTTACGCGCATGACTGAGAAACATGGTGTCGATACCGGCCGGCTTGATCAGCGTGACCGAGATCGGCACCCGGTCTTTTTCGATTTCCATGCGCAGCGAATCGGTGAAGCCCTTGATCGCATGTTTGGACGCGCAATACATGCCTTGCAGCGGCACGGCCCGGTCCGATGCCTCGCTACCGATATTGATGAGCGCACCACCGCCCTCTTTCATCAAGTCGAGCGCCACCATCGATCCATGTACCACGCCCCAAAAATTGGTCTGGAATAGTTTTTCCTGATCCGCCAGCGGCGCGTCCTGGAGGCGTCCAAAGATAGAAATGCCCGCGTTGTTGACCCAGGTATCGATGCGGCCGTAGTGACTGATCGCCGCGCGCCCGAGTGCGGCGACCTCGTCACGGGAACCGACGTCGGTGGGCACGGCAAGCACCCGGCAGCCAGTGCCGCGCAATTGGGCGGCAATTTGATCGAGCGCGGCGCTATCGCGCGCAGCCAGCACCAGGCTGGCGCCTTGGGCGGCCGCGGCGCGCGCGGTGACCAGGCCGATGCCGCTGGTGGCGCCGGTGATGAGCATCACTTGAGAATGCAGTCGTTTCAGATGCGTTGCCATATATATTACCTCCAGTCTACAGTTTCGGCAGGCCACTGAACGCGGCCCGCCACGGTCGAACGCCCAGTATGGCTGCATGAATGTGCGCGTTCCGTACGCCAGCCCACTATTTGGCGCACATGCTTGCCACGCCGTGGCACAGCGATGGCATGACGGAGCGTGCCGCCGCAAGCCTCCCGGCCCGCCTAAACGTGCAAATTCTATTGCACGATCCTGCACGATACCGCACAATACCAACATGATGATGCCAGCACCCTCCCCATTAGCGGCCTTGCTGCTGCCCGAACAGCGCCAGCGCTTGATCCTGACCCGCCTCGCGGCGGGCGGACGCGTGCTGGCGGTCGAACTGGCGCGCGAGTTCGGCATTTCTGAGGATTCCATCCGGCGCGACATGCGCGAACTGGCGGCGGCCGGCTTGTGCGAGCGGGTCTACGGCGGCGTGTTGCCGCGCTCGCCGGCCGGCGGGCCGATCGCCCAGCGCCAGGACCAGGGCCAGGCGCGCAAACTGGCGTTGGCGGCGGCCGCCGTCGGCCTGCTGCGGCAAGACCAGCTGATCCTGATCGACGCCGGCTCCACCAACGCCGCCATCGCCAGCCTGCTGCCCGACGACCTGGGCTTGACCGTGGTCACCAACGCGCC
>JAYVUV010000256.1:0-14999 GCA_043787615.1 Janthinobacterium sp. | reverse complement strand
TATCAATTCCTTGCCCGCGTTCGATCCATTCAGCACTGTGATATGCGCCACCACCGGCGGGCCAGCCGTCACGGAAAACGGACGCAATCCATCAGCGATGAACTCCAGTCGGAACTTGGACAGGCTGATTACATCTTTGTTTTGCAAAAAATGTTTGCCGATCCGGTGTTCGTTGACGAAAGTACCATTAGTGCTGTTGAGATCCTCTAGAAAAGAGTCGTCTAGAATGGTGACGATGACGGCATGTTCGCCGCTCGCGGTCGGATGCGTGAGCACAATATCGCTATGGCGATGACGCCCGATGGTCATGCGCTCTTTGGTCAATTGCACCGTTTGCAATACCGCTCCATCGCGCGATATGATCAATTTTGCCACTGTTTGTCTCCATCGGCCACGGCTGGTCGCCGGGTCTCCTTATTATGATGCGCGGCTGCCTATCCCCACAAGCAAAACGGGGAGCAGCGCTCCCCGTTATCTGACTACTGTATCGCTAGCGCGCCGATTACAGGGCGGCTTTCAACAAACGCGCCATTTCGGACGGGTTTTTCGTCACGGTGATGCCGCATGCTTCCATGATTTCCAGCTTGGCTTGCGCGGTGTCGGCGCCGCCCGAGATCAAGGCACCTGCATGGCCCATGCGTTTGCCCGGAGGCGCGGTAACGCCGGCGATGAAGCCGATTACCGGTTTTTTCATGTTGTCTTTGATCCAATACGCGGCATTGGCTTCGTCCGGACCGCCGATTTCGCCGATCATGATGACCGCGTCGGTGTCCGGATCGTCATTAAACATGCGCATGATGTCGATGTGCTTCAAGCCGTTGATCGGATCGCCGCCGATGCCGACCGCGCTCGATTGGCCCAGGCCCAAGGCGGTCAATTGGCCCACCGCTTCGTAGGTCAACGTGCCGGAACGCGACACCACGCCGATCCGGCCTTTTTTATGAATATGACCAGGCATGATGCCGATCTTGATTTCATCAGGCGTGATCAAGCCGGGGCAGTTCGGTCCCAGCAGCAGAGTTTTGCTGCCGGCTTTGGCCATGCGGTCTTTCAAGGCCATCATGTCGCGCACGGGAATGCCTTCGGTGATGCAAATGGCCAGATCCAGCTCGGCTTCGACCGCTTCCCAAATCGCCGCAGCGGCGCCGGCCGGCGGCACGTAGATCACCGACACATTGGCGCCGGTGGCTTTTTTCGCTTCGCTTACGTTGGCGAAAATCGGGATGCCTTCGAAGTCTTCGCCGGCTTTCTTTGGATTGACGCCGGCCACGAAGGCGGCTTTACCGTTCGCGTAATCGCGGCACATGCGGGTGTGGAATTGGCCGGTCTTGCCGGTGATTCCCTGAGTGACGACTTTGGTATCTTTATTGATCAGAATGGACATGTTGATTCCTTAATTAAGCGTGACCGGCAGCGGCGGCGACAACGCTCTTGGCTGCGTCTTCCATGGTATCGGCTGCGATGATAGGCAAACCGGATTCGGCCAGCATCTTCTTGCCCAGGTCTTCGTTGGTGCCTTTCATGCGCACCACCAGCGGCACTTGCAGCGAAACGGCTTTCGATGCGGTGATCACGCCTTCGGCGATCACGTCGCAACGCATGATGCCGCCGAAAATATTCACCAGGATGGCTTTCAAGCCCGGGTTTTTCAACATGATCTTGAACGCTTCGGTTACTTTTTCGGCGGTGGCGCCACCGCCCACGTCGAGGAAGTTGGCCGGTTCGCCGCCGAACAGTTTGATGGTGTCCATGGTGGCCATGGCCAGGCCGGCGCCGTTGACCAGGCAACCGATGTCGCCGTCGAGCGAAATGTAGGCCAGGTCGAATTTCGACGCTTCCACTTCGGCTGGATCTTCTTCGTCTTCGTCGCGGAAGGCGACGATTTCAGGATGGCGATACAGGGAGTTGGCGTCGAAGTTAAATTTCGCGTCAAGGGCGATGACTTTGCCGGTGCCGGTCAAGATCAGCGGATTGATTTCGGCCAGCGAGGCGTCGGTCTCCCAGTAAGCCTTGTACAGACCTTGCAATTGCACGCGGGCGTCGGCGATCGATTCCGGCGGGATGCCGATCTTGGCCGAAATCGAATCGGCTTCCGCGTCGGTCAGGCCGACGGCGGGATCGATGGCGATCTGGTGGATCAGTTCGGGATGGCTTTCGGCCACTTCTTCGATGTCCATGCCGCCTTCGGACGAGGCCATCAACACCACGCGCTGGCTGATGCGGTCCGTTACCAGGGATACGTACAGTTCTTTCTTGATGTCCGCGCCTTCTTCGATCAGCAGGCGGCGCACTTTTTGGCCGCTAGGGCTGGTCTGATGGGTGACCAGTTGCATACCCATGATTTGATTGGCATATTCTTTGACTTGTTCCAGCGACTTGGCCACTTTCACGCCGCCGCCCTTGCCGCGACCGCCGGCATGGATTTGGGCCTTGACCACCCAGACCGGGCCGCCCAGAGTTTCCGCGGCTTTCAGCGCTTCGTCGACGGACATGCACGGGATACCGCGCGGTACCGTCACTCCGTATTGCCGGAGGATTTCTTTGCCTTGATACTCATGGATTTTCATGCTGGCTTCCCTTCTGATGCTGATGTGTAAAATGCGGTTGATATTGCGAAAAAAACAGATAAAACTACGCGCTAACCGGGTGCTGCTTTGGCCACCCAGCGCGGATAATACCGGGCCACGACGGCGCCATCGGTGCGCAGCGCGTGACATTTGTCGAGTTGAAAGGGCTTACTGTGCGGCGTCTCGGCTGCGGCCCGGTCGTGCGTAGGCCAGACATCGTTGGCAAAGGCTTGCACCGCGGCCGTCGGCAACACTTGGGCCAGTTCGGTCAGGTGGGTGCAAGCGGCGACGCCACCCAAGCGCTGCTTTAACTCGTGACGGAAATTTTTCATCAGATTCAGACCCACCAATTGCTGATACGCGGCCCCGTTGGCGTCGCAAAATCCTGGATATGGCGTGGCGTCGGACACCGCTTCGACCGCGACGATCGCCAGTTGCACGTCGATCGTGACACGCAGGTGCAGGTCGTGCAGGGGCAGGCCAGCCTCGCGGATGCCGGACGCCAAGGAGGTATCAACCGTTTTGATATCTGTTATATGGGCGTCGAGATCCCACAAGCCGTCCTCGCGGGCGAACGCGTGTACGTCAATCGCGCGAGTGTGCCTGAGCGCACGTCGGGAAACTGGTGGTGAAAGGGGCATAAAAACCGGTGCCGCAAGCGCGGCAGTAATTAGTAAGCAGCCATGTGCCAAAGCACGTTGCCGCAGCTTCTACGGACAACAACCGCACCTGCGGCGCTGCAAAAACCGTAAAAGTGTAGCACATGACGCACCAAGTTGCGGCGCAACATAAGTTTGCAGGATGCAAACGGCTTAAAACGCAACGGCGGCGCACCAAGCTGAAGCGCGAGAGACGGGGCTGGAGCAGCGTAAATCCAAGAAGAAACTGTGGTGGTCGCTGACTAGACGCGATGCACTTCTTCCCCCTATCACGGCGATCTCTCCCAGGGATTGATGAGGAACACTCCAGTGGGCTTAAAATCGGCGACGTTGCGTGTGACCACCGCCATCCCATGCACAAGAGCGGTTGCCGCGAGAGCGCGTCGCGCTCATCGCGCTTGTTGGGTACATGCAGCCGGGCACAGCGTTGTGCCACAGCGGTATCGACAAAGAGGGTGCGCCCTAAGAATTCAGGCAATACTTGCCGCTCCAGCCAGGAGCGCAGCATGGCCCCTTGGTGGCATCCTTTCGCTCGACAGACAAAACGCCAAGTTCCAGTTCCATGATGGTAATGGCCGAAACATAGAGGTCGGTGGCATCAACGCTCTCAGCCCACGCCTTCACGTTCGTACTGGCTTTGCCAAACCGCAGCTTGCGCAACTCTGACACCACGTTGGTATCGAGAACAAACAACACGAGAAATCGGCCGGCATAGTGTCGATGTGAACGCGCGGCGGTTCAAATTCGATATCGGCAACCTCAGGCATAGCCAGCGCATCGGCAATGTTGCGCCGCTGCGTGAGTCGCTGATAGTGCTCGAAGCTCATCAGAACATGAGCGGGCCGACCTCGATCTGTGATGAGCACTGGCCCGTTGTTGGCTGCCCGTTTTGCTTCGCTCGCGCCTTGATTGAACTCGCGGCTTGATATAGTGGTAATGATCATGGCAATACCCCCATACACTCGATGATGTAGTTATGTTACTACATCAAACACGCTGGTGTCAGTGTCTGAAATCGCCAAGGCCACACGATCTTTCCGGCGAGGTAGGCATCGCAAATCGAAAATTGGTAATAACACTCACGTCGTCCACATGGCATCGAAAATAGCATGCTCGGCTTGAAGCGCTTTCCCGTATAGCTACTGATCGTCGGGCGGCTCGCCTTTGATGGCGAATTGAATGGCGCGCTGGGAAAAACCGCGCTGCATCAGGAAGCGCACATGCTTGCTGCGCTGCTCGGCGTCGCTGGCGACCGTGCCAAACTTGCGGCTCCACACTTCACAGGCACGCGCGGTCTCGCTTAGCGCCAAGCCACTCTTGAGTTCTTGCAAGGCTTCGCCCTGCACGCCATGGCTTTGCAGTTCCGCCATGATGCGGCTGTTGCCGAAACGGGCGGCGCGCCGGTGAATCAAGGATTCGGAAAAACGTTCCTGGGACAGCCAGTTGTTCGCTTCCAGGAAATCAAGCAAGGCTTCGATATTGTCGCCTTCTTCCGCGTAGCGCGACAGTTTGCGGGCCAGCTCAAGGCGGCTGTGCTCGCGCATCGACAGAAAACGTAGGGCACGCCCTTTGAGACTAAGTTGTAATGCTGCCATGACAAACTGCGATCCTTAGCGTCGTCACATGACCACGGGCGTTCATCCAACCGGCCCGCGATCATTCAGTCAGGCGGCGAGTCAAGACAAGCCGCCTGAGTTTGCACTTACTCCACCGCTTTGAGCTTGGCCGCCGGCTCGGCTTTTTCAAGCTTGTCGGCACTCAAGGGCGGCAATTCACGCACGCCCAGCGAGGCGCGCACCTTGTTTTCGATTTCCCAAGCCAAAGCCGGGCGCTCTTTCAGGAAAGAACGCGCATTGTCCTTGCCCTGGCCGATGCGTTCGCCGTTGTAGCTGTACCAGGAACCGGACTTCTCGACGATTTTCGCATCCGAACCCAGATCGAGAATTTCGCCTTCGCGCGACGTGCCTTCGCCATACAGGATGTCGAAATGGGCTTCCTTGAACGGCGGCGCGATCTTGTTCTTGACGACCTTGACCTTGGTTTCGTTGCCGATCACTTCATCGCCAGACTTGATCGAACCGGTACGGCGGATGTCGAGCCGGACCGATGCGTAGAACTTGAGCGCGTTGCCGCCGGTGGTGGTTTCCGGGCTGCCGAACATGACGCCGATCTTCATGCGGATCTGGTTGATGAAAATGACCAGGGTGTTGGTGCGATTGATCGAGCCGGTCAGCTTGCGCAGCGCTTGCGACATCAGCCGCGCTTGCAAACCCGGCAGCGAATCGCCCATGTCGCCTTCGATCTCGGCGCGCGGGGTGAGCGCGGCCACCGAATCGATCACCACCATGTCGACGCTGCCCGAACGCACCAGCGCGTCGCAAATTTCCAGCGCTTGTTCGCCCGTGTCCGGCTGCGAAATGAGCAGCTCGTGCAGGTTCACGCCCAGCTTTTGCGCATAACCGACATCGAGCGCGTGCTCGGCATCGATAAAGGCACAGGTGCCGCCCAGCTTTTGCATCTCGGCGATGGTTTGCAAGGTCAGCGTGGTTTTGCCAGACGATTCGGGGCCGTAGATTTCCACCACGCGGCCGCGCGGCAAGCCGCCCACGCCGAGGGCGATGTCCAGGCCGAGCGAACCGGTCGAGACCACCTGCACCTCTTCGATCGGGGTGCTGGAGTCCATGCGCATCACCGAACCCTTGCCGAACTGCTTTTCAATTTGCGCCAGGGCCGCGGCAAGCGCCTTGGCTTTTTCCGATGCCGGTACTACCGCTTTTTTGTCGTCCATAATGTTCTTTCCGCCTCAACGAGCGCGCAGGTTAAATTCGGTACATACGACACTGTATAAAAGAACAGTGGTTTTGGCAAGCACGATTTGAATGTAGCGATAAACAGGTCAAATTTAGCCGAGAGATGCCCAAAGGCTGTCTATGTTGCGTAAGATCAAATCTCGCTCCCATTTGTGACTATCACCGCCCTCTATGCGTATTTTACTTGCCGAAGATGATAGCGTTTTGGCCGACGGATTGACGCGTTCGCTGCGCCAGTCGGGCTACGCCATCGATTACGTCAAAAACGGTCAAGAAGCCGACACCGCGCTGTCGACCCAGGAATTCGACTTGCTCATCCTCGACCTCGGCCTGCCCAAAATGTCCGGCCTGGAAGTGCTGCGCCGCCTGCGCGGCCGCGCTTCCCTGTTGCCGGTGCTGATACTGACGGCGGCCGATTCGATCGAGCAGCGCGTCAACGGCCTGGACCTGGGCGCCGACGATTATATGGCCAAACCGTTCGCCTTGTCGGAACTGGAGGCAAGGGTGCGCGCCCTGACCCGGCGCGGCGCGGGCGGCGGCGCCACCGTCATCAAGCACGGCCCGCTCAGCTACGACCAGGTGGGGCGCAGCGCGTATATCCATGAGCAGATGCTGGACTTGTCGGCGCGCGAACTTGGCTTGCTGGAAATTTTGCTGGCGCGCACGGGGCGTCTGGTCTCCAAGGAACAGTTGGTCGACCATTTGTGCGAATGGGGCGAAGAAGTGAGCAATAACGCGATCGAAGTCTATGTGCATCGGCTGCGCAAAAAAATCGAGGTGGGCGGCGTGCGCATCGCCACCGTGCGCGGCCTGGGTTATTGCCTGGAAAAATATGCCGACACGCCGCGCCCCACTCTCGGGATAGTGGAAGCCGGCGGCGGCCCCAACTCCATCTTTGGCGCAAGGCGCGCGGCCAAGTGAGGCGGGCGGACGCCGGCGCGCGCGCGGAGGCCGGCGACGACTGGTTCGAGCCGCCCACCACCGAGCACGACGACACCGTCCAGCATTCCCTGTTCGGCGAGATTCTCGACTGGATGCTGGCGCCGCTGCTGCTGCTGTGGCCGATGAGCATCGCCATCACTTATCTGGTGGCCAAATCAATCGCCAACCAACCCTTCGACCACGCCCTGGAAGACAGCGTCACCGTGCTGGCCCAGCAGGTAAAGGAAGTCGACGGCAAGGTGGTGCAGCGCCTGCCCGGCTCGGCGCGCGACATCTTGCGCTACGACGACGCGGACAATGTCTATTTCCAAATCCTGGGACCGCACAACGATTACATCGACGGCGACCGCGACATGCGGCGCCCGCAGGACGAAGACAAATTCCGCACCGGCAAACTGTACTTTCGCAACGACAGCATGCATGGCAACCCGCTGCGGGTGGCGTTTTCGTATGTTGATTTGAAGGGATCGACCCGGCTCGAGCCGCGCCGCGCCCTGGTCCAGGTGGCCGAAACCTTGAACAAGCGGGCGCAACTGGCGAACGAAATCATCAAAGGCGTGATCTTGCCGCAGTTTATCGTGTTGCCGATCGTGTTGGCCCTGGTCTGGTTCGCCCTGGCGCGCGGTCTCTCGCCGCTGGCCCAGTTACAGGAAAGGATACGCGCGCGCCCGCCGGACGACTTGAGCCCGATCGAATCGGGCCAGGTGCCGGAAGAAATCTCACCTCTGGTCGGCTCGCTGAACGATATGCTGGCGCGCCTGTCGCAATCGATCGATATGCAAAAACGCTTCATCGCCGACGCCGCGCACCAGATGAAGACACCGCTGGCCGGCATGCGCATGCAGTCCGAACTGGCGCTGCGCCAAACCGATAGCCAGGAAATTCACCGTTCGCTGGAGCAATTGGCCACCAGTTCGGAAGCGGCCACCCGCCTCGTCAACCAATTGCTGGCCTTGGCGCGGGCCGAGCATCAGCCGCAAGCCGGCCAGGCGCTCGGGCCGCTCAATCTGACCGAAGTGGCGCGCGAGGTGGTGCAAGACTGGGTGCAAGCGTCCTTTTCACAACAGATCGACCTGGGCTTCGAAGCACGGCCCTATGCCGTGACGGTCGCGGGCAACGCCGTGATGCTGCGGGAAATGCTGTCGAATCTGATCGACAATGCCCTGCGCTATACGCCGGCCGGTGGCAGCGTCACCGTGCGCGTCAGTGCCGGCGCCGGACAAGCCCGGCTGGAGGTGGAGGACACCGGGCCGGGCATCGCGCCGGCCGAACGGGGACGCGTGTTCGAGCGTTTTTACCGTATCCTGGGCACCAGCGCGGCCGGCAGCGGGTTGGGGCTGGCCATCGTGCGCGAAATCGCCCGTCAGCACGGCGCCGAGATCGAGATCCGGCACAATCCGAGCGCGCCCGAGGGGAAATTGCCCGGCTGCCTGTTCCGCTTGAGCTTTCCGGCGCAGACCCTTGCTTTGCTCGACGACTCAGGCCCGCCCCATGAATGAAGGCACGCCCATGCCACCCATTTCCGCGCGCCGCGAACAGTTGCTGCGCCGCCGCGCGCACTGGCGCCACACGCGCCGCCTGACGGCCGGTCTGCTGATCGTGTGGTTCGTGACCGGCTTCGGCACCATCTTCTTTGCCCGCGAGCTTTACCAGTACACCTTGTTCAGCTTGCCTTTTTCGTTCTATATGGCGGCGCAGGGATCGCTGCTGATCTATTTGGCGCTGATCGGGTTCTACGCCTGGCGCATGCGGCGCCTGGACCGGCAATGGCGTCAACAGGAGCATCAATGAGCCGTCAAGCCAACTTTTTTCAACACCTGCGCAACTATTACCTGATGTTCGGCGCCGGCTTCGCGGGTTTTCTGGCCACGCTGGCCTTGCTGGAAAAAGAAGGCATGCCGCGCATCTGGATCGGCTACATGTTCATGCTGGCCACCATCGTGTTGTACGCCTGCATAGGCTTGCTCAGCCGCACCGCCAACGTCACCGAATACTATGTGGCGGGGCGGCGCGTGCCGGCCTTGTTCAACGGCATGGCCACCGCCGCCGACTGGATCTCGGCCGCCAGCTTCATCAGCCTGGCCGGGGTACTGTATCTGCGCGGCTTCGACGGCTTGGCCTACATCATGGGTTGGACCGGCGGCTATTGCCTAGTGGCCTTGCTGATCGCGCCATATCTACGCAAATTCGGCCAATACACCATCCCCGACTTTCTGGCCGCGCGCTACGGCGGCGGGGCCGGCGGCCGTGGCAACCCGGTACGCCTGATCGCCGTGGGCGCCACCATCATCATTTCCTTCACCTACGTGGTGGCGCAGATTTACGCGGTCGGGTTGATCGCGTCGCGCTTCACGGGCGTCGATTTTTCGGTCGGCATCTTTCTTGGGCTGGCAAGCATCCTGGTCTGTTCCTTCCTTGGCGGCATGCGCGCCATCACCTGGACCCAGGTGGCGCAATACATCATCATTCTGGTCGCGTTCTTGCTGCCCGCCATGTGGCTGTCCGTCAAGCATAGCGGCAACCCGGTGCCGCAACTGGCGTATGGCAAGGTCTTGCCGAAACTGATCGCGCGCGAAACCATGTTGCAACACGATTCCAAGGAGGACGCGGTGCGCGCCATCTATCGGCAGCGCGCGGAAGAACTGGAACGTAAGCTGAGCGGCTTGCCGGGATCGTGGGAATTAGGCCGCCAGCAAACCGAAAACGCGCTCGATGCGGCTCGGCTCGGCAATGCTTCCCTGCTCGATATCCGTAATGCCGAACGGGCGCTGATCGTTTATCCCAAGAGCATCGACGAGGCGCGCGCCAGCTGGCAAACGGCCAAGAACAACGACCTGGCGCGCGCGATGCCGCTCACGCCGCACGCCCAGCCGTTTCCCGCGCCGGATCGGGAGCAATCGGATATCAAACGCAATAACTTTCTCGCCCTGGTGTTTAGCATGATGCTGGGCACGGCCGCCCTGCCCCATATTTTGATGCGCTCCTACACCACGCCGTCCGTGCATGAAGCCAGGGTGTCGGTTTTCTGGACTTTGTTTTTCATCTTGCTGATTTACCTCACCATTCCGGCCCTGACGGTACTGGTCAAATACGATATCTACACCGCGCTGGTTGGCAGCGACTTCGCGCATCTGCCGACCTGGATTTCCTATTGGGCCAATGTGGACAAGCTCAATCCCTTGATCAGCATCGTCGACACCAATGGCGACGGCATCGTGCAACTGGCGGAAATCGCCATCGATGCCGACGTGCTGGTGCTGGCCACGCCGGAAATCGCCGGCTTGCCTTACGTTATTTCGGGCTTGGTGGCGGCCGGCGGATTGGCGGCGGCGCTATCGACCGCGGATGGCTTGCTGCTGGCGATATCGAACGCCCTCTCGCACGACGTGTATTACAAGGTGGTAGACCCGACCGCATCGACGCAGAAACGGGTCACCATTTCCAAATTGCTGCTATTGGCGGTGGCGTTTATCGCGGCCTATGCGGCGTCGCAGAAACCGGCGGACATCTTGTCGCTGGTTGGTGCCGCCTTTTCCCTGGCCGCCTCCACCCTCTTCCCGGCGCTGGTGTTGGGCGTGTTCTGGAAACGCGCCAATCATCAAGGCGCCATCGCCGGCATGCTGGCCGGTTTCATGGTTTGTCTCTTCTATATGCTGCACACCAATCCGATTTTGGGCGGCAGCGCCGCCAGCCAGTGGTTCCACATCGCGCCGATTTCGGCCGGGGTGTTCGGCGTGCCAGCGGGAATGTTGACCATGCTGCTGGTCAGCTGGCTGACGCCGCCGCCCGAACGACGCACCATCGCGCTGGTCGATCACATCCGCGCGCCGGAGTAGTAACATAGGTTGGCGGAGCGCGCGCTGAATATCGACAACGGGGAGAGTGGCATGGGATCGGGGAAAATTCTGGTGGCACAAGGCGGCGGACCGACGGCCGTGATCAACCAGTCGCTGGCCGGCGTGGTGCTGGAGGCGCGCCGCTTTCCGCAAGTGACCCGGGTCTATGGCGCCCTGCACGGCGTGCGCGGGATTGTTGACGAGAATCTAGTCGATCTGACGCAGGAGACCAGCCACAACCTGGAGCTGGTGGCGGCCACGCCTTCCTCGGCATTGGGCTCGACCCGCGACAAGCCCGATGTCGCGTATTGCCAAGAGATTTTCAAGGTCTTGCGCGCGCATGAGATCGAGCATTTCTTTTACATCGGCGGCAATGACTCGTCCGATACGGTTCGCATCGTCAGCGAGCAGGCGCAAGCGGCTGGCTATCCGCTGCGCTGCATTCATATTCCCAAGACCATCGATAACGATCTGGTCGGAAGCGACCACACGCCTGGGTTTCCGTCGGCGGCAAGGTTTGTGGCGCAAGCGTTTGCGGGCGCCAATCTGGATAATGCGGCCTTACCGGGCGTGTATGTCGGTGTGGTGATGGGACGGCACGCCGGATTTCTGACCGCCGCTTCCGCGCTGGGGAAGAAGTTTCCCGAAGACGGTCCGCACCTGATTTACCTGCCGGAACGGGTATTCGATTTGAGCCAGTTTCTGCTCGATGTGAAGGCGATGTACGCGCGCTATGGACGTTGCGTGATCGCGGTGTCGGAAGGGATACACGACGCGTCGGGCGAGCCGATCGCCAGTTTGCTGGCTAAGGAAATCGAACGCGACGCGCATGGCAATGTGCAGCTATCGGGCACGGGCGCGCTGGCCGATCTGCTGTGCGATGAAATCAAGGCGAAGCTGGGCATCAAGCGGGTGCGCGGCGATACCTTCGGGTATTTGCAGCGCTCGTTCATCGGTTGTGTTTCGGATGTCGATCAACGCGAGGCGCGCGAGGTAGGCGAAAAAGCGGTGCAGTTCGCTATGTGGGGGGATCGGGATGGCTCGATCGCCATCAAGCGCACCGGGTTCTATTCGGTCGATTATGAATTGCTGCCGCTGACGGATGTGGCGGGAAAGACGCGCGTGATGGAGGATGAGTTTATCAGCGCTAGTGGTACCGATGTGACGGATGCGTTTCGGATGTATTTGCGGCCGCTGCTGGGGTCGGGCATGCCGGACGCATTTAGGCTGAGGACTAATGCGGTGACAAAGATTTTGAAAGTGGAAACGAAGAGCGATGAAAGATCGAGCACATGAATAGGCAATGGCCACGAAATTCCGGGCAGATCCTGTCTACGCAATTGAATTTTTTAATAACATTCTTGAAGAGTGCAACGAGCGTGATTTTTTGATTATTTATATCAAATGACAGAGGCTTTTGGTGCCGACTAAGTATTCACGCGTAGTAACGCGTACCAAATCACATTCTTGATGGGGCCAGAATAACCTATTAGCTGATCCATCCTCGCCCTTTGAACTCGTCATCATAGCGCCATTTGACAGGGCCGCAATTTCGTCAGGCCACGCACGAACTGCATGCCAGTGTCATTGGAGCCATCATAAAGCGGTTCCAATTAGAACGACTGTCACCTATGCTGAGGTTCACAATATGGATTCCAGCGCGCTCCAATACTCGACATGGATACAACAACTTATATACACAGGCTTGTCATCTGCCGCACGTCACTAAGGGTAAATGGCACGTCTGAGCGCCGCAACTGACGCTCAAGCGTTACAACACTAAACCGAGCCAAACCTTGGGCTGAAAGACACCATTTTCGGCTCTATGCCGTTTCGTGTGGCACTTGACTTCTAGTACCATAGCGGACATTGCCATTTTGAAGACAAGAACGCCTGATGAGTATTGCCGTTGAAGCCCTGTTTACAAGTGCGCTGGGCCTGCAAGCACCGTGGTCGGTGACCAAAGTCGAACTTGACACGTTCAAGCGGCGAATCGATTTCGAGGTGGCATGCGAGGCAAAGAAGTTGCCGTGTCCAGCCTGCGGTGTGCGCGGGCAAGGGGTCCACGACCGGATCCGGCGCGATTGGCGCCATCTGGATTTTTTCCAGTTCGAGGCGTGGCTGCACGCCGAGGTGCCCCGGGTTGATTGCGGCGCCTGCGGCAAGACCTCGCTCATTGAAGTGCCCTGGGCGCGCCCCGGCAGCGGTTTCACGCTGCTGTTTGAAGCGCTGGCGTTGTCGCTGTGCCAGGTGCTGCCGGTCGCGCAGGCTGCGGCGCAGTTGCGGGTGGCGCCCAAGCGCTTGTGGAGGCGGATCGAACACTACGTGGAGGTAGCCCGTGCCCGGGACGTGATGACAGGTATCGAGGTCCAAGCTTCAGCACCTTCTGCACAATCCCTTGCGTTCCGCCTTATCACGCACGGACGGCGCTACCCAATATCGCAGTGGGCGTCAAGTTCCATATAAAACGGCATAGAGCCCCATTTTCCATTTAAGCCGAGCACATGATCAGGCAATTACAAACCGATCTATTCATTAGCCAGGGCGTTGCACTTGATTCTTAAAACCGCCAAGCATATTTCTTATTTATATTGCAACTATCATCTATCAATTTTTAGCTGATCTATTTCTGCCAAATCCGATAAGTCATTGAAATATACACTTAATTTCCCATTATCTATAAAAGCTATATTTTTTTTGTTATAAACCATAGCTGATCCCCATGAAAATTTGCTTTCGATCCATACTGATTTATTTGAAAAATCAATTTTTTTAAAATCTGGCTTATATATAAAATCCAGTTTAGATATGTACGTTTTACCTGGCAACAAAGGATTAATTTTTACAACGACGACATGAGTTTTTATGGCATCACTACTTATAGCTATTGGATACCATCCATTTTTTAACCGTAAATTTATACTCTTCCCCAATATAATATCATTTTTTCCGAGCTTAAATTTCCAATAATCAATAACTGGACCATATAACATCGCACCATAGATAATCGATGAAATTAATGCAAATGAAAATAAAAATTTTCCTATCAAAGATGGGAACCATGCATCAATTAGTCGTCGCATCCGCATTGCCCGTTTGCTATTGGCGCATAAATTTGACCAGTAACAACAACGCCGTTACCAACAGTGATGCCAGATTTCACAATTTGGCCGACGCCACCAACAGGCGAAATCATATTATTTGCTTGCTTTATCCCTTCGATTCCAAGATTTATACGGTCCTTTTGAATTTGCCCTTCAAGGTATCCCACCATCTCGTTTTCGAAAGGACTAAGTCCTTGTGGCGTCATCATTTTACCTACCAGGTCACCATAACGCTCAATATTATTCTGAGCTCTTTTTAATTTACACGCGAATTCCTTTGCTTCTCTACGACCCTTAATAATTTTATTAATCGCATATGCAGTTACACCAACAGTTACTAATGCAGGAACCAAGTCTTCGCCTCGAGGATCGATGTAACTCATTGGATTCCCCCCAACATATGCATATGTATTTGCTCCACCCACCAGTCCGATCGGATCGCTTTCAACATACCTACCCGTTTGCGGATCATAGCTACGGAAATAATTGTAGTGCAGGTTCGTCTCCACATCATACAACTGCCCTGGAAATCGTGGATTGTACGTAAAGACTCCAGCGGTTGCAGGCTTCTCATTAGGCGGCTGCAAACCAAACGGATCAGTCGCGTCCCAGCGCCACACCATCATATTGTCCAGGGCGCGGGTGATCACACGCGGTGTATCGATCTGATCTGCATACACGTAGTAGACTTGCGTGTCCGTGACATTCGCTGGCGCGGTGACACTCTGCTTTAGCACGGCAACCGGCTGATCTCCTAAATATACCGTTTCTTGCAATACATTGCCTAGCACGTAATATTCGCCAACCATGTGGCCGGCACTGTCATACATATATTGATGCCGCCCGGTCTGCACCAATGCCCCGGGTCCCTCCTTGGAGATGCGCTGGCCGATACCATTGTAGGTGTATTTGACCGCAGTGCTCCCGATGGTGGCCATGCTCATCCGTCCGCGCGGGCCATAGGTATAGCTGATGCTACCGTCGCTCGTCAGATTACCGGCCTCATCATATTTATTCGATTTAGCCGGCAAGGGGCCGGTGCTCGCGTCGAAGCGGTTGCTCTGCGCATTGATGGTGTTGG
>JAYVUV010000255.1:0-10572 GCA_043787615.1 Janthinobacterium sp. | reverse complement strand
CGGTAAGCGATGGCGACACCTACAAGCCGAAATTTTTCTCGCTGAAAGGTCGCATTGGTCGCCTGCGTTATCTGAGCTATTCGATGGGGGCGGGCTTATTATTGGCCGGGGCGGGTTTTCTCGTGGCAATGATTTTGGCCATGATCAGTCCCTTCCTGGCCGTGGGCGCGGTGATTGTTTACATTCCGGCGGCGGTCATCATTTTCGCCATCACCGTGCGGCGCTTGAACGATCTCGACCAGAGCGGATGGTGGAGCTTGCTCAGCATTATTCCCATTGTCAACCTGGGCTTAAGCCTATGGCTCTTGTTCGGTGCCGGCAGCGAAGGCAGCAATCGCTACGGCTTGCCACCTTCGGCCAATACCCGTTGGGTGGTGATCGGTGCCTGGGCGCTTCCGGTCGTTTTTGTGGCTGGCATCTTGGCCGCGATTGCGATACCGGCTTATCAGCACTATACGCAGAAAGCGAAGGCGGCACAGCAATCCGCTTCCGTCGCCGTGCCACGCGCCATGATGTAAGCGGTTGTTTTCGATAGCCTCGCGCCCGCCGCTCCCCTTTCCTGGCGCTCGAAGCGGCCCCTAACTTGGTGGCTGACGCGAAGCGGCACCTGGTTACGCGCATGGCTTTCGATCTTGGTCTTTATTTATTCCACCATTCTTTCGGAGCATACTATGCGCGCTACCACGCCGCATCGACGGTGGATTTGTCCAAGCCTATGCGCGACGACGAGACGTATGAGCCGAGATTTTTTGCGCTCAAAGGGCGAATCGGCCGCCTGCCTTATTTGATTTACTCGATCACGGCCAGTGTGGCACTGACGACTGCGGGCTTCCTGGTCGTGAAAGTGCTCGGCGCCATCAGTCCGGCGCTGGCCGCCGAGAATTTTATTTTCTACCTTCCGGCGACCGCCTTCTTGCTGGTCATCACCATACTGCGTTTGCACGATCTCAATCAAGGCGGCTGGTGGGGACTGCTCCGTATCGTCCCCGTGGCTGGTGTTCGGTGCCGGAAGCGCGGGCGGCAATCGCTACGGTCCGCCACCTTCTGACAATTCCTCGTTGATTGTGGCCGGCGCCTGGGTGATACCGATATTGGTGGTGATGGCCATTGTCGGCATGATGTTTTTTCGGGAGCCTCTGCTCTCGATCAGGTAGAGAAGTAGTGCATGAGCCAGGTGCCTGCCGTCGCGGGACGTGGGACCAATCCACCTAACTTAAGCGGACGGCGCAATTTTCCGCTTCCGATCTCATATAATACTTGACAGAATCGCCGCTTCGCGCGGCCACCGCCCTGATTGCGAGGGGTTTCACGAGCAGGGCGGCGGCCAATGAAGATCTTTTGATCTCATTAGCCGCCATGTCGTTACCATCGTCGTTCACCGAGTTTTCCGTCTTCCTGCCCTCTGCGCAATTTCGCGATCTGGCTCGCCACGGCGACGCCGGGAAAGCCTTCGTGCGCCGACGCAAACTGCCCTTGCCCGCGCTCGTCGCCGTCATGCTCAGCGGCATGCGCAAGAGCGTTCAAACCGAACTTGACGAATTTTTTGTCCACTTGAAAGATCAAGCCCAACTCGTGCGCCACGTCTCCGAACAGGCGTTTGCCAAAGCCCGCGGCAAGCTGTCCGTGGCAGCCATCCCGGCGCTCAACGATTGGCTCCTCGAGCGCGCCGACGCTGACGGTTTCGTGCCGCGCTGGCGCGGACGCCGCCTTGTCGCCGGGCCGCTCAGCGGCCGCCTTTTTCCACCTGTTGCAGTTCTTGGCTGCGGTCTTGCGATTGGTCCGACGCGGCGAAGCCATCCGTCGTGGGCAGCCGCACATGGAACTCGTCGACCGGCGACACTTCCACCTTGCCCTTGATCAGGCTGGTCGACAAGACGTGTCCGCCGAAGGCATGGGCGTCGTCGATAAAATGCCAGTGCCAGCCCGGCACGCTGATCCCTTTCGAAAAGGACGGGCTGCGTATCCCCACCAAGGTGCCCGCGATGGCGTCGCGCGCGAAAGTTTTCTGTTCCTTGGCCACCAGCGCGAGCGGACGATACGGCTTCGACTGCGCCGCGATGGCGCGGGTGCGCACTTTTGCAAACATGCCGGAAACGCGCACGCCGTAGAAGCGGTTTTTATTCGTCAGACGCGCGTCGACCAAGCGTTCGATGTCGGCGATGGACGCGGTGTCGCCGAGGCGGAAGATATCGCCGGCCTGAAACGTCAGCACGTAGGCGAGCGGGGTGCGCTGGGATGGCTGCGCCAGGGTGATGCCGCCATCGGCCTTGGCTTGAAAGGTCTTCCCGTCAAGCATGATGAGTTCGCCGTCCAGATGGTCGAAGGTGCCCAGGCCGAAGTCCCCTTTTCGCGACAGCTCGGCGATGCTCAGCTCGCCGTCGTAGGCGCCGGCCAGCAAGCCGTCGATGGTTCCGTACGCAAACAGTTCACGCGTGGGGCGATCGGCGGAGGCGTGCGCGTCCGGTGGTCCGAACCCGGCGTACAGCATGAGCGCGGCCGCGCCGGGAATGAGAAATTTTCTGATGACGTTCATTTAAAAACCTTCCAGCACGATCTTGCCTGTCGATGCGTTGCTTTCGATGAGGGCGTGCGCCTGTTTCAGGTTGGCGGCGTTGATTTTCCCCAGCGTCTCTTTGAACGTGGTGCGGATCACGCCGGCGTCAACCAGGCGCGCCACTTCATTGAGCAAGCTTTGTTGCTGCTGCATGTCATCGGTTTGGAACAACGATCGCGCGAACATCATTTCCCAATGCAAGGACAGCGCTTTTCCTTTCAGCTTGCGCACGTCGATGAGCTCGGGGTCGTCGATCAAGCCCAGTTTGCCTTGCGGCGCCATCAGCGCGATAATCTGCTCGAAATGTTTGTCCGTTTGATTCAAGCCGGCCACGTAATTCACCGGTGGCAATCCCAGGCGCTCGATTTCCGCCGCCAGCGGCAAGCCATGATCGATCACGTGATGGGCGCCCAGCTCCCGCAGCCGCTCGCCGCTTTCGGGGCGCGACGTGGTCGCGATCACGGTCAAGCCGGTCAGCTGCCGCGCCAGTTGCAGCAGGATCGAGCCGACCCCGCCGGCCGCGCCGATCACCAGCAAGGATTTGCCTTGGGCCGTCTTGTCGCGGCTCACTTCCAGCCGGTCGAATAGCAATTCCCAAGCGGTGATGGCGGTCAAGGGCATGGCCGCCGCTTGCGCGAAGTCCAGGCTCCGGGGCATATGGCCGACGATACGCTCGTCGACCAGATGGAATTCGCTGTTGCCGCCGGGGCGTGTCAGCGCGCCGGCGTACCACACCCGGTCGCCCGGTTTGAATCCGGTGACGGCGTCGCCGATCGCGCTGACGACGCCGCTGACATCCCAGCCCAGCACTTCCGGCTTGCCTTCGGCGGGGGCGCGCCGCAGGCGGATCTTGGCGTCGACCGGATTGACCGAGATGGCTTTCACCTCGACCAGAATATCGCGCCCTTTGGCCACCGGCAAGGGCAGTTCAAGGTCGAGCAGGGAATCGGCGTGGTCGATCGGCAGCGAGGTATGGTATCCAACGGCTTTCATGGTAGCTCCTAATGGCGTGATAAGTTGATGGTGACGTCCGGCTTATTGGCGGCACGTGCGTTCGTAATACACTTGAATTTCCATGTTGATCCAGTCTTTCAAGTCCCAGTCGGCGTGTTGCGCGGCCAGGATGGGAGTCAACTCCTGCTGAATCTTGGGTAAGGCGTCGCCGGCGGCGCAGCGCCGCGCCACTTCCGCGCCGGCCGTGTCCATATGATTTGCGGCGGCGGCCAGATCGGTGGCGTCGCCGATGCGGCCGTGGCCCGGAATCACGACGGTCGGATTGGTGGCGGCGACCTTGCGAAAGATGTCGCGCCAATTGAGTGGATCGACATCGGTGTCTTGCAGGTCGGGGAACCACGGCATGATGGGAAACGACTTGGTTTCCAACAGGTCGCCGAGAATGACCACGCCTTGCTTCGGCACCGAAATCACCTGGTCGCCCAGCGTGTGCGCGGCTTGATAATAATTGAGCTTGACCACCCGCCCGCCCAGATCGATCGACGCTTCGTTCTCATACACCACGTCCGGGGTGACCAGTCGCACATCCTTCATCGCCGCGGCCACGCCCAGCTTATCGGAGAACAGCGTGCGGAAAGTCGGCCCCTTTTTCAGTAACTCGTCGCGTTGCGCGCGGTTATAAATAATGGTGGCCTGGCCTTTAAAGACCTGGGCGCCGAAACCGTGCTCCGGGTGGAAGTGGGTGATGGTCAAATACAGTTTGCGCCGGCCCGCCAGATTCTTGGCCGCTTGCAGCACGCGCCGGGCGCTTTCCGTGCCCAGGCCGGTATCGACCACCAGCACGGCGTCGCTGCCGGTGATAATCGTCACATTCGGAACCAGGAAAATCTGCTGTTTGTCCTCGATCACGTGCACTCCCGGACTGACCTCGCGGATATCGGCCGGCCGTATCAGTTTTTCGGCCGAGATATCCTTTTCGGCGCCGAACGCGGTCGTGGCGGCCATGCTCCATGCCACGACGGCGCCGATGGCGACAGCGATGTGTTTTTTGGTTTTCATGATATGTTTGCTTTATGATGAAGGTGGGTTCCGCCTCGGGATCGCTGCGGCCATGCTTTAAATTATCGGGGTCGCGCCATCCCTCGTCCAATCGATTTGCGATATATACGAGTATTGAAAAAATGGACTTTCAAGGGATCGACCTCAATTTGCTGGCCGCCTTCGACGCGCTCGCGAGCGAGCTCAATGTGACCCGCGCCGCCGCGCACGTCGGCGTCAGTCAGCCGGCCATGAGCGCCGCGCTGGCCCGGCTACGCATCTTGTTCGACGACCCTTTATTTCTACGCAACGCGAGCGGCTTGCTGCCGACCCCCAAAGCCAGGGATTTGGCCGTGCCGATCTCGCACGCGCTCAAGCAGATCGAGGCCGCGATCAAACCCAAGCGGGACTTCGCGCCGGCGCAGGCGACCCAAACGTTCACGCTCGGCCTGTCGGAATATCCGGTGTTCGTCTTGCTGTCCAGGCTTACGGAGGCGATGGCGCAACACGGCGCCGGCTTGTCGCTGGCGGTGCACGCCATCGGCAACCGCGACAGCGCGGTCGATTTGCTCGACGCCGGCACCATCGATGCGGCGGTCGGCGTGCCGCCCACCCAGGCCGAGAGCCGGATACTGACGCGGCCGGTCATGCGCGACCGATTCGTGACCATCGTGCGGCGCGCTCATCCGGCTCTCGCGCAAGGCATGAACATGGACGTGTTTTTGGCGCTGCGCCATGTGTTGAGCTCGCCCGAGGGCGATCGCCATGGTTTCGTGGACCAGGCCTTGAATCGCCTGGGTGCGCGGCGCGCGCTCGGCTTGACGCTGCCGCATATGTTTGCCGTGCCTCAAGTGGTGGCGCGCACCGCTATGGCGGCCACCGTGATGACGCGCGTGGTCCAGCATGCGCTCGAGCGCGACGAGCTCGATCTGTACCCGCCCCCGGTCGACTTGCCGGAGATCGTGTACGATTTGATGTGGCACAGGCGTAACGACGGCCATCCCGCGCAGCAGTGGCTGAGGGCCTTGATCGCCTCGGTGGCATCCTTCGATTGCGATCTGCCGCGCGGCCGCTTTGCACCCGCGCAGCCTGGCGTCGGCGGTGGATGAAGCGTCGCCGGCGAGCGGACAGCAAAAAGCCCACGAACCGAAATTCGTGGGCTTTTTGTTTTATTCGTGGTAGGCCGTGCGGGATTCGAACCTGCGACCAACGGATTAAAAGTCCGCTGCTCTACCAGCTGAGCTAACGACCCGAAAGAGGCCGCATTATATACTAGCCGCGCGGGTATGCAAAGCGCCAAAGTCGAAAAATTTCGCCGCTCGCCATCGCCGCGCTAGCCGAACGCCGCCGTGACCTTGAGCACTTCTTCCACGCTGGTCACGCCCTCCTGGATCTTGATGGCGCCGGCGATGCGCAGCGGCTTCATGCCGTCGGCGATGCTTTGCCGGCGCAGCGCGTTGATATCGGTTTGCTCGCCGATGATCTGGGTGAAGCTGTCGCTCACGGTCAGCAACTCGTACAGACCTGTGCGGCCCCGGTAGCCGGTTTGGCGGCATTCCGGGCAGCCGACCGGGCGGTACACGTGCTCCGGCTTGGGCAACTTCCAGGCGCCGCTCAGGCTTTCCCACACATCGTCTTGCAACTCGCCGTCGGCGCTCTTGCAGTCCGGGCACAGCGTGCGCACCAGGCGCTGCGCCATGATGCCGATCAGGGTCGCCTCCAGCAAATAATACGGCACGCCCAGCTCCAGCAGGCGCATCACGGCCGAGGGGGCGTCGTTGGTGTGCAGGGTCGAGAGCACCAAGTGGCCGGTCAGCGCGGCCTGGATCGCCATCTCGGCGGTGGCCAGGTCGCGGATCTCGCCCACCATGATGATGTCGGGATCTTGCCGCATCAGCGCGCGCACGCCGTCGGCGAACGATAAATCGATGCCGGGCTGCACTTGCATCTGGTTGAACGAGGCTTCCACCATTTCGATCGGGTCTTCCACCGTGCACACGTTCACCTCCGGCGTGGCCAGCGCCTTGAGGGTGGTGTAGAGGGTGGTGGTCTTGCCGGAACCGGTCGGGCCGGTGACCAGGATGATGCCGTGCGGGCGCGCCGTCAAGGCGTCCCAGCGCAGCGCGTCGTCGGTGGGAAAGCCCAGTTCCGGCAGCGTCTTGACCACCACCTCGGGATCGAAAATACGCATCACCATTTTTTCGCCGAAGGCGGTCGGCATGGTCGACAGGCGTAATTCGATTTCCACCCCGCCGGCGGTGCGGGTCTTGATGCGGCCGTCCTGCGGGCGGCGCTTTTCGATCACGTCCATCCGTCCCAGTAATTTGACGCGCGCCGTCATGGCGATCATCACCACCGCCGGCACTTGGTAGACGTTGTGCAATACGCCATCGATGCGAAAGCGCACCGAGCCGATGTCGCGCTTCGGTTCCAGATGGATGTCGGAGGCGCGCTGTTCGAACGCGTATTGCCACAGCCAATCGACGATGTTGATGACGTGCTGGTCGTTGGCGTCGAGCTGTTTGTTGTTGCGCCCCATTTCAACCAGTTGCTCGAAATTGTTGCGCATCGCCAGGTCTTGGCCGTTGGCCTTGCTGGCGTTCTTGATCGATTTGGCCAGGCTGAAAAACTGCGAAATGTATTGTGCGATATCGAGCGGATTGGCGATCACCAGCTTGATGGTGCGGCGCGAAATCTTGGCGATCTCGGCTTCCCACTCCAGCGCGAACGGTTCGGCCGTGGCCACCACCAAAGTGCTGGCGCTCAACTCGACCGGCAAGATGTTAAAGCGCGCCGCGTAGTTGGCCGACATCACGTCGGCCACCTTGGTGAAATCGACCTTGAGCGGATCGATGCGGATGAAAGGTAGCGACACGCGCTTGGCCAGCCATTCGGACAAGGCGTCCAGGGTCAGCAGTTTGTGCGGCGCCAAGGCCGACAGCAGTTTGCAGTGGGCCACCGCGCTGAGCGGGTGCATCGCGCCCACCGTGTTTTTCAGCACGCCCTGGGCCTGGGCGTAATTGGCCTTGACGTTGACTTTTTCCACGATGCCGTCCGCCAGCAGCCAGGTGAAAATCTGTTGCAGGTCCAGCGTTTTGGGTGACGCGTTTTTCATCAGCTACTTTCATAGTCGTAAGGTCGGCACAAGCGCGGCGAGCGCAGACGCGCAGCCCCGGGCTGGGCGCCCGCGCCGCTCAGATGCCGCTTTGCAAGGCCTTGACCCAAGTCTTGGCGGGCAATTTGGTGGCGGCCATGATCTGTTCGGCGCGCAAAGCCAGGGCGGCGAAGTCGAGCGCGGGCCGGCTCTTGAAGGCCAGCGCCACCACGTTGCCATCATGGACCTCGGGCAGGCAGAGGACATGGTCGAACGCAAATTTCATCGCTTTCACGTTCTTGGCGTAGCTCGGATGGTCGCCGAATAAATTGACGGTCATGATGCCCTGCGGCGTCAAACAGGCCGCGCAAGCCGCGTAAAACTCGGCGCTGTCGAGCACCGGGCCGCGCGCGGTGGCGTCGTACAAATCGACTTGCAAGGCGTCGAAGCGGCCTAGATTGGCTTCTTCGTTGACGAATTCCAGCGCGTCTTGCTCGCGTACGTCGAGTCGCTCGTCGTTGGGCGGCAACTTGAACATCGAGGCGCACACGCCGATCACGGAAGGGTTCAGTTCGACCGCGCTCACTTTTGCCTGCGGAAATTGGCGGTAGCAAAATTTGGTCAGCGCGGCCGTGCCCAGGCCCAGCTGGGCGATGTGGCGCGGTTGCTCGATGAACAGCATCCACGCCATCATTTGCTGGGCGTATTCCAGTTCCAGCCAATCGGGCTTGCGGATGCGCATGGCGCCCTGCACCCATTCGGTGCCGAAATGCAGGTAACGCACGCCGTTATGCTCGGACAGGGTGACCGGCGCGTAACGCGGCTTGCGCGGCGGGCGCGAGGATTCTATTTGTTCGATCGATTTGCGTTTGATGAGCATGGGGGAGGGCGGCCTGAGAGAAGATCTATTATCCTGCGATGACTTGAAGCAAAGCAAGTAAAAAGGAGACGTCGCCGGGGCGGCCACAAAACAAAACCGGCCCACGCGGGGCCGGTAGTGAACGATGCGCTCGGGCTGTTATTGCTGAGCCGGCTCGACGGAGACGCGCAGGCGGACCCGGTTGCCTGGATCGGAAGACATGATGCTGGTGTAGTTGCGGCCGTGGTAGTCGTACACCACTTCGTAGCCGTTGTTGCGCGATTCCCAGTGATCGACGGTGCGGCATTGCTTGACCGCTTGTTCCTGGCTGCCGCCGCCGCTGGCGACGGCGTTGCCGTTGTTGTCGATGCGGTCGCCCATCACCGCGCCGGCGATGGCGCCGGCCGCCGTGGCCGCCGTGCGGCCGGTGCCGCCGCCGACCTGGTTACCGACCAAGGCGCCGGCGATGCCGCCGATGATAGAGCCGCCCATGCTGCGTTGCGGCGCCTGTTGCGGCACCGGTACTTGCACGTACTCGGTGCGGCATTCCTGACGCGGATGATTGACTTGCTCCACTTGCGGCGTCACACGCACCACGCGGCCGAAATCCTCGAAATCGGCCGCCTGTACCACTGGCAAGGCGCCAAAACAAAGTGCGGACACAATCAATTTGGCTTGCAAGTTCATTTGTTACCTCGTCATGTGATTAATCTGTGGTGGCCAGTCTTACGCCGTGACCATATGGTAATCCCGCCGCCGCCGCACAGCGCATTTGTAAGGCAACAAATTGTAACAGGGGCGCGCGCCCGACCAGCGCGCCGGCGACTTGGGCAGACATGAAGAGCAGGCAAAAGCGGCAATAAGTGTTCTATTTTTAACAAATCTAGGCCTGGAATCCCACATACGGGTTGATTCGTTTAGTACAACACGTTACCCTAATACGCGTATGGGTTCAGATTGACAATCAGAAATGTCTACCACACCGCGCTGGCGCATTGACCCGCCCGCGTTGAAGGCCGGTATATAACAGCACAGCAATTCCATACATAACAGGTCGATTTGAGGGAAAAATGAGTTTGTTAATAACCGTGCCGCCCAACCTTGTCCAGTCCATCCGCGCGTTCCGCGTGTCCGAATTACAAGACGAGGCCAGCCATCTCGGGCAGCATTTTCTGTACGCGCATTGCGCGGCCGGATTGACCAAGCAGCAAGTGATGGGGATCATCGCGGAAGCGTTTCAATTCCCCAAAAATCTGGCCAAGAATTTCGAGGCGCTGCGCCTGTGTTTGACCGACACCATGTTCAAGGCCGGCCCCCAGCACGGCTTTCTGGTGGTGCTCGAGCAATTGCCGAACACGCAAAAATTCGACAAGGAAGCGCGCGAAACCCTGCTCGACGTGTTCCGCGACGCGGCCGATTATTGGGCCGAGAAAAAGATCCCGTTCCGCGTGTTTTACTCGTTCGAATAGCGCCGCCGCGCCCGCCCGGCGCGTCTTGTCGGGCCGCTAAATCTGTGCTGCGCCGCAACATCTTTTCCCCGCTTTTTTTGGCCGGCAAGGCGTTAGCGGGTACAATGCGCGCTATGAAAAACATCGTCATCCTGATTTCGGGACGCGGCAGCAACATGGAGGCCGTGGTGAACGCCGCCACCGCCGAGCGCTGGCCGGCCCGGATCGCAGCCGTGATCAGCAACCGCGCCGACGCCGAGGGCCTGGCCTTCGCGGCCGCCCAGGGCATCGCCACGGCCGTGGTGCCGAGCAAGGCCTACGCCAGCCGCGAGCAATTCGACGCCGCCCTGCGCGAGCAAGTCGACCGCCACGCGCCCGACTTGGTGGTGCTGGCCGGTTTCCTGCGCATCTTGACCCCCGCTTTCGTCGACCATTACGCCGGACGCATGCTCAATATCCACCCCTCGCTGCTGCCGCGTTTTCCCGGCTTGCACACCCACCAGCAGGCGCTCGACAGCGGCGCCACCGAACACGGCGCCACGGTGCATCTCGTGACCGCCGAGCTGGACCACGGTCCGGCCCTGGCGCGCGCCGTGGTGCCGGTGCTGGCCGGCGACGACGCGGC
>JAYVUV010000254.1:0-12242 GCA_043787615.1 Janthinobacterium sp. | reverse complement strand
GCGGGCGTATCGACGAGTTGGACGCGGCCCTGGAAGTGGACCCCGCGCAGCTCGATCTGGTCGGCCTGGCGTTTGGTCAGCGCGTGCTGTCGCTCCATTACGACGGCAAGGACTTGACCACCTGGCGCCACTTCATGCTGCCGGCCCAGGTGCGGGCCGAGGACGTGCTGGAGGATATGCAGCTGACCCTGTGGCCGGCGGCGGCGATCCAGGCCGCGCTGCCGGCCGGCTGGCGCATCGAGGAAAACGGCATGCGCCGCACCCTGTCGTTGGACGGCGCGCCGGTGACGCGAATCGACTACAGCGCCAGCCCGCGCTGGAGCGGCACCGTGGTGCTGGAAAACCTGCGTTACCATTACCGCTTGACGATACAATCCGCGCCGGACGCACCGTGAGCCCGGGCGCCGCGCGGCGGCTCGATTTGAAGTGAATGTTTATTCGGAAGCGACGATGTTTTATCTGAATCACTGCGCCCTGGTGTGCGCGCTGGGCGACAACCACGCCGACATCAAGGCCGCCCTGCTCGATCGGGCCGAGAGCGGCTTGGCCGCGAGCGACGCGTATTCGCCCGGGCGCGCGCTGGCGTTGGGCAGGGTCGCCACCGCGCTGCCGTCGGACGCCCATTTGGCACCGTCCCTGCGTAGCCGCAACAACCGTCTGGCGCTGGCCGCGCTGGCACAGATCCGGCCCGAGGTCGACGCCGCCATCGCCCGCTTCGGCGCGCGGCGGGTCGGGGTGGTGATCGGCACCAGCACCTCCGGCATCGCAGAAACCGAAAGCGCGCTGCGCCACTATCTGAGCGAAGGCGCGCTGCCGGCCGATTTTCAGTACGCGCGCCAGGAAATGGGTTCGCCGGCGCAGATGCTGGCGACCGAACTGGGTATCGACGGCCCGGCCTACGCCCATTCCAGCGCCTGTTCCTCGGCGGCCAAGGCCATGGCCAGCGCGGCCCGCCTGATCGGCATGGGCCTGTGCGACGCGGTGCTGACCGGCGGCGTCGATTCCCTGTGCGGCTTCACCGTGGCCGGCTTTTCGGCGCTCGAATCGGTCAGCGCGGCGCGCTGCAATCCGTTTAGCGCGAACCGCGACGGCATCAATATCGGCGAGGGCGCGGCCCTGTTTTTGATGAGCGCTCAGCCGGCCGCGGTGACGCTGGCCGGTTGGGGCGAGTCGTCCGACGGCCACCATATCTCGGCGCCCGATCCCGCCGGCGTCGGCGCGGCCCTGGCCATGACGCAGGCGCTGCGCCGGGCTGGCATCGCGCCGTCCGAGATCGACTACATCAATTTGCATGGCACCGCGACCCCGCAGAACGACGCGATGGAGGCGCGCGTGATGGCCGAGCTGTTCGCGCCCGGCGTGGCGCTCAGTTCGACCAAGCCCTTCACCGGCCACACACTGGGCGCGGCGGCGGCGGTGGAGGCGGCGCTGTGCTGGCTGGCCATGCAGGACGATAATCGGCGCGGCCGCCTGCCGCCCCATTTGTGGGACGGCGTGGCCGATCCGGCGCTGCCGGCCCTCAATCTGGTGGCGCCGGGCGCCGCGCTGGGACGGCCTCTCGACTGGGTGCTCAGCAGCTCGTTCGCCTTCGGCGGCTCGAACGCCGCCCTGGTGCTGGGGCGGGCGCCATGAGCTGGCCCGAAATCGCCAGCCTGGTGCCGCACGGCGGCCCGATGCTGCTGCTCGATCGGCTGATCTCGGCCGACGCCGACAACCTGGTCGCGCAGGTGACCATCGGCGCCGCCAGCCAGTTCTTCGACGGCGCCGGGGTCGGCTCCTGGGTCGGCATCGAATACATGGCGCAAGCCATCGCGGCCCATGCCGGTTACGCGGCGCTGCGGCGCGGCGCGCCGGTCAAGGTGGGGTTTTTGCTGGGCGCGCGGCGCTACGAGGTCAAGCGGGCGCGATTCGCGCTGGGCAGCGTGCTGCACGTGCATGTGCACCGCGCTTTGCAGGGCGAAAACGGCCTGGGCGCGTTCGAATGCCGGATCGAGGAAATCGGCCCGGCGCCGCTGGCCGACGTGGCCAGCGCCACGGTGACGGTGTTCCAGCCCGAGAACGTTCAAGATTTTTTGCAGGGCAATTCCAATGAAGGTGCGGTATGACTATGAACGCTAAGCTCGACAAGAACGATCGCCCGAAAACCGTGCTGGTGACGGGTTCCTCGCGCGGCATCGGCAAGGCCATCGCGCTGCGCTTGGCGCGCGACGGGTACGACCTGGCGCTGCATTGCCGCGGCCGGGTCGACGAGGCCGAGGAGGTGGCGCGGCAGATCGCGGCGCTGGGGCGCGCGGCGCGGGTGCTGCAATTCGATATCGGCGAGCGCGCCGCCAGCGCCGCCGCGCTGGAGGCGGACATCGCGGCCCACGGCTGCTATTACGGGGTGGTGTGCAACGCCGGCGTGGCGCGCGACAACGCCTTTCCGGCCATGTCGGGCGAGGATTGGGACATCGTCTTGCGGACCAATCTGGACGGCTTCTACAACGTGCTCAATCCGTTGGTGATGCCGCTGGTGCAGCGTCGCCAGCCGGGGCGCATCGTGACTCTGGCCTCGGTTTCGGGCTTGATCGGCAACCGCGGCCAAGTCAATTACAGCGCGGCCAAGGCCGGCATCATCGGCGCCACCAAGGCGCTGGCGCTGGAACTGGCCAAGCGCGCCATCACCGTCAACTGCGTGGCGCCCGGCTTGATCGAGACCGACATGATCGGCGAGGTGCCGCTGGAGGAAGCGCTCAAGATGATCCCGGCGCGCCGGGTCGGCCAGCCGGAGGAGGTGGCGGCCGCCGTCAGCTTCCTGATCGGCGAGGAGGCCGGCTACATCACGCGCCAAGTCATTTCGGTCAACGGGGGCATGGCATGAGCCGGCGCGTGGCGGTGACCGGCATGGCCGGCATCAGCCCGATCGGCAACGACTGGGCCGCCATCCGCGCGCGGCTGGGCGCGTACCGCAACGCCGTGGTGCGCATGGACGAGTGGGCCGACTACGAGGGCTTGAACACCCAACTGGGCGCGCCGGCCGCGCCGTTCGAACTCAATGAACGCTATCACCGCAAGGCGATCCGCAGCATGGGCCGGGTGGCCTTGATGGCGGCCCGCGCCAGCGAATTGGCCTTGGCCGACGCCGGCCTGCTCGAGCATGCGCTGCTCAAGAGCGGCGCCATGGGCATCGCCTTCGGTTCCTCGGCCGGCACCCCGAGCGCGATCGGCGACTTCGGCCGCATGATGGAGGAGCGCAGCACCAAGGGCATCAACGCCACCACCTACATCAAGATGATGGCGCATACCGCGCCGGTCAACATTGGCGTGTTTTTGGGGGTGACCGGGCGCGTGATCACCACCTCGAGCGCCTGCACCTCGGGCAGCCAGGGCATCGGCTACGCCTTCGAGGCGATCCAGAGCGGTAAGCAAGTGGCCATGATCGCCGGCGGCGCCGAGGAGTTGTGCGCGACCGAGGCGGCGGTGTTCGACACCCTGTTCGCCACCAGCACCCGCAACGACGCCGGCCACAGCACGCCACGTCCGTTCGACGCCGGCCGCGACGGCCTGGTGATCGGCGAGGGCGCCGGCTGCCTGATTTTGGAGGAGATGGCGCACGCCGAGGCGCGCGGCGCCACCATTCACGCCGAGCTGGTGGGCTTCGGCACCAACAGCGACGGCAGCCACGTGACCCAGCCGAACGCCGCCACCATGCAGGTGGCGATGCGGCTGGCGCTGGCCGACGCCGGCTTGAACCCGGCCGACATCGGCTACGTCAACGCGCACGGCACCGGCACCCAGCACGGCGACGTGGCCGAGTCGCAGGCCACCTTCGCGGTGTTCGGCGGCGCCACGCCGATCAGCTCCTTGAAAAGCTATATGGGCCACACCCTGGGCGCTTGCGGGGCGCTGGAGGCGTGGATCAGCATCGAGATGATGCGCGAGGGCTGGTTCGCGCCCACCGTCAATCTGGAGCGGGTCGATCCGCAGTGCGCGGCGCTCGACTACATCGTCGGGGAAGGCCGCGCCATCGTGTGCGACCATGTGATGTCGAATAACTTCGCTTTCGGCGGGATCAACACCTCGCTCATTTTCAAGCGCTATCGGCCTAACTAGGCACCTTGGCGGGCGCTCACTTCCACAGCCAGTTCCAAAAGCCGGGCAGGAGCGGCGCGTCGGCCGGGTCGCGCACGGCGCTGGCCAGGGCGGCGCGCTCGATGTCGTCGCGTCGGTCGTAAAAGGGCTTGGCGGTGGTGGGCAGCTCCAGCTCGCGCGCCACGTCCAGCAAAATCTCCATGTACTCTTCCAGGTTGCGCGCCGTGTAGCTGTTTACGTCGTGAAAAGTGACCAGCACCGGGTGCGCGCCATCGACCAGCGGCAGGGTGCCTGCGGTCCAGCGCTGACGCACTTGCGCCAGGTGCGTGAGCATGTTCGAGCGCTTGTGCCAGCTGAAGTTGACGCCCCAAATTTTGCCGTCGTTGGCGCTCAAATCGGTCAATATCATCTGCATGCCGTGACGATGGTAAGCGTCCAGGGTGCGCGCGTCGTAATTCCAGAAGGGCGGGCGCACCAGCGTGGGTGGCTTGCCCGTCACCGCTTCCAGATCGGCGACGCCGCGTTGTAGCGATAGCTCCAGCGCCTCAGGGCTCAGGTAGCGGTGGTTGCTGTGGCCCGGGGTGGCGCTATGGAAGGCGAGCAGATGCCCCTGTTCGTATTCGCGCCGCAGCAATTGGCGACCGCGTTCGCTGCCGCCGCCGTTCGGCGCCCGCGTCTGGGTGAAAAAAATCGCTTTGACGCCGGGTTGGAGGTGGTTGTGGTCCAGGGTGGCTAGCACTTGGACGGTCGGGTTGCTTTGCTCGGCGGCGCTAGGGCCGTCGTCGAAGGTCAGCAGGAAGCGGATCGGCGCGCGTGACGCGCCGCTGGCATCATCCGTGACGCGGGGCGCGGGCGGTGGGGCCGCGCAAGCGCTCAAGCAAGCGATCACGCAAGCGGCGAGTAGACGCTTTGAAGAGTTTGACAATTGTAAATGGGGAGCGTTGATCGATAAGGCATTCTAGCGATTTGTTTCTCAGCGATTGTGAGCAAATGTAACGCAATACCGCAGTGCTTGATTATATTGTGAGTAAATGTAACTGAGCTTGATCATAAAAAAAGCCGACCATCGGGTCGGCTTAAATACATCAGGAAATCGATGCTTTTATTTAGAACTTGTAACGCACGCCGGCGGAGATCAGCGAGGTTTTCAGCGAAGTGCCATTTTCGTCGACTGCTTTGCCGAAGTTTTCATACTCAACCAAAACCGAGAAATTTTTGTCGAAATTATATGCTGCGCCGACGCCGAACATGGCGGTGGTTTTGTTGATGGTGCGCTCACCGCTGGCTCCGTCCACAGTGCCGTTGAACTTGGTGCGGTTGGCCGACGCGCCGACTTTGGCCGACAGCGAGAATTGCGGGTCGATGTTGTAGGTGGCGGTGCCGGCAACATAGAACGCTTTCGGTTTGACGCTCAAAGTGTCGCCAGCAAAGGTGCCCTCGCCGCTACCGAAATCGACATAACCGGCTTGCACGCCGAAGATGTTGTCGAAATCATAGCCGCCGAACACTTTGTAACCGGTGTCGTTGTCTTTGAAGGAAAAGTCATCAGCGCTCAGTTTGCCTTCAGCGCGGCCTGCGCTCACGCCGACATAAGCCGACTGGCCTTGTGCCTGGGCTTGTGCTTGAGCAACCATCGGCAAAACCATGGCGGCGCCGATGACGGCTGCGAAAAATTGTTTTTTCATTTTTATTCCTAAAAGTGTGAGGTGACTACCCGTCGTTGCAAACGCATGTTGCAGCGCACGAATTCTATCCGCGCCCCGCATTCACTTTCAATGATTATTTAATAAAAAACAAAATAAACCCGCTATCGTTGTGCACTTGCAACATTGACTAAGCTATCACTTGGTTTATCGACTCGCATCCCTATTTGGGCGGCGGTGCGCTATTTCAAGAGGAAAAATGTTTGATATTGTAAAAAGCGTTGCATGTTTTTCTTGAAGCTGACGGCCACGAAGCGGTGTAAAATGTTGCCTTACGCTATGGTGTCCATCGTCTCGTCTGACGATGGGTGAAACGGGAAGCCGGTGACGGGAGCAACACGCTCTCCCAGTCCGGCGCAGCCCCCGCTGCTGTAGGCCTGACGAATTTGTCCAACCGCCACTGTGCATCGCATGGGAAGGCCAGGGCAGACGAGGATGACGGCAAGCCAGAAGACCGGCCATGGCGTTGAAGCTGGTGCAAAACCCGGGGTTCGGTTTTGTCCGTCGCATAGCCAAGTTCACTGTCGTGTCGATTCGACGCCGCCCGGCCCGCCGGGCGCGTGGACGCGCTCGCCCGTTCGCGCGCGAGCGTGTCCCGCTGCGTCGCGTTTGCACGCCGGCGGTGTGGCGACGGCTGCCAATTTGGCGCTTGTACCGATCATCGATGTGATCTCTGGAAAAAATATGGCATTCTCGCGCTTTACCCCCTCGCTGCCGCTGCTATTGCTGGGCAGTTGCACGCTGGCCGCCGCCACCGGTCTGCCCACCTTGCAGGAAGTGACCGTCACCGGCAGCCGTCCGGGCCTGATCGGCATCGCCGATTCCGCCACCGAAGGCACCGTGACCGCCAAGCAGCTGGCCACCCGGCCGCTGCTGCGCACCGCCGAATTGCTGGAAACGGTGCCGGGCATGATCGTCACCCAGCACTCGGGCGACGGCAAGGCCAACCAATACTTCCTGCGCGGTTTTAATCTGGACCACGGCAGCGACTTCGCCACCAGCGTGCTGGGCATGCCGGTCAACGTGGCCAGCCACGCCCACGGCCAGGGATATATGGACCTGAACTTTTTGATGCCCGAGCTGATCTCCACCATCAAGTACCGCAAGGGCGTGTACGCGGCCGACGACGGCGACTTTTCCAACACCGGCTCGGCGCGCATCGACTATGTGCGCCAGTTGAAGGCGCCGTTCGTGGACGCCACCATCGGCCAGCACAATTATCGCCGCGTGCTGGCCGCCGGCGGCACCCGCTATCAGGATTTCGACCTGGTCGGCGCCTTCGAGGCAGCCGGCAATGACGGGCCGTGGGACTTGCCGGCCAATCTGCGCAAGCGCAACGGCGTGCTGCGCTTCTCGCGCGGCAGCGCGGGCAACGGCTTCGCCGTGACCGCGATAGCGTATGAATCGGAATGGACCGCCACCGAACACGTGCCGGCGCGCGCCATCGACAGCGGCGAGATCGGCCGCTTCGGCGCCCTTTCGGCCAGCGACGGCGGCCGCACCCACCGTTACAGCCTGTCTGGCGAATGGGCCGGCGGTGACGCGGGCGGGACCAGCCGGGTGCAAGCCTATGTGATCGACTACGGTTTACATTATTTCGCCGCGCCGTCCGGGTTTATCAGCGGGCCGCAGGGCGACCAGCACGAACAGGCCGACCAGCGCACCATCTGGGGCGGCGAGGCCAGGCGCACGGTGGCGCTGGGCCAGTTCGACTTGAGCGGCGGGGTGCAGCTGCGCCAGGACCGCATCGGCAAAGTCGGCCTGTACGAAACGGTGTCGCGCGTGCGCACCGCCACCGTGCGCGAGGACCGTATCGACGAGACGGCGCTCGGCTTGTTCGTCGAGGCGCGCCGGCAATGGACGCCTTGGCTGCGCAGCACCGTCGGACTGCGGCACGACCAGATTGACGCGCGCGCCACCGCGCTCGATGGCCAGTTCAATATGGAGAACGGCGGCAGCGTGCGCGCCGGTCAAACCAGCCCGAAACTGGCGCTGGTGTTCGGCCCGTTCGGCGAGCACGCCAGCACCGAGTTTTACGCCAACTGGGGCGACGGCTATCACAGCAACGACGTGCGCGGCGCCACCTCCAGCATCCATCCCTCGGACGGCAGCCCGGCCGACAAACTGGGATTGTTCGCCAAGTCGACCGGTGCCGAGATCGGCATGCGCGGCAAACCGCTGCCCGGTTGGAGCAGCAGCGTGTCGCTGTGGCGGATCAAGTCGGCGTCGGAGCTTGTGTTCGTCGGCGACGAAGGCGTGACCGAGGCGCGCGGCGCCTCGCGCCGGCATGGCCTGGAATGGTCGAACTATTTCACGCCGACCGAGGCGATCATCATCGACGCCGACCTGGCGTGGTCGCAGGCCCGTTTCACCGAGGCGGTGGACGGCGGCGGCACCCATGTGCCGAACGCGATTCCGCTGACCGCCTCGATGGCGGTCGGCGTGGACCAGGGTGGCAGCTGGTTCGGCGGCCTGCGTCTACGTTATTTAGGCGCTTACGCGCTGGAAGAGACCGACCAATACCGCTCCACGCCGTTCTGGTTGGCCAGCATGAAGCTGGGCTACCGGATCACGCCGAAGCTGCAAGTGAGCTTGGACGTGCTCAACCTGTTCGACCGCCGCGCCAACGATATCGAATACTGGGGCGGCGCCTGCACCCGGTCGGAACAGGACGGTGGCGGCTGCGGCGGCGGCATCGACGGCCGCCTGATACATCCGCTGGAGCCGCGCAATTTACGACTAAGCCTGCGCGCGTCGTTTTGAACGCGCCGCGCAGGCCGGGCCGCGCAGCCCATGCCGCGCAGCCCGTGCCGGATGGGCCGGTTCACGCAAGCCGCGCCGCGCCGGCTACTTGGCATCCAGCGCGAGCACGATGTCGCGCGTCTCGGGATCGCGCTGTTTGATGAAGCGCACCACCGAGTCCACCGTGACGGTGTCGATCTGGCCGGCCATGCGCCGGTCGAAGGGATGGTCGTCGAAGGCGATATTGGCGCGGAACATGCGCCCGCCCAGTCGCGTCATGGTCGGCACCTTGAGCGTGATCGGCCGATAATCGGCTTTTGTCAGCCAGGCTTGCGCCTCTTCCCGGGTTTCCACCTTGCCGGCCGGCGCGCTGGCGGCCGCATAGGTCTCCAGCACCCACTGGTTGGAGTTTTGGTACCTGGTCGAGTAGGCGTAGGCCAGCATGTTATAGCGCGATGCGTGCATGCGCAGCGGCGTGTTCGATGTCAGCAAACGGGCCAGGCTGGCCTGGGTGGCGGCGCCCGGCACCACGATCTCGGTCTCGTAGGCGTACATATCGTCCATGAAGAAATTGCCCAGTCCTTCATTGTACAAAGAGGAGAGGGCGGTGCCGCATTCGTTCAATTCGTGCACCACCGTCCAGCGCCCTTGCGGATGGTCGCGCCACACCAGCGCGACGTGCGAATAGCGCAGATTGTACTTCGACAGATCCTGGCCGACGCGGGCGATCAGCGCCACCTCGGCGCCCGAATCGTCCAGCGCCTGCTGGGTTTTTTGGGCCAGGCTCATGGCCTTGACCACCACCGTCGCGTCCATCGGTTTTTCTTCGCAGGAGCGTCCGGCCAGCGCCGGGGCGCAGGCCAGGGCCGACAGGCCCATCGCCAATGCCAGCAGCGGCAGGGCCTTGCGTGTCATGCCCGCGCCCATGTTATACCCCGGCTTCCACGCGCGAGTGATGCAGCAGCGACTTGCCGATTTCGTTCGGGATGTAGGCGATGGCCTTGCCCGACAGGACCAGCACGTGGCCGGTCGATACCGCCACCACCTCGACCACGGTGCCGGCCGCCACCGACAAGCCCTGGGCCGCCTTGCCGGTCAGGCGCACCGATGCCTTGCCGGCGTCGGAGGCGCCCTTGAGCACCACCACGATACCGTCGCCGACCGCTTCGACGCTGGCGACGACGACCGCGCCGGAGCCGATGACCATCGACATCGAACCGAGCAAGATCACGCCCGAGGCCTGGCCCAGACCTTCCGAGGCGCTTGAGATATCCGACGGGCCTCCATTGGCGCTGGCACCGGCGCTGATGGCGCAGAACAGGCAAATGGACAGGATGCGTTTCATGTGAACTCCGAAGTGTGTATGCCGAATTGGCGTTGCCATCATGGTCGATCGGGTCGGCGCCGGCAATCAAAAGCGATACCGTATCGCCAGCCTGGCGCTCTGGTATCATTTGTTAATACTTTTGGAATGAAGGGCGGCCATGCTGCACGCGACTATCCTGATCGAAGCCCTCAAGCGTCAGCTCAAGGCGCGCTCGATCACCTATGCCGACCTGGCCCAGCGCATCGGCATGTCCGAGGCCAGCGTCAAGCGCATGTTCTCGCTGAAGAATTTCACGCTGCAGCGGCTGGATCAGATCCTGACCGCGATCGGCATCGACTTCCACGACCTGGCCTATGTGGCGCGCGACCGGCAAGAGCTGATCGCCAGCCTCACCTTCGATCAAGAGAAGGAGATCATCGGCGACACCAAGTTGTTCGTGGTGGCGGTGTCGAGCCTCAATCTGCTGCCGCTCGAGCAGGTGCTGGCCATCTACAAGATCAGCGAGGCGGAGGCGGTCAAGCATTTGCTGCGGCTGGACCGGATCGGCTTTTTGCAGCTGCTGCCCAACAACCGGGTCAAGCTGCTGGTGGCGCGCACCTTCGCCTGGATACCGAACGGGCCGATTCAAAACTACTTCCGCGACGAGGCCTACGGCGATTATCTCAATTCGCTGTTCGACGGCGACAACGAGCTGCTGCGGGTGGTGAACGTGATGCTGTCGAAGCGCTCCACCGGTGCGCTGTTGGAGCGGCTGAAACAGGTGGCCGACGAATTCTCGCAGCAGCACCAGGACGACGCGCGCCTGCCGGCCGACGAAAAATACGCCATCAGCTTCATGCTGGCGGCGCGGCCCTGGATGCCCAAGGCGTTCAAGGCGCTGATGCGCGGGCAGTAACCGTCGCCGTCGCTATGCTTATATAGGCTCCCGGCGCGCGCTCACGGCGGCGGCGCTTCCTCGCCCATCTGCTTGATCAGGCGCCAGGCGAAAAAGCCTAACACCGCCACCCCCAACAGCAGCACGCCCCACAGCGCGGCGATGCGCAGATGGGCCGACTTGCCGGCCGCCTCGGCCAGGCTGGTCTCGCCCGGCCCGGCCGCCTGGCGCGTCACCAGCGCGCCGGCCCGGGCTTGCTCCAGGTCGAGCAATTCCTGCTGGTCGAAGCCGGGCGCCACCTGGCTGACGGCCAGCGCCGCCGGTTCGGCCTTGTCGCGCCCGAACGCCAGTTGATATGGCGCGTTGCCATTGGCCAGAAACACCAGGCTGGCCGGCGACCAGGTCAGACGCAGTTGCGGTTTGGCGGCGCCGCCCGCCTGCGGGCGCAGCACCCATTGCGCGTTGTGGGTGGTGGCGATCGGCAGATCGCCCGAGCGGCGCGGCTGGCCGGCCTGGGTGATCTGGTAAAAGGTGCTGCTGGCGAGCGACTCGAAGATCCAGGTCGAAGGTTGGCCCAGTTGACGGCTCGGCAGTTCCACATAGCGTCCGAGTTGGCTCGGCAGCACCACGTTTTGCTCGGCGAACTGGAGCCCGATTTGTTCGGTGGGGATGGCGATGGCGCTCTGGTACACCAAGTCCGGCGCCTGTTTTCCGGGCGCCGGCTGGAGCAGCAGCGTCTCGGTGCGCGCGGCCAGCGCGGTTTGCTCGATCACCTCGGCGGTGACGGCGCCGAACAGCAGCGGCGCGCCCCGTTTCCAGCTCAGGCGCGCGTAGCGGAAGCGGGTCGGCTCGAACCCGATGCGGTCGTTGGACAGGGTTTGCGTGTCGCGGTTGACCAGCCAGGTCAGGTCGGCGGTGCCGATGGTCAGCCACTGTTTCAAGTCGTCGCTGACGTCGAGCCAAACCTGGGCGTCGTAGGTGGTGGCGCCGGCCGGCAGGGTGAAACGCAGCGCGCCCACCAGCGGCGGCTCGGCATCGGTGGCCGTGCCCAGGTCCAGCACCAGCGCGCTCAGGTCGGCCGGTCCGCCCCGCTCGGGCGCCTGGCGGCTGGCCACCGACAGCAGCCGGCCGTCGGGACTGGTGCGTATATCCAGCCCGGCCGCCTCGGACGGCCCGGCCGCGCGCGCGCCCATGAGCGGGAACACCTTGACCGCCAGGTCCTTGTGGCTGGTGCGCGAGCGGGCCGGCTCTTGGCGCAGCGCGAACGGCAGCGCGTTACCGAGCCGGTCGAACAGGCGCAGGTCGTTCAAGGCGTTCGAGCGCGATTGCAGATAGACCGCCTGCGGCAGGCGGTAAGCGACCACGCCGGCCTTGCCGCTGACGTTGAGCGGCAGGCTGTAGGCGTAGTCGGCCGGCCGGTCGGACAAGGCGGCGGGCGCGGACGCCGCCATCGCCATGGCCGGCAACACGCAGAGCAGGGCGCCGGCGCGGCGTAAAAGAGAGGACATCATCGGCATCGCCATAT